>PACG01000150.1 GCA_002699335.1 Candidatus Poribacteria bacterium
CGTCGAAAACTTGGGTATGACCAAAGTTTCCAGCTAGCCCTTTGAATCGTTCGGGGGCAATAGCGACCAATGTCCCTTGAGCCAAAGACACAATTTCCGCCTCAACACCAATAGCTTCGGCCACCGCTTGATGCCATTGGTTCCATCTCCTCAGGAGGCCACCCGCTTACGGCCAATACTCTGTTTTCTGCTCTGAGGCCAATTCTATAACAACATTCTGCTACCTTGCCTCCTCTCGCCTCGGGGCTTAATCAGTCGGCTCAACTTGCTCAGGGTATCCTTTTCGATTTACCGAATTCGCTCTCGACTTAGCTTTAATCGTTCTCCAATTTGACAGTGTTTCAACTTAGCTTTGCTACCAACTGAGCTGACTCGGTAGTGCCTGCACCCGTTGCTGATCTATCAGGTCCGCCAGATAGGTTGCCTCTGGGGTGGCATTTGGATCTTCGATCTACTTAATCAATGACAATGAACTGTCTTAACTTTCCTGCGGATGATCCAGCGAAATCATCCGGGTTTTTAGATTTTGGATCAGCCTAACCTGGTCCAGCTTTAGTTCCATTTCGGCCGCCAGTTCATTGATCCCTTTGTGATAATCTAATTTTCTAGCTGTCTTCATCAGACCGACCTACTGCCCTCCTGCACCAGATCTTCCCGGAGCAGGCCCTGTCGGCTGTATTTTAGGCTACCGAGCAAACTAGACGAAGAAACAACATCTATATACCGTTTCTTGTGCAGAGGACCAGAGCTTGATGAGCTTGAGTATCACCGGGATTCGCTGGCGCCAGTTGTCGCTCCTCTTCCGCAGTAAGGAGGGGATAATGGACCATTTGGCCAGCTAGTGGGGAATTTGATCCTGGGATGAAAGCGATGGATGTGGTTTGATATCGACTCCTATCTGAGAGTACACAATTGACCGTTCAGTGGGCAGCGGTGCTGGTTGTGGCGGATGGCTTGGAAACTGGCCGGTTTCATCCGGTCGACCCAAGATTTTAACGACGGTATGGAGCTGGCCAGAAATTAAGATAGGATAGATAAGGTAAAATAAGAACCGGAGATTAGGCCTCGATTCCAAACCACACCTCTATCTGAGAGTTTAGGAGAAGCCTTCCATTCTCGTCTAGCCTGATTGGGCGGTTGATTTTCATCTAATGGAGAGACTAACAATCGGGTTGACTGGTGTAAAGAGTCATATCCAGGTAATGGAAGGATTGAAGGTTTTAGACCGGTTGGGCTCCAACGTCTGCCTGGCCCTCTATCCGATGAACTGAATATGATGCGGAGGCTTATATGAAGCTTATAGATATTTCTGCTTTATGCCTGAGTCGTCCTCACGAGCCATTTCGCCAATGGTTCAGTGCTACATTTCACGTCTATAAGGCGGATTGTTCGATTCTAGTTATCAATATGGACGAAGGCATCTGTGGCATCAGTGAGCCATCGACTTATGGTGCGCCGTACCTCATCCACCAGGAAATCGAGAGGAGAAAGTCGACTCTAATCGGCAAATATAGTAATACCGAAAAATTGGCACAATGGATTATTGACTATGGACAATTCACACCTGGTCCTAACATTACCACAGACAGAAGAGTTGGAGATTTTCACCGGACAGGGATCGTTGCAGTGGGACATCCTGAAAGAAAAGCCGGTCATTCGGGACGGCTATATGGAACTACCCACAGCACCGGGTTGGGGAGTCGAATTAGCAACAGACCTGGAACAACACTTCCCATATATCGAAGGCCCTTGGGGGGGTAGCGGTAAAACAGGATGAGTGAGATAGCCAGAGCCAGGCATTCCGGGTTCTATCTTGTTTCGGTTCCTTTTCCGAGCAGAAAGGTTTTACTTGAAATCTCATTAAGCGCCTGGATGGATGCTGCTTTACCAGCAGTCGGGGTTAAAACTAAGTATCGAGGGCAGAAGTCAAAAGACGACAACGGGGTTAAAGATCAGGACCACTGAAGTTACGGCTGCATTCTTAGCCTATAGGAGGAACAACCTTTAGAGGCTCAGACAGAATTGCCACAGCAAGATAAGATCGAGATACAAGTACTTTCCTGATATGGTGGCCAAAATCTAGCCCCACTGACGAAGGGTATTAGTCTAAATGAACTAGCATGAAAAATTCCCGGTACGATTTGACGCAGGGAAGCGTCTTGGCTAACCTTTTGCGTATGGCTGTGCCTAGTTTTTGCAGTCAGCTGCTTCAAGATCTCTTTAATGTTGTTGATATGATCTTCGTCGGTAGATTAGGCGCTCCGGCACTAGCAGCAGTAGCAATGAGCGCAAATTTGTTGCGCTTAATTGGTATTCTGGGCCATGGTATCTCAACCGGGACGGTGATTCTGGTAGCCCAATCTCTTGGGGCCAACAAGCCTGAGGATGGGCAGCGCATTGCCATGCAAGCCTTGATCCTCAGTCTAATTTGTGGCTTGGGCGTTGGGTGCTTGGGATACCCTTTGGCTGAATCTGGGTTGAGGCTGCTGGGAGCAGAAAAGGATGTGATCCTACTGGGTATTGGCTATCTGCAAGTGACGCTGCTCGGATTGGTCTTGATGTTCCTATCCCGGACCTTAAATGCCATTTTTAGAGCAGCTGGAGATGCTATCACACCAATGGTGGTCTTAATCTGCTCCACAATTCTAAACATCGTTCTGGATCCGCTGCTTATCTTTGGGATTTGGTTCTTTCCACCTCTGGGTGTTGTCGGCTCAGCCTATGCCACCTTGATTAGCCGAGGGGTGGGTGTAGTGATGCTTCTGTCCTTCTGTTTAGGTGGGCAGGGCGTGATTGGTTTGAGCTGGGTGAAACCGGGTGTTAACTTTAAGATCATGGGTCAGATTATGAAACTGGGCATTTTTACTTCCATGCAAGCCTTACTCAGGCATGGCTCGCGCTTGGCCTTTATTCGAGTGGTCTCCTTTTTCGGTACCGATGCGGTAGCCGCTTATGCGATCAGCATGAGACTCCGTATCCTAGTGATGCATTTCGGCACTGCCTTTTCAACGGCGGTGGGTCCAATGGTCGGACAAAATCTGGGAGCTAATCGCCTGGACCGAGTTGAACAATCGGTCCAACTCGGCAGTAGATTGGCGGCGCTTGTTGTAATGTTGGTTGGGGCTGTTATGTTTATCATTCCACATTATTTTGTGGGCTGGTTTACCCATCAGCGATCAGTGATGGAAATTGGGAGTGTTTACCTGCGTTATCTGGCGGCCACGTTTGGCTTTATGGTGGTCTCCAGTGTGCTGGGTCGAGCGCTGAATGGGGCGGGAGATACCATTTCTCCAATGATAATTACAGGGATCTCCCAACTGTCTATTGGCTTGGTTCTGGTACTGGTACTTTCCCGTCTGATGGGGATGGTAGGCATCTGGATAGGGATAGCTTTGTCGAATATTGTGCAGTGTTTAATGATGAGGTTTTGGTATCAACGAGGGGAATGGAAATCAAAAAAACAGGTCTATGAGCTGTGAGGGACCCTGGGCAAAGAAGCAAGTACTGGAACTAGCGGACTGTCTTGATGACAGCAACGGCGTTCAATCCTCTTTAGCGCCGGTTAAAATTAAAGCCAAATTTTAAAAATAACATCAAAATACGGTAAAAACATCCGGCCCTGGACGTCGGCATACTTATGCTTCAGTCAGCTCAACTTGCTTAGGGGCCGTTGGAAAGAAATTAGAGAAGTTTGAGCCTCAGTTGAGGTCACTGTGCTAACTAGCCATAGCAATATAGATCATGTTTTTAGAATGTTGGCTTTTTGCCTTCATAATCTAGTAGCATGTCATACGTATATTGACGCATGTGAAATGAAAAGGTAAACCGATAAACTGTTTTTACTTCTTGGGTAGAAGAATGCTGATGTCCTAGATTGAAAAGTAGGTCAAGTAGTGATGATGGATAATGCCTCATTTCAGCAGAAACTTTCCATTCAACCGCTGATTAATAATGTCGGTTGGGAATATTTTTTTACTGTCTCATGGCCCAGATGTAGATCCTATTGAACACTGCAGGACTAAATTTGGGTCGGTAGTTTTCTTACCGCAGCAATAATCTTATCCTCTAGCAGATCTTCATCGCTGTTTGGAATCAGGTTCCGCTGGTCCATCCATTCGACATTTTCAGCTAAACTTCCCACCAGAGGCGTTTTGGGTTGGAACTCAGGAATTACTTGGGCTAATTTTTGGCCGTCGAAAACTTGGGTATGACCAAAGTTNCCAGCTAGCCCTTTGAATCGTTCGGGGGCAATAGCGACCAATGTCTCTTGAGCCACAGGCACGATCTCCGCCTCAACACCAATAGCTTCGGCCACCGCTTGATGCCATTGGTTCCATGTTCTGGGTTGAGGATGAACAATATTATAAATCTGACCCAGACACTCAGTTCGACCTGCTACTTCGGCAAAGCCTTCTCCCGCGTCATGTGATGACAGGAACTGGAATAGATTCAACCCATCACCCGCGGATAAAATAGGCTTACCTTTCCGTAGTCGATCAATCCAACTGCCATCACCACCCACCTGACGATGCACATTGACACCAGGGCCGTAGGTATAAGACGGTTTCAAAATAGTGGTGGGGAAATCACTTTCTCGATACGATTTTAAGAGCAGATTGTCAGCCGCTATTTTGCCTAAACCGTAAGCGGAGGCTCCGTTCAGCAGGTCAGNTTCGGTAANACTAATGCCATTACGGGGAAAGGGCGGACCGTAAGTCATCACCGTTGAACACTGAATAAAGTGCTGGATTCGTCTCTCGAAAGCACGAATAGCGGAAGCGGCGTCCTCAGCATTAAAAGAGATCATATCGATAACCGCGTCAAAGGTTTCGGTTTTCATCTTCCGTTCAAAGTCGTCTCTCTGTTTTCGGTCACCAAGAATCACTCGTACCTCCACTGGTGGGGGATCTGAATGCTGCCCCCGATTAAAAATCGTAACTTGATGGTTGCGTTTCAACAAGGCGGTGACAATCCGGCGGCTGATATTACCCGTTCCACCAATTACCAATACTTTCATAATTTATAANACCTCTTATTGTTTGTATCNGCTAAATCATCTCACTTATTCTGCACATCTGGNACGCAGCAATTTGGTAATTTGTTTGCAGTAAGGGAAGGANTTAGATAAAGATCTTGTAGGTTCTAACCCCTAACCCTGTACCGATCAACGACCAAATAGATCCAATCACATAGTCGCCCAAGATCAAACCGAGAAAAAAAGGCGCCAGTCGGCGGTGCGTTTGCAGACCACCGTGACGGACAATTAACAGTTTGATCAGCCAAGCGGCAAGGAAGGTAAACCAGAAATAGTCCATGGCGAAACTAATGGCCAACGCATAACCAGCGGGGTGAAACGGCCACCACAAAAAACGGACCCGCATAAACATCATACCGAGAGTCAGCAGTCCACCCAACCCCATAAATCCGCTCTTAGTCAGATTTGGCTCAGATGGATTGTGCAACCATCTTTGCAACCGGTTGAAAGACTCACGCCCGACCCAATCTTTGAACCCTCCTGCTTTAGCGATAGCCCCATTGCGGAAGGTGACATCCAGGTTGGCCCAAAAAGTGGCTACAATACCAACGATAATTGCCACCACCATAGCCAGCCACAAAGAGCGGTTGGGCATTCCAACCGATTCCGCTATCTTGAAGGCCTCAATTTGATTCGGCATGGGATGATTTCGATAGCCACGATTAAACCAGTAAAAAAGTGAAACGATGGTTAGGCTAGAAGGATCGAAGTTTCGGGTTCCACCAGCCGTGGCCATGATATCGTGCGGATTGACATAGTAGATTTCGTGTGGTGTGCCAAGTTCAGCCCGCACTCGGGTGATGGCAAAGGAGAGCATGAAATAGAGGCCAAAAAAGATGGCGGCGATCCACACCTGCATGCCGGCNANGCGAGTAAAAATTGCTAAAATCAGGAACGAAGCAATCAAACCAACCACCGCCCAGCGATAGGGCATCGGTTCATCAGTATCGTTCAAACTGGTGTCAAGACCAANAATGCGTTTACCCACCTCTANCAAATGCTGGCGNGTTACCCAAACGGCAATAAAAAAGAGTGCAATCCAGGCACCAGAAGCCTGGTCGTTCAAAGCAGGAAAATAGCGTGTACCCAGCGCATAACCAATGATGCGTTCGACATAACGTAAAAGAAAGAAAAACCAACAGGAAAAGGAGAGGTCTAGGGGAAGAAAAAAGGCCAACCCGATCATAAACGGGTACATCGAAACTCGAACCCCTTGCAACGCATTCCAGGGGCGTTGGGTAAAGATATGATCCCAAACCGATGTGCGCTTAATATAAGGAATATCAGGTACTGCAGGATTCAGGTAGGCAATACCGTTGATCAACCCGATGATAAAGGCCAGGCCGAAACCGATCCACATAATTCGGTTTCGGAGCAGTTTGATACCGGCATCTTCAGACAAGCCCAGCGGCAGTTGGATGATGGGATAGGCTAANTTCTCTTGTTCGGTCCAGCGTTTGCGAATCAGTGTGTTGATACAGAGCATAGCGAACANCATCACCAAAAAAAAGATTCCCCAAAAAATGAGCGGACGAATCCAGTACAACAGATTTTGCGCTAAGTAGATTGAGGATTCACCTTCATAAAATCCTTTAAGGGTTTGTTGATCAGTAACAGTCAACCAGCGGGGAATATAGTGCCAAAACAGGTTTTGCCACTCGTTCTCCGCTGTGGCAAACCAGAACGGATGCACAATGGCACCGAACATATTTTGCATAGTATCATGTCCGGCGAAAGTGCAGGACATAGCCACCATGATATAGATGGTTAANAGTTCGGCCTGGTTAAGCGCAGTATCAGGCCGCAGGTTTCGNTGCAGCAGGTTGGCTAAGATCAGCAGAAAAAGGATGAATACTGGCTGGATAAAGAGGGGTAAACAGGAACCGTCGAGAGAATAGTATTTGACCTCGACAATCGTCATCCAATAGACATTGACCGGGATCAATAAAATGCCGAGCAGGATCGAACGGGGTGTAACCTTAATAGCCGAGATCGTCATCAACGAAACTTAATCTGTTGTAGATGAAGCGTGTCGGTCCACTCTAAACGGCTCTAGAGGAATAGTTGGTGTCTGGTCGCTCAGCAACTGGCTAATTAGCTGACCCGTAATTGGAGCCAGTAAGATCCCGTTTTTGTAATGCCCGGTTGCCACTACTACATTGTCATGCCCCGGTAGCCAACCTAGGTAAGGATTTCCTTTGGTATAGGGGCGAAGACCAGCCCAGGTTTTGAGTAATGGTGCATCTGCCAGGCACGGCATAGCTTGAACACCTACCTGGATTAGATCTAGCGTATTGCCTAGAGTGGTCTGCTTATTGTAGCCGGCTTCTTCTATCGTTGCACCGATCAGGATCTTTCCCTCGGCCCGTGGTACGATGTAAGCGCCATTCCCTTCGAGGATACGAGTTAGCGGTTGTGGCACAACCTCAGTCATTACCACCTGCCCTCGAACAGGTGAAATCGGCAGAGGATACTCCAGATGGGTGGTAAGTTGCTCCGTCCAGCAACCCGTTGCCACCACAAACTGATCACCAAAAATCTGTTCCTGGTTTACCGTGACGCCGATAACTTGCTGATCCTGAAATAGAAACCGGTCAACCCCATTGCCACAGATAAATCGGGTTCCTTGCAGTTGCGCTGCTAAGGCCATAGCTGAGCCAAATCGAGGGGGGCGAACCTGACAGTCGTCGGGAAATAAAACGGCGCCCGTAATTTCTCGGCTAGCCATAGGTTCTAGTTTCTCTACCTCTGGCGGCGAGAGGATTTCTGCTGACAATCCTCGATTCTGACGTCGTTTGGCTAGACCGCTCCAGTTCTGGAACTCNTCCTGGTTGAAACAGAGGAACAGAGAACCGTGTGAGCGAAGCTCAATATCAATGCCTGTGGCCTGATGCAGATCTACAGCCAACTGGGGGAACAGCGACAAACTTTTACGGCTTAGTTGGGTATAGGGCTGATCGGTCGAAGCGTGGTTAGCTAAAATGCCGGCTGCCGCCCAGGAGGCCTCTTGCGTCGGGCGAGGGTTTTTCTCTACTACAATTGTCTGCAGACCAGCCTGGGTAGCATAGTAAGCGATGGTACAGCCAATGATGCCACCACCAATAATCACCAGATCTGCTGAAGGGTTTGCCATCTACAAGATCCCGTCTTATCATCAGTTAAAGCTATTGGACATTATAGCCTAGTACTCGGTGAATATGCACACCATTTAGTTAGAGTGAACCTTAAACAACTTCCATCCGTTTACTTGAACTATCACAGGAGATCTATCATGCGGACGGGCGCAAATAAGATGATCTGGGGAATATTGATGGTGATTTGGGTCGGGTGTACTTCCATGTTAGAACAACAGTGGAGCCAAAACCTAGCACAAGAGGCAACAGCAACCACGCCAGCCATGATCGACGGAGATCTTCAGACCCAGTCGCTGCTACCACTAAAAGTGANGGATTTGCACAAACTATCTGGTTATCCATCAGCCGAAACAGTTATCCAACTGGCGTCAGTTCAGGATATCCATCGAATCGTTGTCCATAGCGACGACTTAAACGATTTTCAGCTCTGGATCTTCGACCATCAAGAGGAGGAGTGGAGAGTAATCACCCAAGTCAAGCACCGACCACCTACCTCAGTGATTGAGGTAAAGGCGAGGACCACTCAGATCAAGTTGAAAGTCAATACGATTGCCGTTCTGGGCGCCAGATCGGTAGTGGAAAAGGTACTCAAAAACGAGCCGATTCAAGGAGATCAGTCAGGAGCAAAGACAGCAGGAACGCTAGTCGATCGGCTGAAGAAACTTGGACAAAGCGTTGCGGATCTGAATCAAATCCAGCCTAAACTTCCATCAATACGGGAAATTGAGATTTATGGGCTCAAACAATCTCAACCCGATGTCCCCGCTCAATTGCCATTCGTGCCGACAGACTAATTTTGATTGATTCTAACGCCACTTGAGCATCTGCTATTGACTGATCCGTATTCNCGGTGGCGATGTCTTGTAGCCACTGTTCCTCGATCGAGGGAGCAACTTTAGGTGTTAGGTTAATCAGAGGAACCNGTTTGGTTCCGGTTGGCGTACTCAAATGCCAGCCGTCATCTGCGCTAATCAAAGTACCGTCGGTCAAAATATAACGTTGATGTTGCTCTGCTTGCTCAATTGTAATCCCGCCGGCCCAAGTCCACTGGCCGATACCACCAGATCTAAACTCAATTTGCAAACTGTTGACAAATTTCTGGTATTGACCGCTATCACTCATTCCTTCATAAAATGAGGCGGCTTCAACCCACTTCGCACCGCCAAACAAATCTACGGTCGGATAAATGTGATAGATAAAAAAATGGGCTGGAATTCCAGAGACAGGCAAATTAAACAGCATTTCCGGTCGTGCGCCACGGCCGGGTGTTAGGCGCAGGAAAGAAGANAGTTGAACTTGCCCCAATTGGCTAACTGCTGACTTAAGTGCCAAATGCCTGGCTGAGATAGGTTCCGGGTGGGAGACGCGCAGCAATTTGCCTCTGGCTGCCGCCAACTCAATAGCACGTTGTCCACTCTCAATCGACATCGATAACGGATATTCAACATAAACGTGCTTATCAGCTTCAAGTGCAGCTACAGCAATTTGACCATGGCTATTGTTATGCGTCGCGATGGCAATACCGTCGAGGCCATCGGCTTGAATCAAGTCTGACCATTTATCGGTAAAGTGAGTGGTATACTGTCCCGCCAGTTGTNTGCCAGTTTCCCGATTACGGGATGCAATCGCTACCAAGCATCCNCGTTTTGAAAATCGATTCGCCAGACGGTTCGCCATTCCGCCAGATCCAACAAGGCCAATTCTCAATTTTTCCACTATTTTTCCCTTGAGGCCAGACTTCGGCCATTTTTTCGCTCTCGGTTAGGTTTGGCCAAGCCCAATCAGGTGATCTAATTCTTTTTAACAGTCAGCCAAGCTAAATCCAAATCCGATAATGCATTTTCTGCCAAGGCCAGGTTTTTAGCTTCGATATGTTGCTCCATCAGGAATGCTGTTTGCGATAACCCNTTTGCCCCCAGTGTGTCCGATGAACCGCCAATCGCATGGACATGATTATATGTCCGTTTTAGGTCGCCATCATCCAATGCTATTTTTAACTTATGCAACTCCTTTGGAAGATACTCGTGGGACGTTTTCAACACTTCGATTAAAAAGTCGGATTCTGTAAACTATACCCTTGGATTAGTTCCAGATCAATTACGGGTGTATCCCTCGGTTGCCAACNGGTANGGTGGCTTGAGGACGCTGACCTCTGGTCCGTGCCCGTTTGGCAGGTGGGTTAACTGGCCATGAATGACTCCTGACTGGAGTTCCGGTTTCGATCGCGGGGAACAGTTCACTTTTAACCACTTGTTCAAGATTGAAACCAATTCCACTTCCTGAAAAGGCTTAGTCAGATAGTCGTCCATTCCAGCATNCAGACACCGTTGTCGAGCCTGGTCCAGAATACTGGAGGTCATGGCCATAATCGGTGTATTGGCCCCTTTTCCTCGTTGCCGAATTTCCCTCGTGGTTTCAAACCCATCCATCACCGGCATCCGGCAGTCCATTAAGATCAGATCGTAGGTTTGTTCGCGGGACTTCTGAACAGCAACCTGGCCATTTTCAGCAATCTCGAATTCGATCTGCATCAAGGGCAGGTACTCCTGTACCACTTTCTGGTTAGTCGGATTATCCTCAACGACCAGTACTCGNGCCCTGGTGAAAAGGGGTAAATTAATTGATAAATGCAGTTGGTTCGACTGTAGGACAGAGGCCTCGCCTAAACAGAAGCCAAGGTAGAACCAGAAAGTCGAACCTTCATTTTCGTCACTTTCAAGGCCAATTTNTCCGTTCATCATCTCTACCAGTTGTTTGCAAATTGCTAATCCTAAACCAGTTCCACCGTATTGCCAGGTAAAATCTGTTTCCAACTGCGAGAAACTTTCGAACTAAAGCCTTTTTCTGGACTCTCGAAGCGAAGATCTTCAGNACTCAGTCCTAAACTGTGAATGAAACTGTCTGGACAATTATGTGCAGAAGTCTTTTCGCTTTCCATTATGTAACTCCATCGTTTCAATGATCAATGTTAGTTGTTAATCATTTGTGTTAAGTTACCGAAAGGACATCGCCGTAACACCCTTTTCAATTTGATTTTCAAATATTAGGTAGAGAATAAAGATCGGGAAGCCACAAGTAAAACCGGCTGCCATTAACAGGTGTTGCTCTGACCACCACTGTCCGTTCAAGATGGCCAAGCCAATAGGCAGAGTGCGCATATTGAGGCTATTGGTAACGATTAGTGGCCAGAAGAATCCATTCCAACTACCGAGTGCTGTAAAAATCGCCAAGGTAATCAAGGCCGGACGTGCCAAGGGAAGNATAATCTGGAAGAAAATGCGAAGATTGCCACAACCATCGATGCGGGCTGCCTCCTCGATCTCACTAGGAACATTGAGAAAAAACTGACGTAACAGAAAGACGCCAAATGGTCCAGCCAAACCTGGAATAATCAAAGCATAGTAGGTGTCGATCCAGCGTAATTTTTGCAGAATAATGTAGACAGGTACCAGCGTAACTTGTCCTGGAACCACCATTGCCGCCACGATCAAAAAAAACAGCTGGTCTCGAAACGGAAATTCAAGCCGGGCAAAAGCGAATGCAGTAAGGGACGAAATCGAAACAACCAAGAATGTCGAAACAATGGCTAGAAAGACACTGTTCCAAAACCATCGCACCAGTGGAACTCCTGGTTGTTGAAACAGATCAATGTAGTTAGCTGGACGTAGTGTTGAAGGCAAGATTTGCGGTGGATCTTGGTAGACCTCGGTAGCCGGTTTCAGAGAGGTGACCAACATCCAAAAAATAGGTAGTAGCATTACAACGGCACAAACACCGAGAAGCAAATTCCAAACCCACCGATTCACAAACCGGTCTGTCATTAGTAATACTCCTCGTGTTTACCCAAAAAACGGAACAGAAGGGAGGTGAAAGTAAGAATCAACAGGGCGAGGACGAAAGCACAGGCCGAGGCGTAGCCCATCCGGAAGTAACGGAATGCCTGATAATAAATGTGAAAAATGGCAGTGTAGTTAGCGAAGTAAGGACCAACACCGGTGAGCATATAGGCACGGTCAAAGACCTGAATACTTCCTATGGTCGAGATCACCAGACAAAACAGGATTTTGGGTCGAATCAAAGGCAGAATGATGGACCACAACTGATAAAATCCGCCCGCACCATCAATCGTTGCGGCTTCTTTCAGTTCTGTCGGAATTTCACGAATGCCAGCATAGTAGATCAACATATTGAACCCGCAACTCCCCCAAATCGCCATCAGAGCTACAGCAGGCATACTGATTCGCACATCACCCAACCAGTTGATGTTTTTGAGACCGAGGAAGCCCAAGTAGTAGTTGAGCAGTCCGAAGTCAGTGTTATATAACCATCGCCACATGATGCCAGTGATACCTACACTCAGCAACAAAGGGATAAAAAAGACTTTCCGAAACAGATTGCGGAACCGTTGGACTCTAGTCAACCCATAGGCTAGAAAAAAGGAGAAAAGGTTTCCGCCGATGACCGTCATTACAGTGTAATAGATCGTATTTTGAATACCCTTCAAGAAAAGTTCGTCAGCGAAAGCATCGACATAGTTCTTCAACCCAACTAACTGATATTTGCCAGAAATGAAGGTCCATTTAGTTAAGCTGACCAGAAAACCGGCGATAATCGGAATCACGAGCCAGCCTAGAAATAGCAGCAGATAGGGAACCGTGTAGGAGAAATGAATAAGGGACTGAATTTTTTTGGAGCGTTTATATTCGGTTGTCAATCCACACCCCTGCGCAAAATATTCTCCACTGAGATCTTTATTTCCTGCACCATCTTTGGCATCGGTTGTTGCCCCGACATGGCTGACAACAAACACGGTTCCATTCGTGTTTCTATTTCGATAATATTTGGATCGTTTGGACCGAAAATAATGTCGGGGATCTGAGCCGCGAAAACAGGATAGTGCTCTTTTTGGGTGAAGTCAGGTGAGGCCAATTGCGAATACCGTGCTGGGAGTTGTCCTCCATCTGACCAGTCAACACCGTGGTTAGACAGGTAAGTTAGAAAGATCCAGGCAGCTTCCCAGTCAATGGTATCGCTGAACCGGGGCAAACAAAGGACGTGTGAACTAGCCCAAACAGCTTTCTGGTCACCGAGNTGGGGATATGGCAGAACTCCCCAATCGAAGTCGGCTAACTTCTTCATCCCATTCATCATCCAGATCCCGTCGGTNTACATAGCGATCCGGCCTTGCAAAAATCCNTGCCATAGGTTGGAACCATCGTGGATTGGATTGGGCATGTAACNGTCTTTATTGATGGCATCATAAAGAATCTGTAACGCTTTCTGACTAGCCGGTTGGTCGATCAGGCAAATACCATTTTCACGGTCCAGAAATTGTCCNCCAAACTGCTCGGTCAAAGTATAAAGNTGCCGGCGTACAGATCCACCAAACACGAATCCCCATTGGTCTGGACGACCATCTTTATCTTGATCAATGGTCAATTGGCGAGCCAAATGGAAAAAATTATCCCGATCTAACTGTTCAGGGAGTGGAACCCCTAGTTGCCGGAAATAGTCTTTGTTGTAATAGACGGCTTCATCGTGACAATCGAGGGGAATACCGTAGATTTTGGCTTNGCTCTGNCCCGGAACCTTGATACGGACCCTCTCCCAGATCGAGGATAANCAGTCAGAGACCGGTAGCCCCTGCGGGCCATNGACCAGATCGTCTAAAGGCCGAATGGCATCTTGAAAGACGTAGTTGACCAACTCGTTTTCGTGCAGGATAAACACATCCGGTGGCTTACCGGATCCCAACGAAACCATCAGTTTATCGAAGTAGGTNCTCCATGGAATAATCTCCATTTCGACTTCATACTGTGGGTAATCGGCTTCAAACTGTCTTACAATTTCCCACATGGTTTGTCCATCAGGGCCAGTGAAACCGTTCCAGAAAGAGATTCTGGTTTTCTCGGCCGTCGTGCTGGTCGCCTGCTGCTTTGAACCGGAAAAAGGGTCACAGGCGGACAGCNTCAGCAACAGGATCAGCGACGCTACTTTTAATCTATTTTCAAGCCACTGCATCCAGTAGGGGGATTGATTTAGGATAGCCATCACCTGTAAGTTAATCAAACAGGTGTCGGTGGGTCTTAATCAGGTTATCTTGAGGTCGATAACCGAGAATTTCGACTGCTGGGCGAATATCCATGAACCCGACTTGGTAACCATCTGTGTTACCNGAAGTTCCGTAGGTAATCAGATACTTCACNGCTCCCTGATAGTCAACAGCCCGGCCAAATAACTGGGCGCAGTCACGAGGGGTTAACAACGTCGAGCAGTGACGAATCCCACTTGGCTCTGAGGTGCCGTTAAAACTGCCGATCCGGATACTAATGAAGCGAAGATCGTNGGCATCGACCAGATAACGACCGGCGATCTCAGCCATGCCTTTCATAGCACCATACCAACCATCTGGCCGAAACTGTTCCGCCGTTGAAAATTTGGGAGGTATCCCCATCCATGGAGAATCTGCTGGTTGGGCTAATCTTTCGTTCCAGCCGGTGACATGGTTGGTGCTNGCGTAGACGATTTTCTGGACACCCGCTTGCCGAGCGATCTCGAATAACAGCATCGAAGTACCGATATCGGTTAGCTCTTCTGGTAACTGGGTGAAATCCTGATGACGAACGTAAGCCAAGTGCACNAGNACATCCTGNTTTTGACATAAGGTCTGCATCTGGNNGCAATCGCGCACATCCCCCTGCTTGCAAGTCGATGTCGNNCCTTCGATTNCNCGTAGATCGACCAAAGTNAGTTGATACCGGTTTTCGGCTTCCCATGCTGACCAGAGTGCTGTGCCAACAGTACCTGCGGCTCCAGTCATCAAAACACGCAACTTTTGATCTCCCCCATTCTGACTCATGGTTAAATTTTCCAATGCTTACCCTCAACTTATTAGCTAAGCCNCTTTTGATCTAGTATCANTGACCGTAGGAGAAAACAGCGTCTTCTCGGGTGATAAATTCGATTAAGGCCGGGCGGTTTTCGNCAGCCATCACTTTTTGAGCTCTCTGGATCGAGTCGATAATATCGTTTGGGCATTCGACCTGTTCACTATATGCTCCTAAACCTTCAGCGATTTTAGTGTAATCACCCGTTAAAAATTTGGTGCCGTAACGTTTCGTCGCAATGGGNAAATGNTTTTCATAACCGCCTAAAGCGGAGTTATTGAGTACCAGGGTCAGAATAGGAATTTTCTCTCTCACAGCGGTTTCCAGATCNAGACCTGCCATGCCGAAAGCGGCATCACCCAGGACATTAACCGCCAATTTAGCGGGGGCAGCCAACTTGGCTCCCATGGTCAACCCAAGGGAGTAGCCGAGTTGTGTTGACTTTCCCCAACCAATATAACCGTTGGGGATTAGCGTCTCGTAGAAGGGCACCATTTGATCTCGTGGATTCCCCGAATCGTGAGTCACAATAGCGTTGTNACGGTCGATGGCTTTTTGTAGATCCCAGATGACGCGATATGGATTAATCGGCACTTCGTCNGAGGTCANCCTTGGCATCCACTCCGATAACCAGTNGGCTTTGACGGTTTGTATCTCGTTCTTCAAGNCCGTATTCTCAGTCTTTCCTTCNGCCCCAATCCTCGCAACAACTTCATTGATCAGTTGCTGGGTCACCAACTTCGTATCCCCCATCAATCCGACCTCAACCGTACAGTCCTTGTTGATATCGACCTCAGCGATAGAGTTATGGATAATTGGTATATCGGTTGGAATTCGAGGGGCAAAGGGGTTTTGGGATAAGCTGGAACCCAAGGCTAAAATGAGATCAGCTTGACTCAAAAAGTGTTTGACAACCCCCGTGCCTGTATGCCCACTGGCACCCAGTGCCAGATCGTGGTCTTCGGGGAATGCACTTTTGCCACCCATGGTGGTCATGATCGGAATCTGTAATAATTCAGCCAACCGAATTAATTCTGGTGTTGCTGCAGCGAAAAGCGATCCTTGCCCAGCAATCAGGATTGGGCTTTTAGCTGCTAATAACATTTCAACGGCTGATTTCACGTTTTGTGGATCGGCTAAAGATTTAATGGATTTAGGTGGTGTATAGGTAAAGTCGTCGACCTCTTCTTCACCAACATCGGTTGGGATTTCGATCATTACCGGTCCAGGATGGCCCGATCGCAATAAGCTGTAAGCACGTCGCATCAGGCCAGGAATTCGATCTGCAAAATTAGCCTGTGCAACCCATTTAGTCACATGGTCATAGTTTTTGACCGCCGAGAAATTGGTTGGAATATCACCAGATCTACGATCAATACCGCCAGGTAACATCAAGATTGGCACCGAATCCGCAAACGCCTGGGCTACACCAGCAAAGGCATTTTCACTACCAGGACCGGCTTGTACTACACCAACCCCGATCTGCTCCCCATTAGAGATTCGACTGAGTCCATCCGCCATGTTAACCAGGGTGCGCTCAGTTCGCGTCAGAATTGGACGAATTCCAATTCGAGCGGCAGCATCAATTAGCTTATTAGCGGGAAAACAGAAGAGATAGTCTACATTTTCTTGCTTTAGAATATTGGCAACAACATCAACACCTTGCACGATTTCCACCTTTTGAATTAATTCGTTCAGGTCAGTTCAGATTACTATAGCATTATATCACAGTCTGGAAAATTGGCAAATGCCTTTTATAGATTTACCCATGGAATTAAAGTAACACAGATTACCTGTCAGATCTGAACCCTTTACCTTTTTAAGACGTCAATAGTTATTGCTGAATATTTTATACTTCTGAAAAGAAGAGTCTAGTAGATTTAGGAAGACATAAGCCTGCACCTTGACATGGTCTATTGGCAGTTGTTATGCTTGCCCAACAACTATTTAACGAATTAATTCTGCTAGGTTATATTGATAGAAAGTGCCGTACAACGAGTCAAGGCTTAAAATAACGACTGGAGCAAAAGGGCAATCCGAATTGATAGAAAATCGGCCGTTACTGGCACTGGATGTTGGAGATGCACGCATCGGAGTTGCCATTAGTGAAAATCGAATACTGGCTTATCCACTTTGTACGATCCAACGTCGAACTGCGAAAGCCGATATTAGTACGATTGCTCAATTAGTTGCGACTCATGATCCCATTCGACTAGTGGTCGGACTTCCACTTCGGTGGGATGGACAGATCAGCATTCAAGGACAGAAGATTAAGGGTTTTGCCACCCAACTCGCCAAATTGGTTCCAGCGGAAATCGTGTTCTGGGATGAGCGACTAACCACTGTCGAAGCCGAGCGACTGATGATCGCTAACAAGACTCGACGAAAAAAGAAAAAACAGAAAGTAGACCAGATTGCTGCCGCTTTAATTTTAGAGGATTACATTGAACAGTTTCAATTGGATGCCCCAATCGATTAAGGAATTACTTCGGACTGGGGCGATCCGCCTGGAGCAGTGGCGACTAGCGAATGGTCAACGACTACTAGTAGGTGGGCTACTTCTATCACTGGGCCTGTCGGTGTTAATTCCTACCCTCACGATTCTGCACTATGCCGGTCCTGTCCAACAGAAAAGTCAGACGGTTACTGTAGAGATACCGAGCGGCGTAACTTCTAGAGCTATTTCCCGACAACTATCACGTGCAGGTCTAATCCGCAGTTCAACATTGTTTAATTATTGGGTGCAATGGCAAGGTGTTTCCCATCGGCTAAAAGCCGGTACGTATCAATTCAACCGGTCGATGAGCCTGCAACAGATTATCAACCAATTACAGTCAGGACAGGTTATTCTCCGTCAATTAGCAATCCCAGAAGGCTGGACTTTAAATCAGATTGCTGACTTGTGGGGGCAAACCAGCCTTGGATCCGCCGAAAGTTTTCTGCAGATGGCTGGTGAAGTCCGATGGCAACGCGCCTATGACTTACCAGGATCTACGGTAGAAGGCTATCTGTTTCCAGAGACCTACCGTTTGGCGGATGGAAGTTCGGCAGAAACCGCTATCAAAACTATGTTGGATCATTTCCAAGATCAGTGGACACCAGGGATGGGTCTAGCTGCTAAGCAGATCGGACTGTCGCNAGGNGAAACCATTATTTTAGCTTCCATCATTGAAAAAGAAGCACAGATTGATTCTGAAAGAGAAATAATTTCTAGTGTTTACCACAATCGGTTGCGCACAGGCTGGAAGCTAGACGCAGACCCAACGGTGTTATATGGCCTAGGTAATCCGCCACGTTCACTAACCCGTGTAGATCTGCGTACCNATACCCCATACAACACCTATCTACACAAAGGGTTACCCCCTGGCCCGATTTGTAATCCTGGTCGAGCTTCAATCATGGCCGCCTTGCGTCCGGCGAAAACACCNTATTTCTATTTCGTGGCCTCAGGAGGNGGTGGCCACTATTTCTCAGAAACGCTAGACCAACACCAACGAATGGTTCGTCGTTATCAAAAATCAAGAAGAAGTCAACAAATCGCTAAAACGCCGGACTCTGATGATTATTAAGACTAATACGGAGAACAGTTTGCAACGGACACTCAAAGACGAAATTACAATTTCTGGAACCGGTTTGATGCATGGACTTGACGTCAACGCTAAAATCAGCCCCGCNCCTGAAAATCATGGTATTACTTTCCAGCGTTTAGATCTGTGGACAGACGGGCATCGAGACTCGATCCAAGTCTGTCCTGAGAACATTATAGCAGATTTACCTAGATGTACCAGTATTGGGCAGGAATCAACCGTAGTTAATAGCGTAGAGCATATTCTGTCTGCATTAGCCGGTATGGAAATTGACAACGCTGCTATCCAACTGGATGCTCCAGAATTGCCGGCACTTGATGGAAGTGCCCAGATCTATGCCACTCAAATCGCCGAGGTTGGCGTGGTCGAGCAAAATGCAGTCAGAGAGGTTGTCAAGATTGATTCTCCTGTCGCCATCGACCAGGGCGATAAACAGTTGGTGCTGTTGCCTTCTGAAACTTTTCGTGTCACTTTTGTCTACGATCATCCTCAAATTCAAACTCAAACCGCAACTTTTGAGATTAAACCNGAAACCTACCTGAAACAGATTGCATCAGCTAGAAGTTTCTGCCTGGAAAGTGAAATTGAAGTTTTACTTCAACTAGGTATTGGGAAAGGAGCAACAGAAGATAATGTTGTGGTGGTAAACGAGAGGGGGAAATCAAAGATCGACCTGCGGTTCCCGGACGAGTTTGTGCGACATAAGATTCTCGATTTAATTGGAGATCTCTCTACCATAAGCAAGCCGTTGCAAGCCCATGTGGTAGCGATGAAATCGGGCCATCAATTGCATGCTACTTTGGTTCAATCACTGGCTGAACAAGGATTATTAAACCAACAGACGGTAGTGGAGGCCAAAGAGATCTATCAATATCTACCGCATCGCTTTCCTATGTGCATGTTGGATCGAGTCTTGTCTTACGAAACAGGTAAATCTGCTATTGGCATCAAAAACTTGACCTATAACGAGCAGTTTTTTCAGGGCCATTTNCCGCAAGAACCCGTAATGCCAGGAGTTCTGCAAATGGAAGCCTTGGCTCAACTCGGTGCTTGGTTAGTGCTTCAAGAAACTGCTGTTGNGGATCAGGTTGGCTATTTCGCTTCGATTGAGGAAGCCAAGTTTCGTCGTCCCGTTCTACCGGGCGATCAACTTCGGTTGGAGATAGAAGTTGTCAGAAAGCGACAAAACTTTGTCAAACTGGCCGGAAAAGCCTATGTAGGTGACGNGGTCGCTAGCGAAGGTAATCTATCAATTATGCTCGGTTCTGCCAGTTCGATGCCTAAGTGAAGAAAAGGTAGTAATTCAACGACTAAGCTAAGTAATGACTTAGCAGGAAATTGTTAGGTGATCACCAAAAGCTGATTATCCACA
Source organism: Candidatus Poribacteria bacterium (assembly GCA_002699335.1). The sequence goes on from PACG01000150.1 coordinate 20,016, forward strand.
GTCAATCCCAGCCACTTTAGCACTTTCACAGTTTCGTTATGGTTAAAATTCACCCAACCGCTATCGTCTCTCCTAAGGCGGAACTCGACGATGAGGTTGAGATCGCAGCTTATTCGATTGTCGNAGACGAGGTGCAAATTGGACGGGGAACAACCGTTGGTCCACATGTACAGATCTGCCAATTTACCCAGATTGGCCAAGAATGCCAGATTTACTTCGGCTGTAGNATCGGCAATCCATCTAAAGACTTAAAGCATGGTGGTTGGCGCAGTTATGCCAAAATTGGGGATCGTAACACCCTCCGTGAGTATGTCTCAATTTCACGGGCAACCGGTGAAGATGATGCCACTCTCATCGGTGACGACAACCTGTTGATGAATTGGGTCAATATTGCCCACGATGCCACAGTGGGAAATCAGACAATCATGGCTAATTTCGCTACACTGGGTGGTCATGTTGTAGTTGAAGACTATGCGAGGTTGGGTGGTCATGCCGCACTGCATCCTTTCGTTCGAATCGGAAAATGTGCTATGGTTGGTGCCTGCTCTAAGTTTGTCAAAGATATTCCTCCCTTTATGCTCGCTGATGGGCATCCGGCACGTATTCGAGGACTTAATCTGATTGGCCGCCAAACCGCTAGCAATCATCCAATGGCGCAGTTTGACCCGGAAACAGTCAGATTGTTGAAAAAATCCTTCCCTATTCTCTTCCGTAAAAATGTGCCTTTGAAACAAGCCATCCAAACGGTNCGACAAGAGATTCCTACCAATGTAGAGGTGGACTACCTCCTAAATTTNCTGGAAACCTCAGAACGGGGAATTGCACTGTAAACGTTTAACTCAGTTGNCTTGGCTACGGCCAAANGCACNCATTTATCCGCTTTTGCGATTGAAGGTCGTGCTCCCTACCGCCTCGCTAACAAGTTTACTCTCAACTCCNATCGAGGGGNCGCTTTACTAATTAGTCGTGAATAGAGCTCGAAGGAGTGCTATCAAGCTCAATGGGTTTTCATCCGTCATCTGACATAGCTCATTTTTCTAACAGCACGCGAGCTTTCGGTGTCATTGCTGGCGATGGAGAACTTCCTTTTCTTCTGGTCGAAGACGTGCAACTACAGGCACCGGAGCGGCATATCGTTTTTGTTCCAGTCACTAAAGCATCAGCGGAACTTGCACCGCAGAATTTGCCAGCAGGGGTTTCAATTTTTCCATGTGGCGTAGGCCAAATCAGGAAAATCACCCAAACTTTCCACCAATATCAGGTAACAGAAATCGCCATCATTGGGAAAGTCCACAAAAGCATTCTTTTGAAACCACTACACTTAGATTCCATCGCTCTCCAGATTTTAGCTCGGACCCGAAATCGAGGCGACCAAGCCATCCTGTCTGGTGTCATGGCGCATTTTGAAGCTGAAGGAATCGGTATCGTTCCTCAATCGAGATATTTAGTAGACTCAATACCAAAAGCGGGACTGTTGGCCAAACGAAAACCCACCACTGCTGAATGGAAAGACATCAAATATGGTCTTGAAATTGCTAGATCCATTGCCGATCTGGATATTGGNCAGACNGTTGTTCTNAAAGACNNGATTATCCTGTCTGTGGAAGCAACTGAAGGTACCGACCAAACGATCCGACGAGCTGGGGACCTAGCCAGCAAAGGCATGACTGTGGTTAAAACTGCCGCTACCCATCACGATTTTCGAATCGATACTCCGACCATTGGGTCGCACACACTCGAAGCAATGCGAGCAGCAGAAGCAAGTGTGTTGGCGGTTGAAGCTGAACGTNTTCTGCTGATTCGTCCNCAAGAGCTAGCGCAATTGGCTAATCAATATCGGATTAGTATTGTGATTGTAGAGCCACAAAAGGTCGTTGATTCATGAGACTGCTATCACCATATCGTTATAGACGAATGGTAGCGATTTTAATCATGGTCACTGTACACCACACAAATATATACGCCGATACGTTCGGCAAATCAGAGTTTCCGGCTCTACCAACTGCCCCGCAGCAGATATTCACAGCACACAGTGGATTAGCCTTGACAGCAGTAGCCTTCTCACCAAGATGCGACTATCTAGTCTCCGCAGCAAAGGATCAGATCAGTCGATGGGATAGGACTGCAGATAACAAATGGTCGGCAAACTGGTCGATTAAGGATAAATCCGGTGAGTTGATCACAACTCTTGCTATTAGTTCTGACGAGGCCGCCATTGCTTTCGGCACGTACAATGGACATGTACAGATTTTAGATCCCGCCACCGGCGGTCGACAACGGTCTTTAGTGGCGCAAAATCCAGAGCAGATTCCGCGTTCAGGCGATGATGCCTTTGAGGAAAATACAAAAGGTGAGTGGGTGACTGCCACCGCCTTTTGTCCTAACAATCCGGTGGAACTTGTCGTNGCCACTTTAACAGGCAGTGTATTCTTATGGGATATTATTACGGGTCAACTGATTCGTACCTTTCAAGGACATACCGATAGTGTAACTGCTCTGGCCTTTTATCAAAACGGTCGACNGTTAGTATCTGGATCCTGGGATGGCACGATTCGCATTTGGGATTTGCAGTCGGGTCAAGAAATCCTACCGAAACTGTTGACTGATCAGCAGAGGGTAAACTCCATTTCGATTTCGGCTGATCGTTTGATCGCGTCGGGACCAGATGCATCAATTCTAACTTGGGATTTAAGTGTATCTCCACCGNCAATAACTCANATTTCCAATAGTAGAGTTTCGACTGGTGGGAGACTGGCTTTTAGTCCGAATAGTGACTATTTCTTTGCTCAAATGCTGGAAGCAATCTATGTCTGGTCAATTGAAGGGAAAAATTTTAAAAGGTTCGGATCTATCCGCAAGCTACNAGTATCAGATATCTATCAGTCGTTAGCCATCGGATTCAACTGGCAAGAAGATCTGTTTTATTTGGTGGTAGGAACGGTTAATGGCAGGCTTGTGATTTGGGATATGCGGCAGGCGGTTGAACCTGCCGCGTTTGAGTAGGTTGTTGGATCACCGATAGTCAAACTATTTAATGGTAGTCGCCTACTGTGGCTAGGGGCCATCAATAGCGTCTGTAATTTGGGTNAGGTGAGGAAATTCTTTGGTTTTGAGTTTCGAATACAGAAGTTTGTCGTTGCGTGACACTTCAAAACATCCACCTCCNCCTGGAACCAGCGTCAGGGAAGAAATTTGAGTTTTGTACTGGCCTAGCAAACTGTCCGCCAAACTGACGGCACGTGGCAAGTAGTTTCAAGCCGAGCAATATTCAATTCGTATATCCATTTCATCATTCCTTATTTGTTGTAGGGGTTAAGGGTTGAAAAGTCGAACACCGGAATTTTACCGAAGATCTTCGGCGTTGGCAAGTCTTTTCGCCAAGANACGTAATGTACAAGCGTTAAGTGCTAGGCACCACCAGAAACGTTGATCGCCAGACCTGTNAGGTAATCGGCCTCGGAAGAGGCCAGAAAAGCCGACATTCGAGCCACGTCAGATCCATCCGCAATTCGGCCTAAAGGTACTGAGGATTCGGTTCTGGNAACGTGTAGATCCCGTTTTTCCTGATCTGATAAGTCNCCCTCGATCACGGCTGAGGCGATATGTCCTACCCGTTCGGTATTCACCAGTCCGGGGCAGATGGCATTAACATTGATGCGATGGCTGGCCAGTTCCAAAGCCAGNGATTGAGTTAAGCCAATCACAGCAAATTTGGAGGCACAATAAGTGCCATATCGAGCATACCCGCGCTTACCTGCCGTAGACGAGATATTGATGATCTTGCCTCCTTGGCCTTGGGCGATGAGTTGACGTGCCATCGCCCGACAGCAGAGGAAAACTCCCTTAACATTCACATTCTGCACACGATCCCAATCGGCTTCGTTCAGTTCTACAATAGGTACTCGATCACTGCCCGCCCGTGCGCCGGCATTATTGACTAAAATGTCCAATCGACCATAGGCTTCTAAGGCTTGCTCGACCATATTTTGGACTTGACCAGCATTACTAACATCGGCTANGACACAAATTGCTTTTCGGCCTAATGTCTCGATCTCCTCTGTCACAGAGGTAATTCCCCGCCACTCGTCATCATGATAAGGAACCTCTGTCACATCATTCAAGACCAGATCGGCTCCCTCTGATGCCAACCGGGTTGCAATTGCACGTCCGATCCCATTTTTACCACCGGCTCCTGTAACCAAAGCGACTTTTCCATTCAGATTGTACATTTTCCCGGCCTCAATACTTGACAGTTGAAGGTTATCATCCTACTTTAGAATTCGTTGGTCACTTAAATCTTTTCCACCAATGGTCTTGACAATACTCGCTCCGCGGTACTCTCTAACTTCGAACTGGGAAAAAGTGTTGACAATAGTATATTGGGTTGGCAAATCTTCCCATCGGGCATAATGAAAATCTACCCTTCCTTCACCTCGCCACATCTCTGTTACCACTCGATTGGGAGAACGAGCAGGCGTCAGAACAGCGTANGCTNCATCTGCTTCACCCCAAGATTCCGGATAACCACCGGTCCTCGGAATATATTTGTAATGGAGTGTACCTGTCAACTGATTACTCGCNGATTGAGCAACAGGTGTTGGCAAGTTATTCAGTTCAACCGGAGTCAGACTTTTCACACTTAGGTCCATAAACTTAAAACCCATCCAACTAGCTTGACAGTGAGTCTCACCTTGACAGACNCTCGGTTCAGGCAGATCACAGTAGATCTTGGAAAATCCGATTTCCTCCCGTCTCGGTNAAGATTGGATCTGTTAGGTTTTCCCAGAGTACAGTTAAAAAACTACCAGTGGCATGATCTTCTTTCCCTTTGAATTCAGCAGGGAAACTAACCCCTAGTGTATTGTATCCGCGCCCGGCTAGCCATTCAATTTCCTTCATATAAGTTGCCGAGACGGTAACAACAGGTTCGCCAGCTAAAGCAAAGTTTTCGGGGAGTAGGGCTTCCAACTGGTCTGGATCAGACAAAAAACTGACCGAGACCGAAGTTGACTTTGGATTATCCTTGCATTCAAATGTCCTTCCGTCCGGTCCTTGTCGAGGACCAAGTCCAGGACCAAAATGAATCGGCATTCGATAGATTCGCCCTTTTTCCAATTCGTATGACATCTAATTTCTCCTAAGGGAATATTGACCAACGGATTCTATAACGATAAC
>PACG01000151.1 GCA_002699335.1 Candidatus Poribacteria bacterium
AGTCTTAATAACGTCCAAACATTCTGTCCTAAGGCACCAGCAAGATGCACTGTAGTATTAGATGTTGATATAACCAGATCCAAGGCTGATACTTGCGCTGCAAATCCATCCAGATCAGTCAACGGATTAATCTCTTTATCTTGGTAGATTAAAATATGCTTTTTATCAGAGACATATTCCTCTATCTCTGATTTTGTATCTCCATATTGCAGGTTAATGAAGTAGCAACCATCTTGTGATAGGACCGAAGTCCAATCTTCCAACAATGTGCTCTTGGTTTTTCCAATATCTCGATTAATGCTTTTCCAAGAAATACCAATTAACAGTTTATCATTTGATAGGCTCCTATATTTCCCTTTTAGTTGCAAGACTCTTTTTGAACAAGGCAAAAGGTAGTTACCCGCTGTAAAACTATCTTTATTAAATCTAAGCCATTGGCCTAAATTACCCATAGGAATTTGATAATCTATATTTGTGTCAAACAATTGAGGATCTGGAGGAACCTGCCGAGGAAGAAATTGAATCTTGGGGAAAGAGCGTTGCAATAAGGGAATAAGTCTCGCATCACACTCGACAATTATATTGTCTCCCATTTCCAACAAATCAGAAAGCATACTGGCAAACATAATCTCATCGCCGATTCCTTGTTCAGCCCAAACTAAGATAGTTTTGCTTCTTAGATTTGATCCATCCCAGTTTGATTGAGGGAAATGCCGTTTTTCCGAAATGAAATCCTTGCATTGCCATCGCCATGCAAATTGTTTCCAACCGTCGTCAAAACTTCCCGTTAACAATAGACTCATACCCAAATTCTTATGTGCTTCAGCGGAATCGGGCTGGATCTGTATGGCCTTACGATAGGTTCGAATTGATTTCTCCACTTCACCCTGTTCTTGCAAAGCATTACCGAAATTAATATAAACTCCAGTACAGTCAGGGCGAATTTCAATCGCTTTCTCATAAGCTTGAATAGCCTCCTTCAGTTTCCCCTGTTCTTGCAACACTACTCCCAAATTGTTGTAAATCTCAGCAGAATTGGGTTGAAGCTGTATGGCTTTGCTATAGGCTTGGGCAGATTCATCTAATATCTCTTGTTCTCGTAGAACGTTACCCAAATTATTATAAAACGCAGATTGCTTTGGATCTAATTCTATAGCCCGTTTGATTAAACCAACTGCTATATTATGTTTGCCTTCTCCATGAGCAATAACACCAAGAATATGGATGGCTTCAGCATTTAATGGGTAATTTGCCAGCACCTGTTGACATATCTTTTCTGCCTGTTGTGTTTTACCTTCTTGATAAAGAGAAAAAGCTTGCTGCAATTTAGTTTCTACACCACTAATCGCTTCAAGAGGTTTTCGATAAAAATTTTGTTGTTCTTTTTTGCTCTCTGTTCTTTTTCTCATCAGTTCTAGTGGGGATTATGCATGAATGTCTTTCGTATCATAAGGAATCAGAGTTAATAAATTAGCAATTCAAAGGAATGATGAAGCATTCTACTAAGGGGAAAGAAAAGTGTAAACAACAATCTAGGTGTCTCAGTCGAGGTTCGGTCGACCAATTAGGATCTTATTAAGTTGACACCGTAATATGATATACATAAAATGGTTCCGCCTTAAAGGCCTGACCTTACTTAAGGAACTATGAAATGATACTTAATATCGCACACGACAAGCTAAAAAGGAAGATTTGATGCAACTAAAAGATAAAGTGATAATTGTTACAGGTGGTGGCAGAGGAATTGGAAAAGCATTAGCAGTTGGTTATGCCCAAGAAGGCGCTAAAATAGTAGCAGCTTCCCGAAGCAAAGGTCAACTAGATCAAGTTGTTGAAAAAATCCAGAGTCAAGGAGGACAAGCCATTTCAGTACCGACCGATGTTCGGTCTTTGCCGCAGGCCAAAAATCTGGCCCAACAAACTGTAGACCAGTTTGGTAAAATCGACGTCCTAGTTAATAATGCAGGAATTAACCCTAGAGGCCTGTTTTTGGATTCGAAATCGGAAGAATGGGAACAAGCTTGGCAAATAAACGTTGTAGGGGTGGTAAATTGTTGCCGTGCTGTTTTACCCGTCATGCAAGCCCAAGGCCACGGTAACATCATTAACATGGGTTCTGGAATGGGGCAGGTTGGGCGTGGTAATCTCAGTGTGTATTGTGCTTCCAAATTCGCCCTGCATGGTTTGTCTCAGTCCATTGCTGAGGAAGTTTGGGAAGATGGTATTATTGTCAATGTGCTGATCCCCGGTCCAGTCAAAACTGAATTATCACGTCCAATGTGGGAGGGGAGTGGAGAGGTTCTTGCTAGCAGTGACCCATGGAAATCCCCAGAGCAAGTGGTTTCGTCGGCTGTTTTTCTAGCTACACAATTACCATCTAGCGGTATGACGGGACAGATTCTGAGTATTATGCGTCGAAACTCTCCATAAGACGTAATTACAAACAAGAGTACCCTAACCCTTCCTTGAATTCGAATTCAGTTTTGACTGTAGGAGCTTGCCAATCCATCTCTTTACTTCTGCTATTTTAGCGTAGAAGGCTCTCTCCGAATTGTTACCGGTAGATCAACTTGATTCTACCCCAAGTTGCTGTTGTTTTTCCTTCAGCAGAAACGGAGAGAAAAGACTCAGTGCCATCCTTCATTAGCTGGTTGATTTCATCTTTTGACAAAGCTTTGCCTTTATATATTAACGCTTCATCCAACATAGCATTCATGAATCGACTAGCGTGAGTCATCATGTGCAGATGCCCGTCATGAGTTCCAACATCAAAATCGGCGCCTGTTTTCTTACTTTTTTCTTCACCATCTAGATATAAATACATGGTTCCGTTATCTCTGGTTCCAACTACGTGATGCCATTTGTCATCATTAATCTTCTGACCTGCTGCAATATGAAAACTTGTCCCCCCTGCATCTCTACAGAAAAAGCTAATGTCGCCATCTGATTGTTTTCCCTGATTGGCATAATAGAGTGCATACCAAGGTTGTTTCTGGCCTCCCTGCCCATAACTTTTCGCGATTAACATTGGTGGCTGAGGATGGTCGCCAGTTATTTTCACCCAGCAGGCCAAAGTGAAATCTGTCCCTTTGGGAAAATGAAAATTTTTGTGGTCGTCCACTTCAATCCAACCATCCTTGCCGACAAAGGCGAGCGCGCCACTGAACTGTCCATCTTTTGTCCAATCGACCGCTCCATGAATCTTTCCATCGTGACCATTTCCGGATAAGTCCTTGACAACATTATTATCTTTTTTATCAAATAGCCAGATAGCGGTAGGATCGTCCACGGCCAAAACCTCAAAGGCTGGTAATGAAACACAGAGAAGGCAGGCAAAGACCGTTAGTTTCTGAATTGTAAACCTGATTGCTGTTTTCCTCATGCTAACCTCAATTTATGTATATACGATTACAGTTTTTTTTAAAATACGGATAAATCCTATCAGAATTAGCAGAAACTTACAACTGATATACTTGATCGTTAGGCTTCGATGTTTTATGCTTGGCTGGTCAGATTCGACGTGACATGTATTCCTTGATTCAGTTCGCATTTGGAACAGATTGCATAAGTGCTATTTTAGGGACACATAATGACTGAAATATCTCTTGGTCTGCGGAAATATACCTGTTTTGTTGTCGATTAAGCACCGCAATAACGAGGGGTGTCGAATCGGTCTGTCCACGCTAATCGATCAGACAGTTTGGCCAGCATATCGTTTCGGATATTGGTATAGCTGTTATCGGCCCATCGGTTATGACGTTCACATGGATCTCGTTCCAAATCGAGTAAAACTCCCTGCCCTGTACCACCGTAGAGACACACCTTGAATCGTGATTCAATCAACATTCGATAACGACATACATGTCCTTCATAAAAATCTTCGTCATACTCGACCAAGGCTGCGCTGCTCGACCCTGTATTTCCTTCAATCCAACTCCGCAATGATTTCCCCGGCAGGGTCGGTGTGGTTCCTTTGCCTTCAGCACGTAACTTAAAAGGAGTTTGATCGATTTCAACATAATCAAGCACCGTCGGCACAAAATCGAGCAGACTAGCAATTTGATCAGATCTTCCTCTCGCGCTTGCTTTTGGATCCTTCCAGATGAACGGCACACGCACCACCTGTTCGTAAGGCCATTTCCCTTTCAGTAGTAAGTGATGAGAGCCAAGATACTCACCGTGATCAGACAGGAAAACTACAATGGTGTTATCGGTGTGTCCAGTTTGATCAAGGTGTTGGAGCAGACGACCGACATTGTCATCGATGTGAGTAATCATACCATAAGTTTGGGCGATGGATTCTCGTAAGGCGGTTTCGTTCCACGAACTATGACTGGCGTTGACATCCCGTTTTAGGTAACCACAGAGGTCTTCATCTTCGTTCCAAGTTTCCGGCAAAGTGATCTCGTTAGGATCATACATTTCGCTATAGGGTCGACAGGCAGCAAAAGGATGGTGAGGATCTGGGAAAGAGGTAACAAGAAAAAAATTATCCCCCTCCGGTACTGAATCAAGAAAGTCCATCGACCTGTCTACGATCCAATGATTATAGTGCAGTTCTGGATCAATTGGCATTCGCCACGCTTGACTTTTCAGGACACTGTGGTATGCTTCTGCTCGGCTCAGTTTTGCCCTGGTACCTGGAGACTGTGCTTCCACATCATTAACATAATCGCCATTGACATAATTGATATGCCCACCAACATAGTCCACCGTTTGATAGCCATAATATGGTAGGGGTAATCCTTTGATCACACCTTCATTCCACAGGTCGCGACTTTCCCACGAAAGGGGACGACCTTCCTCACCAAAATCAGAGTTACTAAACGGTTGCAAATGGATCTTTCCGACACAATGGGTTCGAAACCCGTTGTCCGCTAACACCTGTGGCAATGTAGTTATCTGATCTGTCAATTTGCAACCGTTGGTAATCAAACCGTGTTGTCGGGGAGTCAGTCCGGTATGGAGCGTCGCTCTAGAAGGGGAACAGACCGGATTGCTACAGTAGGCGCGGTTAAAACTGGCACCTTCGGTGCATAACTTGTCTATATTGGGTGTTCGAACATCTGGATTACCATGGTATCCAAGACTGAAACTGTTCATCTGATCAACGATAAAGACAAGAAAATTTGGTCTTGATTTTTGGCTCATCATTGTAATGGGTTTCTTTGTGAGTATCCATGTCAGAATTTTTGAATGGTTAGTGGTTTAAACAAACTCTTACTGCTGTTGCTTCATATGACTTAGAACCGATTGAAGATTTTTCCGAGCGATCTTTGACTCCTCTGTATCTTCCTCAATAGGATATTCTTCAAGTGCATCGATCACGAGATTATAAAGTTGACCATCGCTGTAGAGTTTCCATGTTTGATCTTGAGCCCATTCCTGCAAATGGTATCCTTCTTTGGACCATCCTGGCAATGGGTTGTGCCAAGCATAAATCCATTTTCTTGGATTTGGTCTTTTCCCGACCAATTGGGGAAGGAAAGACCGACCATCACAAATAGCTTGGGATGGTAGAGAAGTCCCAACGACTTCCATCATCGTAGGCAGAAAATCGCTGCAGTCCACCAAATCATCGCAGACGTTAGTTCCAGTCTCGCTGTCGCCCCAAGAAGCTATTAGAGGAACACGAGTTCCCGCATCAGTGGATTTCCCCTTACCACCTCGAAATGGTTGGTTGCCTAGCATTGAAACCACTTCAGTAGGCGACCCGTTATCACCGATAAACATGACCAGTGTGTCATCATGGAGTCCCAAGTCGTCGAGTCCATTCATGATTCGGCCAACGATCTTGTCGGCATATTCGACCATGCATTTAAAATTTTCGACATTACCCTTGTGACGATTCTCAATCCACCCAGGACTATCTGGCGTAGGCATAAATGGTCCATGAGTGAGTGCCATCGGATAGTAAATGAAAAATGGTTGATTTTGATAACGTTTAGCGAAGTCGAGGAGGTACTCAGCATAAAGATCGGGCCCATACTTTCCTTTTGTGTCTCGACGGAGCCCATTGTTGTCAAAAATCAAAGGATCCGCATACCGCGAGCCCTTGTCTTCGGTGTGCCCGGCATGCCACAGAAAAAACTCATCGAAACCAGCATTTTCCGGCAACATCCCCTTGCCCCGCCATTCCGGTTCAAAACTAGGGGGGTTGTAGCTCCAAAGTTGCCATTTCCCCGTGATACAAGTTTTATAACCAGCATGTTGCATGTAATGACCGAATGTTTTCTCATTTGGATCAAGAATACCGAAAGCCTTCCAATTGCGAAAATTATACTTCCCAGTCATTATCTGGGTGCGAGTAGGTGTACACAACGGCAGTGCGTAGGCATGAGTGAATTGTGTGCCAGACGCAGCCATAGCATCGAGATTAGGGGTGTTGTAGGATTTTCCCCCGTAGCAACCGAGACACTCAAAACCCAGATCGTCAGCTAGGATAAGGATAATATTTTGCTTTCGCTGTTTCACCATAACACACTTCAATTTATCTCCAGTTTTGATAATGGTTAAATCTCGGTAATCTTCGCTCCGTACCTTTGATATAGGCGAAAGTCATTTTACCCGGTTTTTGATTTTTGCTCAATAAAATTTTGAAACCTGATCTTTTATGCTGGAAACTTATTCGACGCTTCGTTTGTACCGCCATGGTATATCATAATCATTAAGTTAGATACTCTACTTTAGAAAAAACAAATGTGTATATGGGATCAGCTATTGGGTTTGGATAGTCAGGCATTCGCCTATTTGGCGACGCAATTCCTCTAACTTATTCTCGTCTTCGGAGTAATCAGTGAAGTCAGTTACCATTTCTGCAATGATCTGCTGTACCATATCTTCGCCTACAGTTTGACTAAGCAGTTCGAAGTACTCAATATCCTGCATCCCTGCCAAGATACACTCTAATCGCTGAGAACTGACCGGCTCATCTAGCCCCACTTTCTTTCCTGGATATAATAGGGAACCGTTGCCAAATGAGCGATCGTCAAACCAAGTGGCCATGTCCTTCCATGGATCAGATACTTTTTTCCAATAGGTGGTGTCCCAATAGAGTAGGCCATCCAGATGGTATCGCCGGAGTTGCCAGAATAATAGTCGGTGAAGGATACCTTTTTGATGTACGAAAAAATTACAGTAGTCACCACCTGGTCCAGAAACATAAACCCAAATCTCTTCTCCCAAATCCCGTCGCTCTTCGAACCGTTTCCGTAACTGATGGTCACTGTCATAAGTACTGATGTGAGGGCACCATACCCAAGTAGTTCCAGCCAGTAATTCAACAGGATCTTCGAAGCTAGGGCGTCTGCGCAAGGGTGTGACTATCCGAGCAATGGGATTCTTCTGGTGGATTTGCTTGCCAGCTTCAATTAACCGTTCGTAGTCTTCTTCCTTTCTCGGCTCATCTACCGGATAAAATNGGGCNTTNCACAACAGCCCGTGGGCAACCAAGAAGTCGATATCACCCCGATTCGCCTGGAAAGAAGTCACTCGAGGATCTCGCAGATACCTTATACTTTCAGCACTCGCTACGCTGGTTGGAGTATAGTAAGGCGAGAGGCGATGATCAACTAGTATCTCGTAGTAANGCTGTTGNAACAAAGCTTTGTGNCTCTCCCCCTTGAGATTCATGGGCTCTAAGCACTTCAGGATAGGATATGCCAAAAGCGGTACGCAAGTGAGGTGTAACGGGAAGATTAAACGGCCATACATGAATTCTTAATGGAATATGATGGGTTGCTATGCCTTGAGCACTAACTAGCAGCGTTCCCTGATACAGTCCTGATGGGCAGTGTTCTGGGATAGAGACCTTTATCCAAACAGGCTGGTTGAATCTTGCAGGCACCGTAAAGCTTTCCTGTAGTGGAGGCAATGGATCGGGCCACGCTCTGATACTGGGATCTGTTAGTTCTGGAAACCTTCGTTGCAAGGTCTTGTCGGCGATTCCTAGTCCTTCGGGGTCGGGAATGTAAGATACTTGGAGCAAAGCCACGTTTCCAGAGTCCAGCGTTTTTCCCTTAGATCCTTGGAGATCTCCAGTTAGCCTGACTGATACATCTTCTAACACTTCTTCTCCAGCAGTTATGACTAGTTGGTGGCTAACTCTCTCATTGCCCGCTGCCCAAAGTTCTAAGCCTGCATCAGGCAGTAACGGTTTTATCTTACTATAACGCAGCACTTTACAAGTTAATGGCGCCACTCCCAACTGTAGGTCTGGATTTGTAACCCGACTTGTCATTATGAATGGGACAAAAACTGGTAGAAGGTGCATACTCTTTACTGTCAACTAATAGAAATTTTGTGCTCAGCCTTGTAAAACGGGTCAATCAATACTTTGTTAGTATCTAGGACAAATCTTTCATAAAACAACAGTTTCCTGCTAAACATTGATTGAGATGAATTCAAATTGGGTGATGGCCATTTCGTCAATGTCATCGGACGATTTAATGCTTATGATACTGACTTTGTATTCAGTATGCCGTTTAATCATATGCCGTAGAATATCGAGCTGGTGAAGCATTCGTAGAATCTTATTATTCACTCGTAAAGAAGTTCCAAAGGACTAAGTTATCGTCATTTCCTAAAACCTTGATTTGATCGCTTCCCATCGCTGAAAAAGCGAGAGTATTCCTAGGCACAGATTGAGATGTTGAGCGAACTCTACATCTTTAGCGCGAATTTGNCCTTCAAGGGACTAGCTATGGCATTCTATCACGATTGTCGTATCGCAGAACATACTTTCGTTAATCGCAGCCTAATTAAGGATTTACCAGTTGTTGCAGCAACTGCTTCGTTAACCCCTACTAGACGAAACAGTGTTTTCTCCTATATGTTGTTGTGTATAAAAGGGATCTGTTACCCAAACAGGTCNCTTTTTTNATTCNNGTTTAAAAGCAGATCAGATGTTCTTGTATTTTAGTTTTTAACTTAAATACAGATAAGCCAACCAGTGGTAAAGTAGTGAAGACCATGCTACCGCACGGAAAATGGTAATTATTTTGATCCTGACACACATCGAAACCCGTAGGTTGCTGCCGATTTGTCGGGATCGGCCCGTGTTTCGGTTTGTAACCTTCAATACTTCACCGATACTAATGTGAATCTGAAGATTTGTCTCGTGCAACTAATTGATTTGTCACTACCGTACATCTTTTCTCGGCTCGACAGAAGTCAGATTATAGACGTATTTGAGACCACTTCAAAAGCAGATACGCATTCCTAAATTCGTGGATTCACGGCTTTCCAATTGTGGTTGAAAACGGATATGTGGTATTATAAATAAATATACTACTCAGTTTTTTTAACCCGAGCAAATGGCGCAAAAGGAAGGATAATCATTGTTACACAATCCGCTGCCTAGCTGCAAAAAACGCTGGTTCTTAGGCGTTGGCATCTGCTGTTATTTGCTGGTGTTGCTTCTAACAGTGTTCACACACCACCATGACGGTGAGACTGCACAAGATGAGCAGTGTTCGGCGTGCTTTTTTAGTGAACATCATACCGCTGTTGTACCTGCCATAGCAGGTTTAGTATATCTGCAGCTTGACATTTCTATTCAACTATTTTTCGACACTGTTAACCTTCCTGCTACACTTACCAACACCATTCAAAGTCGCGCCCCACCCGTATTCTCCGTTTAATCCCTTAATTTATTAATATATCTTTTTTCTGCCGAATCAACTTCTGTCTTTTTTTGGCCGGTTTACGCTCGGCTTCTGCCACCACTCGAAGGGCATTAGCAGTGTATAAAAGGCAAGGGAGAATAATCGAATTGATTGTCGATTTCATATTCTATTTACACTCGGAGGATATTATGTTTAGGCATTTTTTCAGATTCACTTTGTTACTACTTACATTTGCAGTTTTATTTTTCGCTTGTGGCGAAGATGACAATCCCATCGTTGATAATGACGAGAATGGCGAATCGTTTCATGCGGATGCGGACGGGTTCGTCTTGAAGGTTGACGGACAAGAGATCTACCGACAATTTCAAGGAACACAGACAGGTGGAATTACCCTAAAAGCCGGAGATGAACTTGACGTTCTCGCTGTTTTCCTAGACCCAACTATCGGTGAATTTTTCCCTGAGACCACCGAAGAAGGCGAAGAACATGACCACGACCATGACCACCAAGAGGAAGAGGGATTCGTCTTAAGCATAGGTGGCTTTGACGCATCGATTATTGACGTTCACCCTCATGAAGGAGAGGCACACGAGCACGAAGAAGGTGAGGAACATGAAGAGAGTGGGGACGACCATGACGATGAATTGGCCCATAAATTTACCTTCGAGATGATTGGTCTTGCCGCCGGACAAACCCAACTGAGTTTCCAACTACTGCACGGCGAACATGCTGATTTCACGGCGGCTCTGCCGATTCCTGTGACTGTGACGCCGTAGGAGGCCTTCTATGAAATGGTTGAGATTATCTCTATTGGCAACGTTGGCTATCCTGACGCTTACCTTCTGTTCCGATGAAAGTTGGTCTGTTCCTACTGCTTCGGTTTCGGGTCAGGTAATTGATGCTGAGACGAAGAGGCCGATTGCTGATGTCCGAGTGACGCTTGTTGACAGCTTGCCAAGCCAAAGCGATACGGATGAAGGTGGATATTTTTGGTTTGATGGAATTGCACCGGGGAAGTATACGCTTCGATTCGTTCGCGTTGGCTATGTAACGTTGGAACAAAAAATCGCTGTCGATGCAAAACCGACAGTGATGACTGTCAAACTGGATATTGTATACCAATTCGAAGAAATCGTCGTAAGACCGTCTGACGATGAACTCGCTCAGTTTGAGAAAACGACAGACCTTGCCCTCTCCAAACAGCAACTTGGTCAACAGATGGGCATGACCATCGCTGACACGCTGAGCGAGGAAGTTGGCATCGCGCAGCAGACGATGGGCCGAGCGGTAGCGCGCCCAGTCCTCCGGGGCATGGGCGGCGACCGTCTGCTGATACTTGAAGATGGTAAGCGTACCGGCGATAAATCGGCGTCCTCAGCAGACCATGCCGTTGCGATTGATCCAACCACCGCAAGAAATATCCAGATTACGCGCGGGCCGGCATCGCTGATTTACGGCTCGAATACCCTCGGCGGCGTCGTCAATGTCAAGCGATTGAGCATCCCTGAAAGCCTTCCCAACCATCCAATGGTGAATCTCACATTTCAGAGTGAGTCGGTGAACTCCGGGATTACCGGAACGGCGGGGTTGACTATTCCGCTGGGCGACCTCGCGTGGAGAATCCAATGGAATCGCCGGCACGCCTCCGATACCCAAACCCCTGTTGGTATTTTAGAAAACACGTCACTATCCAACACCAATTTTTCGACAGGCGCCTCAGTGGTCAAGGGTTGGGGACACATCGGGATTTCAGGTGGTCGCTATCGTTCGGACTATGGGATTCCAGGCTCACCGGAAGGACATGTCAAAGGCATAAGCATTGCCCTTGACCGCCAGCGGTATGAGGGCAATCTTGAGTATGCGTTTAATGAAGGGGCAAACATTTTAGTTCGCCCGTACTTTCTTGAGAAACTGAAACTGGGTTCAACAATCACGCGCTATCAGCATCAGGAGTTTGAATCGAATGGGACGCTCGGTGTTGAGTTTGGTGTGTTGACATACAACGTATCTGTGCTGGCTCACTTGCGAGGCGATGCCATCGCTGGGCTTTGGGGCGAGTATCGTGACCACGCGACGGGCGGCTTTTACTGGACACCGCACACGCGGGAGATGTCTTTGGCAGGTTTCTATTTTAAGCAGCGGGAACTCACCGATTTTACACTACAAGGCGCTATCCGCTACGACATCAAACGTGTGGAGCCGTTCAAGGAAGGCACCGTCCTCCAGGCAGGAACGGTGCAGCGACGCAACTTCGGCGGCATCTCAGGCGCGGTTTCGAGTATTTACCACTGGAATGATACTCTGAGCACTGGCGCAACTTTAATGAAGACTTTTCGGGCTCCGGGGGTTGAGGAACTCTTTTCAGACGGTCCGCATCTGGCGGTCTATTCCTACGAAGTCGGTAACGCCGAACTCGGCTCAGAGGACGGTTTCGGAACAGAGGCGTTTCTGCGCTATTCGAGTGACAGGGTGAAGCTCAATCTTGCTGTGTTCCGCAATCAGATTCAGGGCTACCTGATTCCGACTAACACCGGTCGAAAGGAGTGGGGTAGCGGTGCGGCGGGGTGGTTATGGATTTATCAATACAGGGGGCATGACGCTATCCTTGATGGTGCTGAATTCAGCATTGACACTGAAATTGCTCCACGATTCTTTGCTTCGATGAACATGAGTTACGTCAAAGGGTTTCTGGATGTCAGCGGATTACCTATTGAACAGATACCGCCGCTCAATGGAAGAGTGGTACTGCGCTACGCAACTCAGCTGTTAAATTTTCACTTCACGACACGATTTTCAGGCGACCAGCATCGGCTTGGGGAATTTGAAGAACCAACGGACGGATACATCGTCTACGATGTAGGCTTCCAATTGGCGTTCTCAATGTGGCGGCTTGAGCATCAGGTGGTTTTCGCAGTCGAGAATATCTTCGAAACGGAATACCGTCAGCATCTTTCCAGAATCAAATCGGTGATGCCGGAACCGGGACGGAATGTA
Organism: Candidatus Poribacteria bacterium; assembly: GCA_002699335.1. Next base: position 12,621 of record PACG01000151.1, read on the forward strand.
AAGTTTCTGTATCGGGTTGATTTCTAGTACATCACGGCAGAAATAATGACGCCTAAGCGTTAATTTGTGCCCGACGTAATAGTGACGTGGATTTGAAAAGTACTTACTTATGAAACCCTCACATTCTTAAGGTCGTAGTCGTTTTAAGGCGAGTACGGTTGTCGCTCATGGTATCAAACTCCTTGGTCAGGATAAAGCTATTGGGTGAGCCTATGATACCATCTATCCGTCTCCGAAAACATGTACGGTAGTGAAATTGATTATTAGAAAAAGTTACCTTAGAGATAACCAATAGAGCTATGACAAATAATAGGCCTACAATAGTCATGATGGGATATACATAATCAGCGGTGAAGGTATGTTTCGCCAATTCCTATTCAGTCATATTATCTATATCTGGTAAAAATCCGTATATCACCATATGACCAATGGCGAGCAGTATAATAATCTGGCTTAAACGTCTGGCCTTTTCGTTGGGATACCCTTTTAATCTTATTTTGCAATTTGGACATCTTAATCTGAAACGTAATTTAAAATAATGCAG
>PACG01000152.1 GCA_002699335.1 Candidatus Poribacteria bacterium
CATACAACTCCAAAAGTTCCTCATAGCCCACTCCAGGTTGGCAACAATGTAGCCAATAGGGTGAAACCCCCACCAAATCAGGTTAACTCTCATTATTGACAGGAAGATGGAAACCCACAACCCAATTCCCATAGAGATAATCGACAGAAGGTTCTGTTCTTGCGGATATACGATCCAGTTTTGTAGCGCATTAAAGGTGAGATTGCCTCCGCCTCTGGCCCAGAGGCCACCATTCAGGGCACCCACCCGATAAAAAATATGTAGGTGTACCCAGGCTATCAGAACACCGCCTAAAGCGGTAATAAATATCAGGCTATATGCTATCTTCTGCTGGTCTATGCCCGTTCTGTCCGTTATTTTTAATGCTTCTAACTGATGTGGCATCTGGTGGCTGGAAAAACCAAAGTTGAACCAGCGGTATAAGGCCATAATGGTCAGGTTTTTGGCGCCTAACGCTCTGCTGCCGGCCAGACTGATCAACATATCAGGGGCCATGATGCCCCACATAGGATGTGTAAAGAATCCCAATTCGGCCCGCATTCTGGCCACCATGATTGACAGGACGAAGTAGATGGTGAAAAACAGTATGGCCAGCCACAAAGACAGACCAAGTTGGGTTGAAAATAAAACTAGACATCCACCACCAGCAATCAAGCCTAAAATTGCCCAGCGATAAGTGTTGGCTTCCGGCACCTGGCAGGAGGTACGCCATACTTTGAACAGCACGGTTTTCAGATGATCGCGTCCAACCCAAAAAATGAGCAGCATAAAGGCGATAGTGGCACCAAAGGCGCGCTCGGCACTGTAAGGATAGCCGGGTGAAGAAATCCAGCCGGTTATGCTGCCTACCACCAATTCCAACTTACCTAACAGGTAAAAGAACCAGCAGGAAAAGGTTAAATCCAGTGGCATTAGGAAACTGAGTCCTAGGGCAAAAGGATAAAGAGACAGGTTGAACCCACCTCTTCCGATTGCATTCCAAGGTTTGTCCGGAAATAGACGAGCCAAACTCTGACGGGAAACCGGAACAGAAGGGAACTCCGGATAGAGAAAACTAAGACCATTGACCAGAGTGACCACTGAAGCAATGGCAAAGCCAATCCACATCGGTTTGCTGGTGAAAAAAAGGTTGACGTTACTGACCACAGATACGGGCAACTGTATGATAGGGTAGCTCAGCTTTTCCTTTTCACTCCACTGTTTTCTTAAAATCAGGTTGATACATAGCATCATCAAGGCTAGGACGGACATAAATCCGCTCCAAATCAGGGTCGGTAATATCCAACTGCCGAAGTGCTGCCTAGTATATAAGGTGGAATCGCCTTGATAATAACCTGTCAAGCTCTGTCTATCTTCGACCACTAGCCATTTGGGAAGGAAGGAGAAAAACAGAGAATGCCACTCATTTTCGGGCGTGGCAAACCAGGCAGAATGACCAAGACTGGTGAACAAAAAGCCCATCATGTTGATCGAGCATAAGGAACAGGCCAAACTGAGCAAAACATAAACCGATAGTAGTTCGCCTGGATGTAAGCCGGCACAGCCAAAGACTTTTTTGATCAGTGAGTTGACCAAAGTAAGGGCAAACAGGCAAAAAATAACATTATAGAGCGGAACAATAAAGGAAGGTAGCATATAGCTGCCACCGCCCATTTCCATCTCCCCAACGATAAGCCAATAGAAGTTTGGCGGAAGCAGAATAACAGCGATAATGATCGCCCGAGGAGTTATGCCAGGAGATGGCANGGTGGGTCTAAGCACANGCGATNCCTCAATAATTTACCGNGAAAAGTCAGAATANCTGGNTATGCTCNCTGACGAGTCTNGTTTAGCGGACAAAGAACTCGCTNTCNCTATCCAGANTGGCANCCGGGCAGATAAAAGAAANTGGTNAAAAGCAACTATGCGCNACCCCAAATCGGTAACTCCTCCCCACGATGCTCTTTGATCCATGTTCTCAGTGGAACATCCGCTTCCGTCGGTTGCTNCTAACTAGCCTTTGACATCGACGCCGTCGCCCAATAACTGCCGCCGAATCGGGTCGCATTTCTTTAACACCTCTTNCGGTATGAGGTTGAAAACCAACCCTCTCAGCCAGCGGCAGCTATAGCCGAAAAAAGAACTTTTCGACTGGTACTTGAAGTATTTAATCCGCGCCGATACCACATCCGACGGTCAAACNGCACTGCAGTTNCCGCCTTGACACACAGGTCCAAGATTTTTTCGCTGTCCGAGTCAGATGACAGTGGCAAGGCATCCCGTTTGTGACTACCGGGAATAATTCGCATGGCTCCGTTATCTGGACTGTCGACATCGCCTAACCAATAGCTGATTTTTAACGATAGGCGTGGTTGCCGGCGTTCCATTTCCCGCACCGGTCGCCCACCATTCTGGTGCCATCCACCTGTTAACACTTTGTCCTTTTCCGGTTCGGNTGGGTAAACAATCAGGTGCGAAATGTAAAGCTGGATGTTCCAACCCAGGATATCCCAGACCAGAGGGATCGACGTTTCTATCCTCCAGCATACCCTGGCCGAACAAAAATCCATGANCAGTTTCTTTAACTACATCGATCTCGATGACGACTATCCCAACAATGTGGCTATACAATGGTTGAAAGCCAGAGATTTTTTTGCTCCTATGATGCACGTCCCCGGGATCCTCTTGAAGAACGCACAACCCTCTGCTGGGTCCAGGGGACGGCTCAACTCCTCAATGAGGCATTGGATGAAAACCTGTTTGCCCATGNCCTGATNNCANTCTCGCNAGGTGAACCAACCACNGGTGCTCATTTCGTGGCACTTCTGCCGGCCAAGTCGGAACTGCAACTCGCCGAAGCTGACAGTATCTTCTCCAACGCTGGCCATCGTGCGCCGAAAACTCAGCTCGAAGGAACAGCGACAACAAAAGCGGCCCCCCGGGGAGAGACAATATAGAGATCTCATCTCGTGTCCTGACCCGAGATGAGGCCTGTCAAACCCTTTACATATTGGTCAAAAACTCGTTTTTCAGACCGAAAGTAGGAAGTAATTGAGGCGCAACAGCCTTCAAGAAGAGTGTTGCAAGAAGGANGTAGTTGTTACCGATGAAACTTTGAATCTGTTGGTGCGTCTCTCCCGTTCCACTGGTCATACAAAGNAGCACCTGGGGGGTNGATAGGCCGCCGCAGTTTGCAGATGTAGTTCTCTGGCCTCATCTGCATCTTCTCGGCCAGGGCCTTCCAGGTTGCGTTGGTTCCATGACGGACAGAACCGGCGTCNGCGCATGGTGAAGATGCAGGAGGTCTGGTCGTCGTCGCGGGGAATCTGGTCGACGGTATAACCGGATCTCGGTAGGCTGTCGATTGGTTGCCGCGTAAAATAACCGGGCATTCTATTCTTGCCAGGTCTACCATCCACTTTTCCTCCTGTCGATGTCGAGGGTNAAATTATCTATCGGTCTGGATTTGAGCCAAGATGATCCTCGCCATAGACCAACTATATTACCAGGACGGATAGGAATCAACTAGGCACCTAGCTTAACGGTCCCTGATGACTACTCTCAATGGCCTGGCAAAGGTCCATGGTATAGACGAGATCTTCCAGAGGACTCCACGGTATTGTGTCGTTGAGGATACAGTCGGCAAAATGCCGTGTCTCATTGAAGGCCGCACCACCGACAACATCCAGATCCAGAGGGGTTTCACACCTCTTACCTTCCAGATAAAGCGTGACCTCCGGTTGGCCGGTTAAATCCAGATAAGCCGACATATCTTCAGCGTGGACCTCTGCTGTTTGCACACGGTATCCCACACCATAATGGCTCATCATGGTGCCGCGGCAACCGTTATCGAAAGTGATAATAGCATTATAGCGCGGTGTTCCTTCTCTCTCGCCTGGCCAGGAATCGGCGTAAAGTTCGGTTGCCCGAGCCGCTTCAGTTGGCGCTTGGCCTGCCATCCAGCGAAGAAGATCGACGTGATGAATAGCGTCACAGATAATCTCCGGAGGCACCACTTCCCAACGGCCCGGACGCCTCANTCCCGACGGTGGTTTGTGGTAGTTTGCCGCTACTTGCACCGCACCACCACGTTTTTGAAGCAACCTGCGGACAGCTAAAACTTCCGGCTTGTAACGTCGGTTAACAGAGNCGATGGTCTTACCTTTGCTCTGTCGAGCCGCCGCCAGCATTTGCTGCGTCTCTTCGGGGATCATCCCCGGTGACTTTTCAATCGAGGTGTGTAGATCCCGACCCAAACATTCCAGTACAATCGGCAACAGGTGTCCAGGCATGGTAACCACATAAACCANGTCCAAGTCAATCTGGTCCAGCATCTGCNGGAAGTCTGTAAAGGCAAATTGAGGNCGATGATCGGTTTGAGCTTTTTGTAACCGATCATCGTNTGTCTCAGCTATTGCCACTAGTGTCATCCGTGGTTCATTTTTNATCATGGAGAAGTGGCTCTGGGCATGCCCGCCACAACCGATTACACCAACTTTTAAGTCTGCCATTTTCCATCTCAGCACATGTATCTGTGCTAATCCTCGNTCGTGTTGAAANCGCCAACCGGAGGTTGTCAACCAAAGGTTGAACTTTGTTCCGTCTGCATCTCGGTTAACTCTCCCACTATCTCAGTATTAGTTGCAGCCGCTGGGCTAATGCAGCCTTTGAAACCTGTTGGTCCAGGTTCATAGTGTAGACCCGCATATATCCCTGACGGTCAGAGGTAAAGACCAGCTGATTTNCATTAGGTGAGAAACGAGGTTCCAGGTTAACACCAATGCTGTTAGTTAATTGTCTTCGATTTTGGCCGTCNCTGTCCATCATGAACAACTCATAATCATTGTTCTGGTTGGAGATGAAGACAATCTGTTTACCATCGGGCGAAAAACGGGGTTGGTAGTCGCCGTCCGGAGTATGGGTTAATCGGCGCGGGTTGCCTCCGTCACGATCCATGACACAGATCTCGTAGTTTCCATCCAGGTGCGACAAAAAGACGATCTGTTCTCCATCAGGCGAAAAGGAAGGAGCACCGTCGTCAAACTGATTGTCGGTCAGTTGCTGTCTGTTTTGACCGTCGATAGAGATAGTGTAGATCTCCACATCGGGTTCTTCGTCGTTAGTTCGACTGCTCTGTTCTACCGATTCAAAGACGATGGTCTGTCCATCGAGTGAGAAAGCGGGCGATCGTTCCACTGCCCTGACCTGTGTCAGCCGTCGGCGGTTCTGNCCGTCTAGCTCCATGATCGAAATAGTGGCACTGCTCGGTGTCGAACCGCTCAACTGAACCGTGATCCGGGCTTCACTGGAAACCTTTCGTTCGGTGACGAAGGCAATCTGCTCGCCATCGGGTGAGAAGACCGGCATGTACTCGTCTATTTCCGGAGTTTGGGTTAGCTGGGTAAGTTGTCCAGAATCGATCTCCAGCAGAAATANCTCAGCGTTCTGAAGCCGATAAGAGGCAAAAACAACCTGTCTGCCGTTCGGCGAGAAAGCAGGGCTGTAATCATCTGCATTTTCAGACCCTACCCTGGGCGCATTGGCTAACATGGATCCGTCAGCTGTAAAGATCTGGTTGAGTTCGGCCATATTGACCGTTGGCGCGTGTTCTGTTGGTAAACGGACCACTTGGAACGCGTCGCCGGTGAAACCGGCTATGGCTCCGAGTTGCTGTTTAGTACAGTCGCTCAGGATAGGAAGCAGGTATCGGACCGCTGCCCGTTGGTCACCCTGATACCAGTAGAGTTGGCCCAGAATTAGCCTGACTTCAAGGTCAATCGGATCCTTACCGACCAAATCTAGAGCGGTTTCTAGATATCGAATAGCNTCTGGATAACGACCCAACGCACCATAAGATTGCCCCAGCCAATAGTGAATATCAAAAAGGAGTGTCGAGTTTACACGCCTTTTCTCAGATCGGTTTCGCAAAACTTCCGAGAAGTNGGTGATAGCCTCGTTATGTTGGCCTATCTCGGCCAATCGAATGCCAGTTTGCAGAGTGGAAAGATCGGCCGGGTCAGGTTGATTCCAACAACCGCTAAACAGGAAGAGAAACAACAGAAGTCCAGCCCAAATCACTGGCCACTCTGTANGATTCATTCGCTTTCCGTGGAGGATNCACCTTCGGTGATGACCACTTTTTGGTTAATCGGAATGTTTTGATGACGGCTTACACGACCACCGGGCCAGATCACCTCTACCCAGTTGACGCTGGTGTCGTCGCCGAGGCCGAACTCAGCTGTTAAACTGTTGAAAGAGAGATAGCTGCTACCGGCGTTAATTTCGCGCAGTTGGGTTCGGCCGTGAGCCCCCGATTGCAGGCGAACCTTTGCCCCGATCGCGTCACGGTTGCTTTCAGTACCGACCAGCTTGACCTGCAACCAATTGTTGCGATTGCCAATTTCGTTACGGAGTAAAAAAGGGCGACCGTCGTTATTACAGACGACCAGGTCAACATCACCGTCGTTATCGTAGTCGCCGAAGGCCACCCCTCTTCCCACCCGTAAGGGAAGTGCCGTCAGGCCAGAGGATTCAGTAATCTCTGCAAACATGCGATCACCTTCGTTCTGGAACAGTTGATCCTGTTGAGGAATCAGAGACTGAGGACGGTTGAGTTCTTGAAAGGTACTACCGTTAGCCACAAAAATGTCAAGGTCACCATCATTGTCAAAGTCAAACAGATCCGTTCCCCAACCGATGTACTTGACACTCTCCTCAGCCAGAGCAGCACCGTAGGATTCGTCTACTAGCCGGATTAGCATTGGGTCGGCCTGCTGGTTGGAATCGGTTCGATCGGGTTGAATCAACATCCCTTCGTCTTTCCAAAGGTTGTTGTACAGGGCGTTTTCTTCGTCGATCCAGTGGCTAATAAATAGATCCAGGTCACCGTCATTGTCGTAATCGCCGGTGGCCAGTCCCATCGAGCCGCGAAAGTCAGCCGCCCAAGAGGGCTGACTGACGTCAGTGAAAGTACCGTCACCGTTGTTTTGGTACAAAAAATTAGCTGACGTATCGTTGGCTACATAGAGGTCTAAATCGTTATCCAGATCAAAATCNGTAAAGATAGCCTGCAAACTNCGCCCCCCCTCGGCCGAAACACCGAGTTGGGTGGTGACGTCGGTGAAAGTGCCATCGCCATTATTGTGGTAGAGTATGTTNTCTTGCGGTTCAAAGACNTGTGGGTTCAAAGCNCTGGGGATCGCTTGCCCCGCTCGCTTTGAATCTTTCTGCATCNTTTCTAGCGAGTCGAGATCATAAACTACGTAGTTGGGAACATACAGATCCAAAAANCCGTCGTGATCGTAATCGCCGAAGGCAGCACCACAACTCCAGCTAGTCGAAGATTGGCGGTTGTCCGCAACTCCCGCTTGGACGGTAACATCGGTAAAGGTGCTGTCGCTGTTATTACGGTACAAAGCATTAGGCCCATAGTTAGTCACGTATAGATCGGAATCACCATCGTTATCGTAATCGCCGAAAACGCAGCCAATTCCAAATCCTTGATGGCCAACACCGGTTTGAACCGTAACGTTGGTGAAGGTGCCGTTACCGTTATTGCGGTACAGCATGTTGGTCGGTGAATCAACCGTAACTTTGGCTTTTAAAGGCCCTGGCGAATTGACCAAGTAAAGGTCGAGATCACCGTCATTGTCATAGTCGACGAAAGCGGCTCCAGGNCCCATATCCTCGACTAAAAGAGAGGAGCGATCCCCCTGGGAATAGGTGAAGTCGATGCCAGCCTGAGCGACGACATCCCGAAAGAAAACGGCTTGTGCTCCGACTTTAGAAACNATGCTGGCCGCTAAAAGTACCATTAGTGACCAGTAAATCCATTCAATCCTCTCTTGAGGGTGATCAGCGTGCAACACGCCTTCTCTCCTTAAGACAAGACCTTGTCTTCTAACTANCACCTACTGTGGGTTTTTATAGNCGGGNTTTTGCANCTTTTTGATCTGTTTCCCAAAACGGCCATTGGTATAATCGGTGGCACGAATTTGCCACTTGTCTTTCTTCTTCTGGAAAGCGACCAGCAATTCGCCTTGTTGTCCCCCCCATTTGTATTTCCCGTGCAGGACAGCATTTTTAGCACGAGAGTCGATTTCCAGGCTTAAGACCTCGACCGTCATCACGCCTGCACGGAGCTTAAAGATGCCGACCCAACCATTTTTGACAGCTTTCCAGCCCTCGTTCTTTTCAAAGGCACCGGCCCAGAAAGTCCAAGCGGTAAAAACATCTGTACTGTCGCTTTTGACCCAGTACACCATAATATCGTCCAATTCTTTGCCACTGATAGCAGCGTTCTGGTCCTTCAAGGTTTGGTTGATGGCCTTGTCTTCAGCCACNAAGTCGATTTCGACGGCAGCGACCACGTCCTCTGTTTTCTCACTAGTTGCGGCTTTGGGTTTGGTGACCGTATCGACCTCGTTNCCACCACAGGCAATGATGAAACTACAGATCAATAGTAACCACCCAATCTCGTGTTTTCGCATTGTGTATTCTCCTTGCTGAAATATTGATGTGTATATTATGCGTGAAAATAGGTGAATCTACAAGAAAAATTGTAAATTGGATCGGGGAAATGCTGCAGAATACCGTTTATTTCGACAAATTATTTCAATTTGCAAATTTTCAGGCTATAGAGCCTCTGGCATAAAATAGGTTGCCGGAGATTTGACCGTTATTCTGGTGAAGCGAGAGTCTTTGATTTCGTCCTTTACCTCTTTATCAAATGAAAAATACAGAACTAGGGATTCTTCCTGAACCGTTCCAGGAGATAGTAATAAGGCTAAAAGACTTACCAAACCGACAATTAGTAAAACTAGCAAAATTCTCAATCCATTTCTCCTTTCGTCATCGTTTTAGATTACTTTAGCTGTTTAGGGGCAAAATTAAATCAACCCTCTTGCCTAAAGTCAAGAATTAGCACAAAGTTCAAGGTTGTAGATTGCGGNAATCACACTAAAGCGTGGGGCTAAACGCTCGCGACGAGCACGGCCATGCACCGAAAGAATACGGGGCATCTTCAATTTGCCGATTATGTATGTGCAAAAGGTCTGACAGCGAGAGCGCACTATGTTGGTGGTTTTTNACTTTTTTTCTAGCAGATATAGGTCAATTTTGCGATCTTTAAATCTGATGACAGCCGGAAATGACGCCACCAACCTGGCTCGCTGTTGCAATCTTCTCCGAAAGTCATATTCAGGGTCAAAGACATTGAAGCGATCATTGTCGACCACAAACCAAGTTCGACCTGCCGGAAGTGAATCGGGCATTTCGATCGGTTCAATTTTCAACGATTTAGCTGAAGGCAGATAAAAATCNCCCATCTCGGTTAGTGAACTGACCAAACGATCCTCAGCCTGAAATTGAGTCTGAATTGNCTCAAATGCNGCTTTCCATCGAGGCCTTCCCCCGTGTTCNATTTTAAAATAGAGGTAGGTTTGTGAAACCAAGGTCAGCACGATTATTGATGGTAATGCAAGGCGCAAAATCAGTTTCGATTGTGTGGCCCAAATTTGATCGCAAATCCAAGCCGCCAGCACCACATATCCAGGTAGTGTGAAAAAGAGATAATAGCCTGCCACATTGAGGAAAAAAGAGGAGATGCTAAAGAAAACCAACGGCATCCCACAATAACAGAGCAAGAAGATCTTATCACGGGAAATCGGTCGAGCCAAGGCCGCTAACAAGGCTGTTACCGCTACCGGCAAGCTAAGTCCGTAAACCAGTGTCATCAGAATGTAGATCAAACTACGGTTCCACTCGTTATGCCCCCAACCAGAGAATAGATATTGTCGAAAGTAGGGCCAAATCAGTAGTGTAACCGATAAGGCAAAGGGTGAAAAGAAAATGGTGTAAACCTTCCATCGCTCCAAAGTAAGTTGCTTTGGCTCGGTAAAAAACAGGCAAACGACATAGACAATTAAACTGCCCACCATCACGCCCGCCAGAACGTGTGACATGATCAGCAAACTGACTGAAACCAGTGATAAGATCGCCCACCAAACCCGTTTTTTTTCGATGGCCTGAAAAAAGCAGATAGCTGTCAAAGTGGCAAAGAAACAGGTAAAAATATAGGATCTCGCATTCTGTGACCAGAACAGATGCCAGTGACAGACCGATAAAAAACCGGCACTCCACAGACCTACTCTCTGATTGTAGATCACCTTACCCAATAAGTAGATTAAGGGAATAGTCAGAATCCCAACCAGTGCAGGAATCAAGCGTGCACCAAACTCGTTCGAGCCGCCGATGGCCATGGAAATCTTGACCGCCAAATAAGGAATTGGATTGATTTGGAAATGTGCCAGCGAGAATTGCCGGGCATCAAAAAAGGTCAGCACTTCGTCCTGCCAGAAACTCCAACTACCCAGTTGCCATAACCGGAGGGCTGCACCAATCAACGTAATTAACAGTAGTCTCAAGGGAGAAGAAGTCCACATAAATCCGATTATTTCTTAAGCATAAAGTTGATGAAAAAAAGGGCAGCCAAAAGCGACCATCCTCATAATTGATTGCCCTGAAGGTATATGGATTGATGGCATACTTGTTGCTCAAAGCGTGGCCAATGCTATTCTAGCAACTAAAGGATATAGGCTGCAAGATTTGCGCGCAACAAGATTGCCTCTTACTCTCAGAATAGCCCTAACATCTAGTCTAATTTTAGATCAAAATTACTAAAAAACCTACAGACATCACGTTAATAAAGGATATTAAGGTAATGAAACTGGTTAAATGGTTTAGTTTAACAGCACTGTTTTTATTTAACTTTCGGTTTTATGGCCAATACAGCCACAGATTCTCTGACAACGCTTCGCGATGAGGCCAATATTCCCTGGATTTGCCTAGCAGTTTTTTTAGTCTTCTTTATGCAAGCAGGTTTTGCCATGGTTGAGGCCGGTTTTACCCGGGCTAAAAATGTTTGTAACATCATCAGGAAAAACCTGATGGACATCTCCCTTGGTTCTATCGTTCTTTGGATATTTGGTTTCGGTTTGATATTTGGTATTTCCAGCGGTTGGATTGGCTCCGGTTTTTTCTTCTTTGATGCTGGTTCCGATGCAGCTAAAGCCACCGGTAATTCGGAAGGTTTCAACTGGGCGTTTCTGATTTTTTAACCGTTTTCTGTGCGACTGCAGTTACCATTGTTAGTGGAGCTGTAGCCGAACGAGCCAAGTTCTCTGCCTATCTAGTGTATCCCTTATTATCTGTGGATTTATCGATCCCATTTTCGGTTTCTGGGGTGAACCCAATTGGTCAGCCAACTGATTGGTGTGTCTGCTGGTTTTGCCTGGGCCTTTGGTCTCAGCTATGTGATGTTCTCACTTAACTTAAAGCTATCATCACGATGAGAGTCGAAGAAGAGGAGGAAATGGAAGGCTTTGAGCGGAACGAACACGGTCTTGCTGGTCACGTCGGAAGTACAGTCTTTGCATAGAGGGCGACCGTATTGGCAACTAAGAGGACTGTGCGATCTGGTGAATAGGATTGCCTCGTTGTTAGCGCTACCATTTCTTTGGGTTGACCCATTTAACCGAGCCCGATTTCTCTAACTGAAACCCAATTCGCACAGATGCGTTGACTATACGGTATCGGTTAATGCGTGATAGGTGTTTTCGGTTTAGTTACGTTAACGGGGCCGCACATCACATCAATCTCAAACGGAGATAGAAATCTATCTTCTGGATTGCCAGGCGACTTAATGTTGATGGCAACAATTTCTAATTTTTGAATATAAAAACTTAGACTTTAGGAGGTCTAACTTGAGTTTTACAATTCCGAAACATCTACAAAGAGGCTTAACACTCGGTTTAGCCGTATGTATTTCTGTATTTTTTGTCCCTACATCTACTGATGCAATAGAGATTAGCGATAACTTCTCAATTGACGGTTTCTTGGATATGTCAGCCGGTGCAACGCTGGGTGGTGATGACATCGCAGCTTTTGCTGGTTATGACCAGCTGGAAGTCGATCTTAAATTTAGCTTTGACAAGTTGTCCGCTCAGGCTGACATCAACGGTAATGATGCTATCACCTTGGAACAAGCATTTGTTTCTTACGCGCTGTCTGATCAGATCAGCATCACCACCGGTCGCTTTTTAAGCTGCATCGGTTTCGAAGCCGCTGAACCCGTCGATATGTATCAATACTCTTGGTCAACCGGTATTCCATACCCCGGTTATCAAAATGGTGTTGCACTTAACATCAGCCCCTCAGATATGATCGGTGTCTATGTCTCCGTGGTGTCCGGTGTTTGGGACAGCGGTGACACGAATCTCAACAACCCCGGCTTTGAAGCTCAGTTAGCATTAACGCCAATTGAAGGTTTGACTGCTAAAGTTGGTTTTGCTGGTGACATGACTGAACCGGCAGCCGCACCAAAGGTAGCTGTACCTGCTGTGGTTCCTGCCGCCCCCGCCGTGGAAGCCGCCGAATCCTATCTAAAAAGTGAACTGAATGCTTGGGTTATGTATTCCGCAGGACCGATCATCGTTGCCGGTGAAGTTGATCTACTTAGTAACTGGGATGCGGATGGGGTCGGTGGTATGCACTTCCTCGGTATGTGTAACTACGGTGTCACCGATTCTGCTGCCGTTACCGTCCGTTTCAGTGGTATTAAGATGGATGAAGCAGATATGGAAACCTCTGTTACTGTAAGCCCCTCCTATTCTTTCAATGATAACTGGGGGGCTCTAATCGAGGTCAAACAGCACCTATCAGAAGGTGGTGGGACCGAAATCGCGGTCGAAACGTTGATGACCTTCTAAATTACCAAACAAACGAGTTCCAAGGGCAGTCGTCTGGCTGCCCTTTTTTATTGTCTCAACCCTTCGTGGGAAAGAATTTGCCGCCGCTAATTTATTCGCTATTCTACCATGGGTTCAGCGAACACGGTTTCAATCGGCCCATAGAGTTCGACCTCTTCTATGGTTGGTGCTGTGGGGTCATAGTATTTCTGGTTGTGGATATCGCCGTACCGATTGACGATACGTCCCATCTCCCGAAAACTGAGCCGGGAAGGAACTTGAATGCGAATTTGGTCGATCTCCACNGCAGGAAATCGGACCTCCGTTCGAAACCCTTGAATCGAAAACGGTGCTACTAAATTCCAATCTCCCTGCTTCATGGTATATAGGTTGCATCTTTTGCCCTTGAACTTTGGATCGCTCAGCTGTTTGCTGACGATGGCGACTTTGCTGATCCGCTTCTTAGCAGGCAAGATAATCGTAATTTCTGAGGTCCCACGGTTGACGACTTTAGCTAGACCCGATGTTTCATGATCTCCATCGATCATGGCAGCGGATGTAGCCGCCGTTCCCTCCAAGCGTGCGTAATTTTGACTCCAAGACTGAGGTTGTAACAACTGCTGGCAGGCGCTTAGTATCAGCAAACCTGCACCAAGTAGGGTCGGCTTCCAATTTTGTTTCATCGGCTGATCTCCCTTCCTCCCGATTCGGGATGGATATCGTCAGTTTAAAATTCGTAGTAGCTGNGTGGTTGATCTACCTTCGTCGTCAATGCAGGTTAGGTTATGCTTTCCGGCCACAGGTACAATAAAAACCTTCTCGGTTGGCGTACCGCTAGATACCAGTTGACCATCCAGGAACCAGTAAACCTGCTGGGTTTGATTGGAGACCGATGCCTCCAACAGGATTTTTTGGAATTCCAACGAGATTCCAGCCCTAATTTTGTATGGGGTATCTTTGGTCGGTGAACGGATAATNGGTCCNGCACCGCTGACNACTCCATTACAATTCGGGTTGTGNTCAGGGATANTGGNAACTGCTATGCCGTGCTGATCTAACCANGTCGCAATTTCAGGTGGCCAAATTTCAAAGGNTTGCCGNTGATAACTTCTCCTGACACGGCAACGCGAGCAGAGACGAAAACCGGCCTGGTCATCGATGACCATTTGCCGGTGCATTTGGCATGGATTTGAATGCGAAATGCCAACGATATAAAAATCGGTCCCAGTTTTGGGACAGGCGTCGGTTGTTACCATACCACTCAAAGTACAAACCTTGCGCTGNTTGACCTGATAGGGACGATGGAACCACCGTTGTTGCNCCTGAAGATTTCCGAAAAGGTCAAATAGAATTGGAGCTGCCACTTCCGAACCAACCAGAGCAGGAGCACCGTGACCATCAAAATTACCCACCCAGACTCCAACGGTTAGATCTGTTGTGTAGCCTACACTCCAGGCATCCCGGTGCCCGTAAGAAGTACCCGTCTTCCAGGCTACCTTGGGCAGATGAAGTGTCGATTCGTAACTGGAAGGTAGATCAGGTCGTCGTACCTCAGATAGCATTTCAGACAGAATATAACAAGCCTCCCGACCTAAGAGTTGTTGCCCCTTTGAAGTCAAAGATTGGTTCAATATCAGGCGGTAAGGAGCAAAAGATCCCAAATTAGCGAGACCACAGTAAAGAGAAGTGAGTTCTAGCAGATTGACTTCTGCACTACCCAAAATCAACGGCAGGCCGTAATGACTTTTAGGTTCGGTCAGTGTGGTTACACCTGCTTGCTGCAGGAAAGCGTAAAGACCATCGTCTTTTAAGCTAGCGTAGAGTTGAACCGCAGGGACATTCAGCGATTCGGCTAAGGCTTGTTGCACCGTTACATAACCCCGATGCTGACCATCGTAATTGTCAGGATGATAACCAGCATAATCAACAGGGACGTCGTTGAGTAAACTGGCTGGTGTAATTTTCCCGCTGTCTAATGCCAAGGCGTAGACAAAAGGTTTTAGAGCGGATCCTGGTGACCGTGGNGCTAAAACACCATCCACTTGACCCCGATCTCGTCGGGCGAAAAAGTTGTTGGACCCAACCCATGCTAAAACCTGCCGGGTTTGGGTGTCCATCACTACAACCGCTCCAGTTGAAATATCNTGTTTCTGAAGTCGTCCTAAATGTTGGTTCAGCACTTTCTCGGCTAGTGTCTGGATTTGGAGATCGATAGTTGTCTGCACAACNGTTGAGCCGGTGGGCAAATCGGGTTTGGTGGTTGGGATTGCCAGAAAGGGATTATTATGCAAAAAACGGGTCAGATGAGGTGCGCGGAAAGGCACTGGTTGACGCTGATCGGGAATCGGCTCGCTGCATGCTTCTCGAAAGGCCGTGAGGTCGATTTTGCCCTGATCTAACATACGCCGGAGGACTTTATTCCGCGCAGTTCGAGTTCGTCGCGGGTAGAAGTCAGGTCTCAGACGCGTCGGTGAATTGGGCAGACAAGCCAGCAAAGCGGATTCACCTAGGCTGAGCCGGTCAGCCGATTTACCGAAGTAGATCTGAGAGGCCGCTGAAACGCCGACGATATTGCCACCGTAGGGAGCCNGATTGAAGTAAGCAGTCAGAATTTGGNGTTTAGATAGAGCCAGTTCAATCTGTATGGCGCGAAAAACCTCGACCAGTTTATTGGGTATGGTACGAGGTTTGGGTTCGATCAAGCGAGCCAATTGCATGGTAATAGTCGAACCTCCCCGAATGATCCGTTTAGCCCACAAATTAGCCAGCAGGGCTTGCGCGATCGAGATTGGGTTCACGCCTAGATGCCAGTAGAACCATCGGTCTTCGTAAGCCAAAACCGCCTGCTGCAAGCTGGGTGAAAACTGGTCCANGCTTGAGAGTGGTAGATGCCAACTATCGTCTGGGGCTAAAAAAATACGCACCACTTGACCGTGACGGTCTAAATACTGTGGTGAAGAATCACGGGAGAGTTCCTCTTTTGGCAGAGGGAAAAGAATATTCAGAATAGTAAAACAAGCGATGACCAGCGCCAACAAGAGACAACCAGCTACGATTTTTCGGTCGTAAGGCATGGCTTTTGGACAGGGCTAGAGGCCCAATCAAGGAAACAAGCGGTGGGGTTGGAGAGATGCTCCCACCGTGAGAGTCAGTAACTAAACGTCAGGGATACCATTGCTCTGATGAATCTGCAAAATACCTTTGGCCGCTAAACGGTATACCAGATCCAGGATTGACTGTTGGGCTGTAGAAGCAATCTGGGTTTCAGCAAAGCCGAGTGAGTCCATTTTTGCTTCGATCTCGGTTCCCATATCTCCCTCCATAACATTCAAAAAACGATCTTGGATCTCCTGAGGTAAGTTGTGAATGGCGACTGCAATAGTATTAACATCGAGATAGTTCACCAGTGTACGGATGGTTTCATCGTCCAACATACTCAGACTACTAAAGGGCATAATTTCCCGATTTAGCCCAGTGGCTAACTCCGGGTTGGTTACACGGAGTGACTCCACTAATTGCCCCTGTTGTGAAGCATCCATTTTGGATAGTAGTTTGGCTAAGTTCTCTGTGCCAGCGCCAAAAACGACGGTGCTTTCGGCAAAAGCTGTAACATGGTTAACAATCTGATCCACTGTTTCTTTGATCTGCTCGGTTGGTAACATGTCAATGGCGGCAATTTCTTGGGCTACACTGGTTTGCTGATCCGTGGGGAGATTAGCCAAAATCTGAGCCGCGCGATCGACCAATAGCAGATCATTGCTTGTTTCCTCAGTTTCTGAGAGTGTCGGAATGTTGGTCTTGGTTCGGGTTAGCACCAGCAAAAAAATAGCCAGGTCTGCAACTTCCTGTTCNCTTAAAGCCCGAACAACAATTGGAAAATCGTGATCTTGAAAGAGGGAAATTAGCCGACGCCGGGAGAGTTCATCGAGAATCTGATGGTTATCAGTTACATCAGACAAGTTTGACCTCCTGTTGACCGCTTTCAACTTCACCTATCAGAATGGCCTCATCAACCGATGAAAGCACCAGACCTACATCTGTTGGCCGCACGACCAATACTAAGCCGATACCCATGTTAAACACACGATACATCTCGTCCAGATCCACATTGCCCCGTTGTTGTAGGTAGGTGAAGATAGGTGGAATTTGCCAGCTATCGGTCCGAATTACGGCGCAGCAGTTGTCGGGCAAGATTCGGATCACGTTGTCAGGTAGGCCGCCACCGGTGATATGAGCGATTCCCCCAATCTGACACCTGGATTTTAGATCGAGTACGGTTTTGACGTAGCTTTGGTGGTTTTTGAGAAGTTCTTGACCAACAGTTATGTCAAGTTCAGGTACGAAGTGATCAATATCGTGACCACAGCGTTCGAATAAGATTCGCCGGGCCAGGGAGTAGCCGTTGGTATGTAATCCCAGGGAAGGAAGACCGACTAAGGAATCTCCAGCAGTGATCTGTTGACCGGTGATAATCTCGTCTTTCTCGACCACGCCGACGATCGTACCCACCAGATCGTATTCACCATCCTGGTAGAAATCGGGGAGCTCAGCCGTTTCTCCTCCGATTAAGGCTGCTCCGATGTGGCGGCAGCCGTCCGCTAGTCCCTGCACGATTTGTTGTAAGATAGCAGGCCTCAGCCGACTCGTCCCTACATAATCGAGGAAGAAAAGGGGTTCTGCGCCCTGAACTACAATGTCGTTGCCGCAATGTGCGACGATATCATAACCGACGGTATCGTGCCGATCGACCATGAAGGCCACTTTCAACTTGGTTCCGACGCTGTCGGTACTGGAAACCAACACCGGCTGCTCGTACCGACCCAGCGCAAATAGACCACCGAAACTGCCGATGTCGCTCAACACCTCCGGACGAGAGGTACTCCGAACAAGGTCTTTGATTCCAGCCATGGCGCGTTCGCTGGCATCTAACGAGACTCCAGCATCCGCGTAAGTCAACGATTGTGACGTCATGGCTGGTTTTGTTCTTTGTCTCTTAAACGGCGAGCTTGCATCCGCTGCTCAAACTTGGCCATCCGTCTTGCCGTCAGGTAGGCGAAGATCTGCTGGCGACGAGACAAACTAATTAAGATGCCAGCGATACAGACAACGCACGTGATGAGAATAGCCTGATCGTCGTCAGGCAAAATCTTCTTCAGGATCTCGTTTCCCACCATGCCGATAATCGAGACTAGCAAGATCAGAGAGACGATAAACATCCCCTGTTGCGTTTGAACAACCGTAACTGCGCTCTTGACAGAGAGGGTCAGTTTTTCAGACCTTTGTCGCCTGAACTGTGGGGGGGGCTGCATCGACCGTACTTAAAGCCAGATCTTAACGGATCCGTTTCTCGACAAATAGGACGTGTTTGCGCACTTTGGGATCGTACTTTTTAACTTCGATTTTCTCTTGTGACTGGGTTTGTTTAGTTGTTACGTAGAAATAGCCAGTGCCAGCCGTACTTTCCAGCTTAATTTTTTGACGGGCTGCTTTTGCCATGTTCAACTCCTTAAAATAATTTCTAAAAGGATAATACCAGGCATCCAAAATGCCTTAAACTCTAGTTTATTATAACGGATCGAACACCTTTTCTCAAAGGAATCTACCCAGATAGCGCCGACCGATCAACACTGATAAAACCGTGATCAAAACAGCGCCAGTTCCTAGTGCACCAATAATAGTAATTTTTAACCACCATCCGTTGAAAATCCAAACCGAAATTTCCTCAATTACTACCATCTGCCAGATTAAAAAGGGAACAATCAGTAGGACTCCACTGATCATGGTTGCGACTATGATAGTAAATAGACCCAGAATAGAGTTGGTGGATCTATTCAATCGGATACCATGCACCCAGGGGAAGCAGCCAACCGATGTATTGAGAGCGATTGCAGCCGTCACCGAGAGTAGGGATATTAAAACAATTGGTATCCAATCGGTCAAAGCCCAGCCAGTCGTCACCAACAACAAAAGTGTCCAGGGTGTAATATAAGCCATAGCAAACAGAACCGCAGCCATAAACTTACTAGCATAAGCCTTACCTGCTGTCAACGGGCTCGATTGCAACAACCACCATGTTTCGTTTTCCGCTTGGAACCCAAAAAACGTTAGGCCAAACGTCAAGATGACGCCGTACAGGTTAATTTGAGACAAAATACCGAAAATGATGTAATTTGTCTCATCTGCTTGCCGAGTAGATGAGACCACCGAGTAGACCATTACCAGTTGAATCAGCGAGAAAAAAAGGACTGTTAACCATCGCCCTTTTCGACCTGTAAAAACCAGCAGGTCTTTGTAAATCAAAGGTGAAAAATGCGATTTCCAGACAAACTGTTGCCAACCCGATTTGGATTTAGGTTCTGTTTGACCGGTTGAAGATCGATACGTTGGAGCGACCTGTTGTAGTTCCCAGCTTGAGCGGTAGATTAGTCCTGCTAATGCAGTCAGTAGGATTGGCAAGAGGAGAGCTGTCCCAGTTAGCTGGATCAGTAAAGGCTGAAAGGATAGTTGTAGTTCAGGTTGTAATAGATCCGCTGCCGAAGCAATCATCAATTGAGTCATCCATTGGTGTGGACTCCAACGCCAACTCTGACTACTTGACCAACTCAACAACCGTTGTTGAGACTGGTCGATAATTGTATTATCAGATAATACCTCGTTTTCGGAGATTGCGATTAAACTAAAAGCGATTATCACCGCCATCAAAACCCCAATCAGGCCGGTCAAAATCTTTAAACCCCTTCTTTGCCAGAAGGAAAAATACTTACGTATCCTTTTATTTTGACTGATTGGTGGGATGCTCATCAAAAGCAGTATACCCAGAACAGTTTGTGAAATGACAATCACTAGGTAAAAGAAACAGATTGGGGTGATCGTCAGATAAAATGGCCAAGAGAGGTGAAAGAAGACACCAAATGCAATCCAGGGTGGAACCAACCAAGCCAGCATATTCAGCGAATTTCGTCCAATTAGAATAATGAAGTTAGCTGCAAAAATCGCAGTGGCAGGGGTTGGAGTGCTAAACAAGAAGGCAGTCTCTTCGACTTCATAAAAAAGCTGAATTGCGCCTTCGACTGCGAACTTAATTAAGATAAGTGTTCCGATGGTTGTTAGTATGATCGCACTCCGACGAATTACCGAAGCGTCGAGTTGTGGAGTTCGCGTTAGGAAAAATTGGCAGAGCCAATACAGGGCGAACATCACCGTCAATAAACCGGCGATCGTTACGCTGTGATGCCCTAAGTCGGTGTTTTTTTCTAGGTGTTTGTTTTTCCAGGCAGTGAAACTAACTCCTAGAATTGATCTGAGGCAACTAAGCATTGCAGGACAGAATACCTGAGGTCAACTGGAGGAAAATATCTTCCAAGCTGGCATTAGCGATTTGGCTTCGTAGTTCTGCCAACGTACCGGCCGCAATTAGTTTGCCTTGATGGATAATGCCTATCCGGTCACAAACCTTTTCCGCAATTTCCAAGATATGTGTTGCCATAAAAACCGTTCGACCATTTTGACACAAATCGACCAAGATTTGCTTAACGGTGTTGGCACTTTTGGGGTCTAACCCGGCAGTTGGCTCATCCAAAAAAAGCACTTCAGGATCCCGAATCAACACTGAAACTAGTAGAATCTTCTTCTGCATCCCATAGGAGTAAGATTTGATTTGGTCGTCTACCACTGGATGTAAGTCCAATAGATTAAGGTAACGGAACATTCGCTCTTCAACAGTATCACTGTCTAGGCGGTACAGACTAGCGACAAAGTGGATGAACTGTCGACCGGTTAGTGTAGGGTAGATCTTTGGCGTGTCTGGCATTAGCCCAATCCGATTTTTAATCTCCGTTGATTGAGTGGCTAAATCCAGTTCGCAAATGGTTGCTTTTCCAGATGTGGGTTGGACCAATGTCGTCAGCATATTGAGAGTGGTCGTTTTTCCAGCCCCATTTGGACCTAAAAAACCGAACAGTTCGCCCGTTTGAATTTGGAGAGAAAGTCCATCTACTGCTACCAATCCACCATACCGTTTGCTGAGATTAATCGCTTCAATAGCCAAAGGTAGCGAATCGGGCTGATCAATGTTCGAGTTGATGTATGCCAACCTACTCTATCTTCCTACTTCTATTTTCTGAAGTGGTCCTCGGCAATTTAGCTTTGTTCTTTTGTATTTCCGGACTAAAAACTTATAGGTTTTGATCAAGTCGAGGGCATGGGGTCACGCGGAGAATGGTAGAAATTGCTGGATCGGTCCGGTCGAAGCAGTGCTTATCAATTGATGCCTTTTGCACTTCAGTGCCAAGTTTCGTTTGCTAACGATTTCGGAAACTAACTATCAGTAATTTTAGCATTTTTCCAGCTTTATAACAGCAGAAAGGTCAACTCTTCTTTACTTTTGAGCTCCACAGGCATGCTCCCCCTCAACCTGTATTTCCGCTTTTTTGACCAACCTGATTTTTGTTTGAATCCCACAAGTCATAAGTTACGGTCGGGTTGGCCCGTCTATGCCTCAGATTCACAAATCTCGGAATATGCCCTTTGATCTTGTCAATGCCACGTGGGTAGGGGTATCTTATCTTAAACTGTACGTTCACTCGCTAAAACAGACGTTCTAATTTTAGCGTGCTGGGAACAGATTAGCTCGAAGCGGCAACTAAATTGTAGCTAGTCTCAATCAATCAAAGGCGATAATCTCGCTTGACACAATGGATTGTGCCCGCCCCTGAATTTGGGCTAGATTCCTCTTTTGCTTCGTCTTCACCCGGCTTCCGAATTTAAAAAAATGGTCCGGCTAAAAATGTAGGGAGGATAGATTGACTGCCTTTGAGCATCAACCAGATGGATCCGGTAAGGGGCTTTATCGTGTAGTGCACCTGGCTGGCGCACTACACGAGAGGATCATTGGTGATTGTTAGGTAACCTATTTGGACAGGATAGCTAATGTGGGCAACGCGACATCTTTGCGGAGAATATAAGCCATATCGTTGGCTATCATTAGGCTCATGAGGGGATGCAGGTCGAGATTTGGCACTTCCACAAATTTGCCCAACCGTGGCTAGTTTAGCGAGTAGTCTTCAGACGTTCTTCCAAGTGAGATTACAGCTAAAGAACCACATTAAATCATTGGGGGGGTAAGGGGTTAAATCAAAGATTCAACCCCTACTCGTTAAGTTACAATTCGACTTTTACTGGTGGGCTTTAATCTTTGACCATTGAGTGGTCAGTTTACCGTGAGCCTCAACCGATAGGAAGGTATCAACGCCATCATTCATAACGGCCTTTATTTCGTCCTGAGTCAGTGCTTTCTTCCAGATATTGAGATCGTCCATCAAGCCAGTAAAGGGACGGTTGTTATCGATATTAAATCCAACTCTGGCTCCTAACCCCCAGTCAGTAGAGGAACTTTTCGCTCCGGCATCTTGTGCCCCAACTTCATTGCCATTGATATAGAGAATCCCTTTTTCCCCATTAAAAATACCAGCGTAATGTTGCCATGCATTGGCCTGATTCTTACCGGCTCTAATATCAAAAAGTGTCGAGTTTCCATTACTTCTCAGTAACCATCGGTAGTTGCCACCACCTCTAGCTTCAGGATGAACCAGCCAAACCGGCTCACTAGATCGAGCGTTGAAAATGGCCATGTCGCTGATGGCTTCAACATTAATCCAAGCCAGGAGGCTCCAGGCCTTGGTGGGAATATTATCTTTGGGAAAGGTAGCACCATCCAGGTCTAGAAAACTGCCGGCAGAAAATTTACCGGCTTTACCAAACTTGCCGCCATCAACCTGGACCACTTTACCTTCGATTTTGCCATTGCGCTTGCTGACAGACTTTTCTACCACCTCATCCCCTTTAAAATCTTCGTAGTCGAAGTAGAGAATCAGGTCCTTTTCCTCGGCCCAACTTAGGACAGAAATTGCTACTGCCAAAACCAACAGAATTAGACAATAAGATACAAATTTCAACTTTATTTCTCCTGGCTAAATAGCGCCGGATCGTGTTTATAGTATTGAAACAGGTGCAGATACCAACAGCGAAAGTCTGAGCAAATACTTCGACTAGATTGGTACCTGCATCTGAAAGGGAGTTACCTGTTTTTGATATTAGCCCAAGTAGTAGCTAGTTTGTGCTGGGCTTCGACGGCCGTCTTGGCCAAAACACCGTCAGCCATGTACTCTTTGATTTTGGCTTGCGTAAGTGCTTCGGTCCAGATGGCGACTTCATCCATTCGGCCGTTGAACGGTCGAGCGTCGTCGATATTCAGCCCAACTCGGGCCCCAAGTCCCCAGCTTTTATTAACGGTGCCACCGTCACGCTGATCTCGACCAACCTCTTCTCCGTCAATGTAGAGAACAGCGATCCCATCATCCGCACTATAGGTGCCGGCGAAATGGTGCCATTCGTTTTTGACCGGTACCCCTTTTTGGACTTGGCCAATGGTGCCGCCCGGTTGGTCCGTTCGGACTGTCCAACGGTAGTAACCACCGCCAGGCCTAACCTCTGGGTGAACCAACCACTGTGTATCAGCAGATCTGGCACAGAAAATGGCTTGATCACCATCAGCCTCGACGTTTACCCAGGCCAGAACACTAAAGCCTTGAGTCGGAATTAAGGCAGGCGGAACGTTAGCTCCATCTAGGTCCAGGTAACCACTGTTGGCGAATCGTCCAGCCTTACCAAGCTGACCATCATCGTCCAACGTTACGTCACCGACAATCTCACCGTCAATACCATTTCCAGATTTATCCAGAATGTAACCATTGTCAATTCCTTCAAAATCGTAGTAAACGCTGAGCCCAGCCCAGGATTGAGAAGCGGCAATAACCACCAAGGCCAGTACTGCCAAGATCAGTTTTTTTAAGTGTGACATTGAAACATTTCTCCTTACAAATTAAATTGTTACAAATTAAATTGAGATCGGATCATCCTTGCATTGATCATGCTAGGAGATGTACGTTAACGGATATTGCGCATCATATCCTCCGAGTAAAATCATATTAGTTAAGAGCGGAAAATACGCCCCGCTAAATCAAAACTAAAACGAATAGGCACAGTTCCTAATACACAGTAAGGGCGGCGTGACGAAACTGGATACTTTAGTGATAATCGGTTTTGAGCCGTCCCCAGGTAATCGCGATTTTACCACTGGCATCGACTGGCATCACCGATGCAAACCCCTTCATGGCCGGGGCCAATTCTGCCGTCGTCACGGCCCGATTAACGATGGCGATCCATCGATCAGACCATTCCAGTAGTCGCCTGCCGGCGCGCCAGGATGCTTGGTGCCGATAAACAGTGGCCCCGCCGAAGGCACCATTTTACCCGTCGATTTTTGCTCTGCTGCCTGTTTCCCATCGATGTAAAGGGCTGTGGTTTTACCATTGTAGATTCCGGCTACGTGATGCCACTCGTTTTCCTTAAACATCGGGTATTGGACTCGGCTATTGCTGACACTTGGCCCCGCGTCAAAACGGGAAAAAACCCCCTCTCGGAGTAAACGGTATTGGTTGTCTGATCCTTCGGTCGATTTTTGAACGAACCGACGGTTGCCGGTTGTATCGCTGACCAGCCCCCAGGCTAAAATACTAATTTGGTCAGTCAAATTCAAGGAATCAGCATTTTCAACCTTGACTCGCTGTCGTTTGACCGAGTTAAACTTGAGCGCGCCACCGAACTTACCTTTGTCCAAGGTTGGACCTTCGATTAATTTACCGTCGTTACCATTCCCGGACGAATCTGTTAAGATGTTACCAGAGCCATCATCAAACAGCCAGAGGGCAACGAATCTTCTTTGGTAATGTCGGCCTTGAGCCGGCTTCAGCTTGATTGCAGCTAATGTGAACGACAAAACAGATTAGTGAAACGAAGAAAACAGTCTTTGAAATTTTTATAGCGAAAGGGTATGGCATTGAAACAACTCCCCTTATAAATTATAAATTAAATTGGGATTGGATCCTTATACAGCTCGTTCTTGGAGATCACGTAAACGAATATCTGCGCATCGTATCCACTGAGCAAAAATAGTATTTAGTTAAGAGCGGAGCGCTCCGCTCTTAACTAAAACAAGTAGTTACAAATTCACCCCAATTGCAAACGCTATGTTTAGCAAACGGTTTAATGCTACCTGCTATTTCTTGCCTGTTACCATTTGCTACTAACCGGTCGAATAATAAATAGCTAGCACCAAGCTATCCAATGCTATAAGGTAGATCTGATCGGTTTTAATTTTCAGCAGGCTCAGGTACCACTCTCCGTTTATCGTTGCGAAAGCGAACGCCGGAATTATCCGATTAACAGGTTAATACTGCCGACTTTAGACTAGCAAACCATTGAGGCGAAAACCAAACTGATCGGTTATTGGAAGTGAAATTTTGATGATCAAAATAAGGTGCCTTGGCTGCTAAACGGGGTGACGGTATCTGGATTCTCGCTTTGATTCGTTCCTGACCGTAAGATTTACCACGAAATCCTATACCAACAAGGCTATCTAACGGCCAGATAGCCTTACTTCTAGGGGCTAGCTGAAAAACGGTGGGTAGTTGCAAGTGGGTTAGTTGAATCTGATTCTAGCCCAGACAGTTGTCAATCGACTCTTAGATGTAACAGGTAGTATCCCTAGTGACCGGCCTAATCCTTTGTCCATTACTGTTTTAACGTCAGCTTTAGAGAGTGCTACGTTAAAAATCCCAACATCATCGATCAGACCCATGGCAAATCTCTCTGTAATTGCTCCACCAATGGTGACCTCAACTCCTTTGACACCAAAAATACCGGTGGCGGCCCTATCGATATCGGCAATTCCATCGATATAGAGGATCTTCTTCTTACCAGTGTAAGCAAAGGCTAGATGGTGCCACTTTCCGTCATTGACTGTTTTGGGGCTAAAACTCCATCTCGGATTCAATTCATTACTGCCAATCTCGACTTTTCCCCAGTTATTGTTGCGCCCAGCGCCAAAAACGTTAATGATGTTATGCCAGCCAGGTACCCAACCGACAATAAACTGGTCGTCAAAACAACAATTGTTGCGCTGCTTGCCTGGCTTGTCCAGTTTAACCCAGGCAGTACCGGTATATTTTTCGTCTGAACTCTCCAGGCTTTTAGAAGGGGAAACCACTACGTAATCGTCTTTCCCATCCAGGCTCAAGGCTTTGCCAAATTTCCCTCCATCGGTAATTTTGGCCCCATTTTTGAATTTGCCGCTATTATTATTTTCTGTGCCGTCCTTGAGATCTCCTTCAAACAGCCAAACAGCGACCGCCGTTTTGGGATCGATCGCACCATAGCTTTGAATAGAACCGATCAAGACCAAAATCAGCAAGCAGATCTGAGGTTTTAATAGGCGTAACTTCATTTTCTGCTATCCTCCTGCTTCTCTGCAGTTAAGCTACAAACGTAGGATGATGAGTGTTCCCATCGTTCCGGGAACACTTCATCTGGTGATCTTATTGGGATTTGATTGACGACCAAGTGGTGGTCAGTCGGCTCTTGGGGGAAACGGCTGTGGTTCCTAGCACACTGGCCATTCCACCTTTGATAATTCCCTTGACGTCATTAGCAGTTAAGGCAGTATTAAATATCGCCACCTCGTCAATTAGACCCATAGCAAATCTCTCTGTAATTGCACCACCAATAATCACATCAACGCCTTTGACGCCGAATTCACCTTTGGCGGCCCGATCTATATCGACTTCTCCATCGATATAGAGTACCTTCTTCTTGCCATCGTAGGCAAAAGCTAGGTGATGCCACTTATCATCATTGACCGTTTTGGGACTGATACTCCAATTTGGGGCAACTTGACCACTACCAATTTCCACTTTCCCTTGATTAGTGTTGCGGCCAGCACCAAAAACATTCATAATGTTCTTCCATCCAGCCCAACCAACAACAAACTGATCGTCGAAGCAACACTGGTTACGTTGTTCACCTGGCTTGTTATACTTAACCCAAGCCATAGTGGTGGCCTGTTTAGCAGTACTATCAAGGCTTGCAGATGTCTTTACGACGACGTAGTCATCCTTGCCATCCAGGCTCAAGGCCTTGCCAACTTTCCCACTATCGCTGAAGGTGGCTCCTTTTTCAAGCGTGCCGTGGTTATTGTTACCACTCATATCTTTAACATCACCTTCAAACAACCAGATGGCGACAGCCGAATCTTTCAGATTTTTGACTTTAGCTTGACCAGGTAAAACAGCTAAGAGTAGCAGTAAGGACAAGCCAGCGAAGGCCAACCAGAAACGTTTACTCATTTTTATACTCCTTCTTACTTTCAAATGGACTCAATGGATAGCCTAACAAAATTGAATCAAATAGTCAACACTTTAATGCTAGTGGTATTTTACTTTATTTCTGA
>PACG01000153.1 GCA_002699335.1 Candidatus Poribacteria bacterium
AGATCGTTAATCTCAATATATTCGTATTTAATATTACTAATCTTAGTATAGGGAAAGACTTGATACTGATTTTGATAAATTCTGGAATATGACTGCAGATTATCTAAATACATATGTAGAACCGCATACTGATACTCTACAGGCGAATTCGCCCGATTATCGGCCTGAGCATCAGTCTCGATTAAATCAGCAATCAAGATAGCAAAAAGGACTAAACCAGCACCGACTAATAGTAGAAATAGGTCTCTAAATTTCATCATATACACCTTACTATTGTGATTAGACTAAAGTAACAAAAGCTCATGGACGAATCGAAATCACTATTTGCTTTGCTTTCTGATTGATTAGACTTGTGACGGATAGTTTTCGAGGGTTGATTCTGCTTTCATTTTCAACTTGAGATTGATAAACGCCATTATGGAGGCAAGATTGGTGGATTTCTCGTCGGTCAAATCTGGATTAGAATCAATAAGAGTTAATCACAGATTTAAAAATGGCTAGCCCGTGGCCTACTACGATTAAAAGCACGCCGGGTAGAAGATTTGTGTTGATTTATCCATGATAAGGGTAAGAAATCAAAGATGTTAGCCCAAGCCCGTTTAAAGTAAATCTCAGAAGCAGAGAGTAAAAAACCAGCTGGGGCGCGCGACAGGACGATTGTTACCACCAGTCTTAGGCATAATTTGGATACATGACTGCAGAAGCATCAATGCCGAGTTGATGATCATGACGCATAATCTGGTATTTGTCACCACCAGTCGGCGGCAGATTACCTAATTTTTGTTGTTGGTTGCACCACAATTAATGGGGAAAAGCGATCCGGGTTGAAGGTAAAGTTAAGATGTTGCATCTAGGACAGTTCTCTTATTCAGGTGGAATCTGGGATGGAATTAAGGGTGATATGGGCGCGACAGCAGTATTAGAGGCAAGCCAAACCAGATCTTAATTACCACTTATGGCAGTTATGAATGGCGGGATGAACAGTTTAGTTGGAATAGAAACGGCACGAAGCAAGTTTATTGTGGTCACAAACCCGATGAACTATCAACCTACCTATCCGCAAGAAGTTNCCAGTTTCATTCACGATACATCAGGCCCAACACCGGCCATCTGCCATACCAAAGATTAAAACGCCCTTACTTTCCNCTTGACTCAGAAATCCCGTTACCGCAACCCACAATCCTAACTTAGGGCCGTATGTAGGGCAACATACGCGTTAATGGTGGGTCAAAACTGGTTTTTTCAAATAAAACCTGGATTCCAATCTAGCTCTTCCTAATCTACTCTCTTTACCGGGGCAACATAAAGGGGTCAAAAATCNAGAAGAGGCGATGCCGTAGTAGAACATGCTGTCTAGCTTGTCCTGTTTGCACAGGANCAGTTATGAAGAATGCACACCGATAGGATATTCTCGATTTTGGTATCGTAACCGTAGATGGTATGGGTTTGCCAAAGGGAAATCGCCCAAAGATGCCTATATACTGTCTTGTAATGGTAATCACACGCTTCCTTCTGGACTTATGGCTATCCGGTTGATTCACCAACTAACTTCCAATTGTAACCTACTTCAGCTGCATGCAGCATTAGAAAGGAGTTATTCTTCATAACACGATAAAAACCTGCATNAACGAAGTATCTGTATATAGCAGTTACCAGGTGTGGTGATGGTAGNAAAGCGTTACTGATTNGCACAACACCAAGGTATTGGGTTCTTGCTTCATTGAAGTTTTTCCAGTAATTCTTTGGACCGAGCTTAGCTTTCAATCAGTGTTATGATTCTCTTGGCATCTGGTAAGCTTAAGCCATTGACAAAATAGATCTCTTGGGCGGTTTCAATTTTCAAGCGAGATTGGTAGGTTAGTTTTTGCCAAAGCGTTTGCTCTACTGTAAGAGACGTGATCTGCTGAAAGTCCAAATTACAACGAACGGCGGCGTAGGAGAGGAGTCCAATGCTTTGCTCTGCTAGAACCAAAATTCGATTGGTTGTCANCAGAACGAAATCGGGTTGAAAAACTTGCGAGCCACCGACAGCACAAAACCGGATTGAAAGCGAGTTTAGTTGATCCTCCGCTAATTGCTGGATCTTGAGCGGTAAGCCTTCAAATTCAGCCATAGGCCTTATGGATCTAAGCCTATCGAAGTCGCACCAGCTAAAGGTTAGACTGTAAAACGTCCCAGGTCTTCATCGTCCAGATCTTCAAGAGAACTGGCTTCCTTTTTTTCTGTTAGATCGTCTTCTGCAAAGCTATTTTTGTCGATGATCTCTTCTTCTACGAAAATAGGGGCATTTACCCTTAATGCGAGTGCAATGCTATCGCTTGGACGCGCGTCGATCTGCATTGTTTTATCACCAACGGTTAAGTTGATGAGGGCAAAAAAAGTCCGATCTTTTAAACTATGAACATGGATGGATTCAACTTTGGCCGATAAAGCTTCAATGATATTTCTCATTAAGTCATGGGTAAAAGGACGAGGTGGAATTTCCTCCTTCAACTGCAGGTGAATTGCAATGGCTTCACCCTGACCAACCCAAATAGGCAGTAATCTCTTTTCTTCTCTATCTACATCCCGCAGGAATACAACTGGTGACCCGGCCGCATCTACAGAGACAAATGCAACTTCAACGAGGATCATTTTACTCCTCCTTTTCGAAACTTCGCATTGGCACGGTAGAAAACGCGGATCGGAGCTCCTTCAAAACCGAAGGCTTGACGAATATTGTTGATAATGTAAGATTCATAATGGGTTTGTAACTTGTCAGTGTTGGTTCCAAAAATTAAGAATGTTGGTGGTTGAATCTCGACTTGTGTGATATACCTCAATTTTGGACGGAATCTTCCAACGTGTGGNGGCTGTCGCCGATTCTTCAAATCTGTCAAGAGGTCGTTTAGATCTGGTGTCGGGACTCGTGTAGAAGCCGCNCGATGAATCTCCAAACTGACATCTAGCATCTTATTGACCCTTTGTCCTGTTTTGGCCGAGATAAAAACCAAGGGCACATAGGTCAATTGAGGAAACGTTCGATAGACATTATCGGCAAACTGATTGAAAGTCGTATTGTCTTTTTCGATTAGATCCCATTTATTGACGGCAATCACACAAGATGTACCTTGCTTGGCGATAAAATCACCGATTATTTTGTCTTGTCGTGAGATTTTTCGAGTCGCATCCAGAACTAGCCAAGCGATGTCGCTTTGCCGAATACTTCGAATTGCCCGTTGTACACTCGATTTTTCTAGTTTCTCTGTTACTGAAGATTTTCGTCTCATCCCAGCTGTATCAATCAATTCAAAAGGAATATGCTGGTAGACAAAATGAATGTTGATAGCGTCCCTCGTCGTGCCGGGGATATCACTGACGATCATTCGATCCTCACCCAGAATCGTATTGATCAATAATGATTTACCTGCGTTTGGTCGACCTGCAATGGCAATTTTTAGTGGTGTTGGCNGGCGATCNGGCAAATCAACCGGATCTGGTAAAACCGACAACATATCTTCAACTAAGNCATCCACGCCCAGATTTTGCGTACAAGAAATCGAGTATGGGGAATTGAGTCCAAATTCATAGAAATCGGCGGCTACATCCACCCATCTTTGACTGTCAACTTTGTTAACTATCAAGAAGACCGGCTTATTGGTTTGTCGTAGCTTAGCCGCCACAATTTCGTCTTGTGGCATGATCCCATCTCGAACATCAACTAAAAAAAAGATTGCGTCAGCCTCAGCTAAAGCCGCCTCCACTTGAATCTGAACCAAATCGATCAGTTCGTCAATTGGAGTNGGGTCTAGTCCACCTGTATCGACAATGGTGAATTGATTGTCCCCCCAAGTAACATCAGCATAGATCCGATCTCGGGTGACGCCTGGCATGTCGTGGACAACAGCAATTTTTCGCCGTGCCAGCAAATTAAACAGAGACGATTTGCCAACATTTGGTCGTCCAACGATGGCAATGATAGGCTTCTTCATTGCCAAGCCTCTTTAACCTCGGTCGTCATAAACTGACCGTACGTTTCTAACAACGTTCTGTTCCATGCTTCGGTATCACTTTTTTCGGCGGTATAGACTAACAAAGCTTGATCAATTAGGGAAAGAAATTGTGNCTCTACGTTGTTCAGTCCTCATTCACCACCTTCTTATTTAGGTGGGAATTCTGGTTGTAACTGCTGAAGTAGATGNATAATCTCCCTTTTCNGAGGTNGCGACATGGCCTTAGCCACTATTACCAGAAAATCAACATCGCTTTGCGTGGGGTTGAAGCATCCCATCGCCAACGACTCATGTAAGTAGATACCGGTCAGGTCGCTTCGCAAAACTGACTCAAATCCCTCAACAACTTTGTTTAGTAGAGGAACAATATTGTCGGGAAGTTGAGCCGACGGTTTCGCTATTGTGTTTCACCTGTTGTTTCAGGGGAAGTTTCAGATTCTTGGTTCGGTTGGTCTGTTTTCTCGGAATCTGGTGTCGATTGGATTTTCAGAGCATGCAGTTTTTTGCGAACTTCGCGATCGTACCGATTTTTAGTTAGATACTGCTCCAGTACTGNAATCGCATCCGCCGGGTTCTCCAACTGAAAATATACATCACTCAGACCAGCCGCGGCCACACCAAGACGTGGATTTTTTTCTAGTGCGGTCGTAAAAGCCGAAATTGCTCCCTCACTATCCTGATTAAAAATCGCAATTCTACCTTTGGCATAATCCAGCATCGCATGGTTGGGATTGATTTCTGCCAGTGCTTGGATTACCTGTTCACCATCTTCTGGTTTACCGGTTTCATAGCTGGTCATTGCTGCTTGAATCTTGGCATGTAACAGTTTGTTTCGCAGCGACTTTTTATCGGCTTCGTTNTCGGCTTTGTCCAATTCGCGTTGCGCGATCCGCGAAGCGTTGTTATAGCGAGATTTAGCTTTTGAGTATTGGCCATACCGACCAGACACATTTGCCAGTTCCATCTGAACTTCGTAGCTGTTTCCCTTTCCTTCAACCAGATCCTGGTAATAGCCAGCACGTGTCCGTTCTTTCATTCGATAGTTTAACGCTTCGGCTAAACTCTGCAGGGCATCTTCAGACTCTGGATTGGAGACGACTGCTCTCTCGAGATATTCTACCTCTTTTTCGGTATCTTTCATCTTCTTGTGAGCCAAAGCTATATGCCAGTAGATATCGGGGTCTGCACTTCGATTAAAGCCCAGAATCGACTTGTAAGTTTCAATCGCCTTTTCATACTCATCGTTGGCATATTGGTTCTCACCAGAACGGATCACCGCGTTAAGAACCTCTTTGTCTTTGCGAATTGCCTGGCGCATTAACTCCTGTGCCCGTATACTCATGCCAACTTTCCGATAGCAAATTGATAATCGGAGGTAAGCGTAGGGATCGATTTTCCCTTGATCGACTCTGGCAAGTTCGAGGGCTCTGAAATATAGCGCACCTGCATCCCGGTAACTCTCTTCTTGGAATTGCATATTTGCAATCATCAGCATCGCATCGTAGTATGTGCCCTGCTCATCACCTTGAATTGATCCAAAGTACGACATTACCTCTTCCGCTGTGACTCCAAAACCCGAGTCTTGCCCCATTCCCATAACGGCTCGACTCCGTTCGGAATTTTTAGGACGATCTCGCTCCAATCGTTGACGCTGCCGTTCCATTGCTTGCCCTACTGGCGTCTGGGTTGGGTCTTCGGGTTTGGGAATAAAAGCACCCATAGATTTGAGTTCCAATTTGGCTTCATCCAGTTGTTCGCTTAACCCCGTCACTTTGCCGAATTTTTTGACTACCTGTTGATAGGTTCGCTCAGCTTCTCTTTCTTCACCCAGATGGCCTTTCTGAATTTTAGCCTTTAGTATTAAGGCATCTGCTGCCCGCTTACTCTTTGGGTTTCTAACCGCGAAGTTATCATAAACTTCGGCTGCTTTCTCGTATTGCTGCGCTTTCTCGAAACTCTTGGCTAACATCAGCTGTGCGTTGTTGCTCAACTCCAGTTGGGGAAATCGGTTGACTATTAGGTTAAAAGCTTCTTGTGCTTCCTGATATTGTTCGACCCTAAAATAGTGGATACCAATCCGATAATAAGCCTCCGCTGCTTCCGCACTTTCGGTAGATTGAGCGATTAGATCTTTATATACAGCTATCCCCTGTTCGGGNCGTTGCATTGTTTTAAGATAGAGTTCTCCNATCTCCAATTGTGCTTGTCGCGCTTGTCCNGTACCGGATTTAGTTTCAATAACGTTTTGATAGATATCGATTGCACCTTGGTAGTCTTTTTCAGTTACTAGCTTTTTTGCTTGTCCCATTCCACCGGTCATTGAAGGCAAGCAACCCAAAGCCATGAATAATAGCATTCCCACAAAGATTGTCAGACAACAACGAATAAACTTCATTTTCTTAACTCCCACTTCTAAAGTATCTAAAGGTTAGTCTACTTAGCGAGATTAAACCAACACCAACTCAACTATCACAATTAAAACATTTGACGACGACTACATTCTTGAATCAAGTGGCGGACCTCGTTACGTGTATAGCCCTCACNTTCCAGTAATCGATCACAGTCAATTGGATGTTGGGCACTACTTCCTTTTCCCGCTTCGATAATTGTATTGGTCAGCCAGCTAGCTCGCACCCCGTTTATGCCGGAGGCATAGTTGGTCGTATAGTTACCGGTAATCAAGCCGATGATCTGATCAATTTTATTTTTAGGATAGTTGTCAGGCCGAGTCGGGCTAAGCTCCTGTGGAGAACCACTGTTGGGGATAAAGCGTACACCATTTTTGACTTCTAGTATGCCGGCTTCACCTTTTAGTCGAATCCATTCCTCGAAGCCTAGCTTAGTATTACCGACGATATTGATTGTGCCGGTTGCTCCGTTCTCCATAGTGATAGTAGTGCTGGAATTGATTTCAACCGCTTTTTGAATGAGATTCCCTTCGTTATCTTCGAACTCAAAACTAGTTGTGCCATAAGCGGTCTGAGGTAACAGTTCTGTTACCCACAATATGATGTCTTGCAGATGACTGCCTGAATCGTTTGGTTGCCCCCCACCTGAAAATCGAGGNTCACCTCGCCAGCCTCGACCGGCCCAACGTTGCGCCAAATAAACATCGAACTGCTCAACTTCTCCAATTAACCCATCTACGAGAGCTTGTTTGGCAGCCAAATAGGTGCTTTGGAAGTGTCGTTGGTAACCGATTGCCAGATGTCGTTGCCGACCAATTGCCAGTTTAGTAAGGGCAATAGCGTCTCCTACAAGATTCGCCATCGGTTTTTCAACCAGCACATGGCAGTTAGCACGAAGTGCAAATCGGGCATGGATATCGTGTAGTGAGTGTGGAGAAAAAACACCAACCAGATCTAGATCTGCTTGGTTTAGCATTTCGATGAACTCATACTCGCCAGTATAACGGNTAAAGCTATTTTNCTTGTAGCCTTCTACCCGCTCTCTCAACGCATTTTCGAGGTGGTCTAAGCTCTGCTCGTTAGTATCAGTAGCAGCAACGAGTTCGACTTGACCGCTAGATACTAGAGCTAGGGTATTTCCTCTACCAGCCCCACCAGGGCCAATAACACCTAGACGAATAACGCTATGTTTTTTCACGAAACAACCTGTAGAAATATGGACTATCTAATAGGAACNGTGAGTAAACGACGNTTTCGACTGTTGATGAAGAAAAAAGCTNCAAATTATATCACAATCCCTGTATATACCAGCAAGTGTATTTGAATTTTTCTGCAATCATGATAAAATAGTACTGCTAAACACAGTCAGGCTTTTAAGGAAAAAAAATGGCAGTTCACCATTTTCAGCCAACGGTATATTACACTGCAATCGGAACATACCCTCCTGTACTCGAAATTCAAAGTGAAGACACGGTTGTGACGACGACAGTCGATAGTGCGGGGCGGGATGGACAAGACCAACAAGTAACACCTAGAGGCAATCCACAAACAGGCCCTTTTTTGATCCAAGACGCAGAAGTAGGAGATACCGTCTCGATCCGCTTTGACCGCCTTTCCCCCACCCGTAAGATTGGACGAACCTCTACGACCATTGCGCCTAATGTACTCGATCCACACTATGTGGCCTCACAAATGCCATCTAACGGCAGTGCAGAGTGGGAAATCAACCTTGAGACGTGGACGGCCAAGCTAATATCACCAGAGAACCAAATTTCCAACCTCCATCTACCGTTGGAGCCAATGGTCGGTTGCTTCGGTGTAGCNCCGCCTAGAGGACAATCGATTTCAACTGCTACCTCCGCTACTCACGGTGGTAACATGGACTATCGAGGATTTGCCGAAGGCGTTACGGTTTACTTTCCGGTCTTTGTTCCAGGTGCGTTATTTTATCTGGGTGACGGTCATGCAGTCCAGGGCGATGGCGAGATCGTCGGTACTGGCATCGAAATTTCTTTCGACGTTCAGTTTACGGTGCAACTTATAAAAGGAAGGNGTATTGGCTGGCCTAGGGCCGAGAACCAGAACTATATCATGACTGTAGGTAATGCTCGACCGCTAGACCAAGCGCTACAACATGCTACGACGGAAATGGTCTGTTGGTTGGTCGATTTGGGGCTAGAGAAATCTGCCGCCCATATCCTACTTGGTCAATGTATAGAATATGATGTAGGTAACGTTTTTGATCCGGCTTATACCATGATCTGTAAGGTCAAAAAGCGCACTTTAGAGCAGGTTGGTATTTGGCCCTCGACCGTCTGGCCATAGACTTAGCAGAATCGTACATTCGTTCTCACGAGATCTATGATGATTCCTATTTCCAATCAACTCCGTTTGACTGACGGATATTTGGGCTTTGNGTGAAGCGGATGTCTCCGCATTCTCTTCTACTCTGTCTTGATCAGATCGATCTGAATTGATTGGGATTGAGAATCTATTTTGAGTTTCATAAATTGGAAGATTAATTAAGGAGTTATTTATGAATAGACCACCAGAATCTTATGTTTTAGTTGAAGA
Source organism: Candidatus Poribacteria bacterium (assembly GCA_002699335.1). The sequence goes on from PACG01000153.1 coordinate 8,975, forward strand.
AGAACGGTTGTTGAGATTTTCGACCACCTGTTTTGAGCGGGCGGGTTTGACTAGCGAACACGCCCAACTGATTAGCCGTTTACTGGTCAATTCTGATCTGCGAGGTGTTCGTTCTCATGGTACTCGAACTGTTAATGGCTACTGTGGCGGTTTTGAAAACGGCAGTTTAAATCCCAAGCCTGATCTACAGACTCTCAGTCAATCACCAACATCGGCTGTTTTAGACGGGGATGGCACGCTTGGTTATCTGCCAATGGTTCGTGCAGCCGAACGAGCAATCGCCAAGGCTCAGGAGGTCGGCGTTGGCTTAGGCTTGGTGCGGAATATTGGACATTACGGATCAGCAGGGCATTATGCTCGAATCTGCCTGGATGCTGGTTGTATTGGCTTCTCTGTACAAGGCTANCAAGGTCAAGGAAAGGCTGGTCGAAACGGGGATAAACCGCAACTTGGCTACTTCGGTAATCCACCAATCAGCTTTGCTATTCCCGGTAAAAATGAACCACCCGTTGTACTTGACGCCGCAACATGCATCATGGCCGACTACCAGCGAGGTGAAACATACGACCAACTCCTTTCGCTAATTCCCGCGGCTTTTTTCAAGAGTATTGGCTATACGGCCATCGCTAGTCTATTAGGGGGAGGGTTGACCGGATTTACCTCACCTGAAAATGAAACGGTACAAGAAAAGTGGCTTGGGGCTAGAATGGGCGGAATGGTGCTGGCAATTCATATCGGCACGGTTGTACCGGAGGAGTTATTTTTTGCTGAAGTTGATCGGATGGTTCGAGATGTCAGGGAAACTTATCGGCCATTACCTGGAACAGATCAAGCCCTTTTACCCGGAGCAATTGAAGAAGAACAGTTTGCTTTCCATCGTCAGAAAGGTATTCGCTACGGAGAAACAGAACAAACGAGCGCACGAACTGCCAGCCAACGCTTAGGAGTTTCTTTACCTTGGGATGAATAGCGTTTGCCGTAGCTAACTTTTAGTCCCTCAATGACTTCAATCCCATTCGATATTAGATCAAAGAGACCTAAACTAACTGAATGTAAGCCATCTGAGCCCCATCACCTTTTCTAACATCAGCGCGAACGACTCGTGTATAGCCGCCATTTTGGTCAGTATAGCGTGGACCAATTTCGTCAAACAACTTCCGTAACACATCGTGTTTACCCTTGGAGCGGGTATGTAGATTTGTCCCAAAAATTGCTTGTGCCGCTTGGCGCCTGGCATGCAAATCCCCACGTTTAGCCAAAGTAATCAGTTTTTCGGCATAACTCCTGAGTTCTTTACATTTCGGCAGCGTGGACCTAATTTGCTCATGTTCGAACAAGGCGGTCGCCAAATTTCGCAATAGTGCTTTACGGTGGCTCGAAGTTCGTCCTAGTTTGCGACCACTCTTCCTATGTCTCATTTCATAATTACCTCTTACGTTGACTGCGAAAGTATGTGAACAGAAACCTTCTCTACGATTCGCCCATGACAGTAAACTGACGAAATACTAGTCATCATCAAGATCCATACCTAGATGTAGCCCCATTTCAGAGAGTATCTCTCTAATTTCAATTAACGATTTTTTCCCAAAATTCCGCTGTTTCAGCATCTCCTGTTCGGTATGAACTACCAGATCTCGAATTGTCGTGATCTGAGATGCCTCTANGCAGTTAGCGGAACGAACCGACAATTCAAGTTCCGCAACCGGCTTGCTGAGATACTTGTCGCGCTGTATCTTCTCTTCATCGACCACTTCAATTGGCTCGACATAGTGTTCGTCAAAATTGGTGAATAGGTTAAGCTGATCTAACAGGATTTTCGCCGCCTCCGTAACGGCGTCTTTGGCCGTCAGACTCCCGTCAGTCCAGACCTCTAGCAACAATCGGTCAAAATTGGTAATATGTCCAACCCGGGTTTCTTCAACTTTGAAGTCAACCTTATTAACTGGTGAAAATTTGGCATCAATCGGAATTACGCCTTCAGCGAGATTATCTTCCAGCGGTTCGCCCGCCAGCGCATAGCCACGACCACGGAGAANTCTCAGCCGAATATCCAAACTATCACATCGGTCTAAGTGGGCAATATGCTGGTCGGGGTTAATCANTTCAACTTGCCCGCTGGGAGTAATGTCTGCGGCGGTTACTTCCCCAGATCCNTCGGCGTGCAGATGCAGGGTTATCGGGTCTTCAATGTAAACAAGAAAACGAATGGCTTTTAGGTTGAGGATGATCTGTACAACATCTTCGCGTACACCTTCGATGGTATCATATTCATGGCTAATACCATCAATAGACACGGCAACAATAGCCGCACCTTCAATACTGGAAAGCAAANCCCGCCGCAATGAGTTGCCGATTGTTGTACCGAACCCTCTAGCCAACGGTTCTGCGATAAATTTGCCGTAATTTGGCCTTAAAGTCTCTTGTTCAGCNAGAAGGCGCNTTGGCTTTGTTATTTCTAACCCAATCATTATTCCCCCGTATTAGTTGATCAAATAGATCTCTATATGAATCTGGAAGGTAGCTCAGAAATGTCAGCGCAGGCGTCCCAACCCTAGAGAACGACCTTATTCGAGTCAGCGATGACAAGACAATGTTTCAACTGATTGCCTAGACGCGTCGACGCTTTGGTGGTCGGCAACCGTTATGTGGAATGGGGGTAACGTCTTGCATGGATGTAATTACAAGTCCTGCTGCTGCAATGGAGCGGATTGCAGACTCACGGCCAGAACCTGGGCCTTTGACCTTAACCTGAACACGCTGTATACCATGGTCTTTCGCTTTTTGAACGCAGACTTCTGCAGCTTGACCTGCAGCAAACGGGGTACTCTTGCGTGAGCCTCTAAAATCTGTACCAGCACTAGCCCAGGCTAGTACATTCCCGCTCGGATCAGTAATAGTGATAATAGTATTGTTGAAAGTTGCTTGAATGTGAGCAATACCTTCAGGAATATTTTTTCTGTCTCTTCTTCTAGATCTACCCGATGATCGTTTCAACTCTTACTCCTTACTTGAAAAATGCAACGGTCCGACTCGAATCAACGTCCTCAGTTAAGCTTTACGACCAATTTCCTTCGCCTTACGGTCAACGGAAATTGTTTTAGCCCGGCCTTTACGGGTTCGGGCATTGGTACTAGTTCGCTGCCCTCTAGCCGGCAAACCTCGGCGATGTCGTAATCCACGATAGGCACTAATATCGCTTAAGCGTTTGATATTTTGGTCAATAGTTCGCCTTAGATCTCCCTCCACAACGTGCTTACGACCAATCTCCTCACGAATCAAACTGATTTCATTCTCAGTCAAATCAGCGACTTTAACGGACGGATCTATTTTTAAATCTGAGACAATTTGAGACGCAGTTGTCCGACCAATACCGAAGATATATGTCAGTCCAATACCAACCCGCTTGTTACGTGGTAAATCGACACCCGCAATTCTTGCCATAATCCTATCCTAGCCTCCTGCTTACCCCTGCCGTTGCTTGTGCTTGGGATTAACGGGACAAATCACACGAATTATCCCTTTTCTTTTAATGACTTTACACTGATCACACATTTTTTTGACCGAAGCGCGAACTTTCATAATTTCTTATCCTCTCCGGCTTCTCATTCGGCCTTCTCTCAAGAAACCATCATAATGCCTAGTGGTTAAGTAAGATTCAATTTGGTTCATCGTGTCCAATGCAACACCAACAACAATCAGCAAAGAAGCCCCTTGTACCATAGTCCCGATTTTTAACCATTGTTGAAAAATCATTGGAATCACCGCAATGGCAGCTAAAAACACGGCTCCAGGTAAAGTAATCCGAGTTAGGATGTTATTGATGTATTCCGCGGTTCTTTTTCCGGGCCGAACGCCGGGGATAAAGCCGCCGTGTTTACGTAGATTATCTGCCATATCGACAGGGTTAATTTGAACTGCCGTGTAAAAATAAGTAAAACCAATAATGAGCGAAGAGTAGACAATATAATACAGTGGACGCGTTGGCCCAAACCAGACTTGAACTCCGTTAATCCAGGACGAATCTGGCATTAACCGTCGTAGAAACCCAAATATGATTCCCGGAAACTGCATTAGCGTAACAGCGAAGATAATCGGGATCATCCCAGCAATATTAACACGCAAAGGAATATGGGTTGTTTGTCCACCGAAAACCTTGCGTCCCACAACTCGTTTAGCGTACTGAACCGGAATTCGTCTGACAGAAAGCGTAATAAACACTGTTCCCATGATTGCAACTACGGTCAGTAGGATAAGCACAGCCACTTGTGGTAAGCCAACCCTACCTGCCATCAAATCTGCAAAAAGCCGTTGAACTCCGGACGGAGCGGCGGCGACAATCCCAGCGGTAATAATAATCGAAATCCCTTGACCGATACCCCTTTCCGTGATCTGCTCTCCTAGCCACATCACAAAGGCTGTACCTGCCATTAAGGTTATCACCACCAGCAAAGTCCAGCCGATGCTGGCGTTGGTTACGATCGAATCACCCTCCCCCCAACTTTTCAGCATAGTGGTAATTGCAAAGCCCTGCACCACACTCAAGATCACTGTTCCATATCGTGTATATTGTGTGATTTTTTTCCGTCCACCATCCTCTTTGGATAGTTTCTCTAAAGAAGGAATAACCACAGCTAGTAGTTGCATTGCAATCGAGGCACTAATATAGGGCTGAATCCCGAGTGCAAAGATCGACATCTGCTTGAAAGCTCCACCGGAGAAAAGATTGATGAAACCAACAATGTTTTTACCGGCTTCGCTAGCTTCTAATTGCTGATCAAACCAGTTGGCTAAGGCCGCATCATCAATTCCAGGTAACGTAATATGTGCTCCAATCCGATATACAAACAGCAACAAGGCAGTAAAAAAGAGACGCTGGCGAAGTTCGGGGATTTTGAGGGCGTTACGAAATGCTTGAATCACCTAGATAACCTTGATCTTACCGCCTTTTGATTCAATTTCCTGAATCGCTGATTTGGAAAATCGGTGTGCATGAATTGTCAATTGCTTTTCAAGCGTTCCCTCACCTAGAATTTTGACTTTTGGGTTTCTAGGTGCAACTAGACTGGCAGAAATAAGCCGGTCCAGCGTGATATCTTCACCATCGTCAAACTGATTCAAGGTTCCCAAATTGACGATATCATATTCAATGCGTTTGTGAGCTGTTCGCTTGGGGCCGCGTTTCGGAAGCCGACGCACGAGGGGCATTTGACCACCTTCGAACCAAGCTGGAATGCTTCCGCCTGATCTCGATTTTTGGCCTTTATGACCTCGGCCTGCTGTCCCACCTGTCCCGGAAGCGTCTCCGCGACCAATGCGCTTTTTAGACTGCCGCGCCCCAGAGAATGGTTGTAGTTGATTTAGTTTCATGTTGAAAGAACTCCGCCGGGTTATGCTTAAGTGAGCTGGCCGAAGGCTAGGCTAGGCACTAATTTAGTAATTCGTCCACACTTTTGCCGCGTAACCGAGCGACCTCTTCTATCCTTTTAAGGCTTCTTAACCCTTGCATTGTCGCCTCTGCGATATTTTTCAGATTTCGGCTACCGATCCGTTTGGTTAAAATATTACTGACACCCGCATATTCCAAAATAATTCTCGTCGCTGGCCCAGCAATGACGCCAGTACCAGATCCCGCTGGTTTCAAGAGGACATTACAGGCTTTGAATCTACCAATGATTTCGTGCGGAATCGTACCGTCGATCAAAGGGATACGGATCAGATTCTTTCGTGCATCAGTCATACTCTTGGCAATTGCCGAAGGCACATCGTTTGCACCTGCAAACCCCAGACCGACTATACCGTTGTGATCGCCAACCGCGGTTATGGCGTTGAAACTCGGTGTTCGTCCACCCTTTCGGACACGCATTACTCGGTTGATGCCGATTAATCGTTCTTCTAGTTCCAGTTGACTTGGATTAATTTTCTCTACCAACATAAACCTCCTAGAATTTTAGGCCCCCTGCTCTGGCTGCGTCCGCAAGCGCCTTGACCCGTCCATGGTATAGGTTTGAACCGCGGTCGAAAGTAACTGTTTCAATTTCACAAGCTTTAGCTTTTTGGGCTACCAATTCACCAACTTTTTGGGCTGCTTCGATGTTTCCTGTAGCTGAAAGGCCTTTCAGTTCCGGTGATAATGTTGAAGCTGCAACTAGTGTTTTGCCATTGACATCGTCGATAATCTGCACATAAATATGCTGAAGGCTTCTGAACACCGATAGCCGTAGTTTATTACCTGCCCGCGTCACTCGATAACGAACGCGTGCTTTTCGTCTCCGATTTGCCAATCGCTTCTTTTTAACTTGATTCAATGATAATCTCCCTTAGCCGTCAACCTAAATAGTGAAACGTGTACTAGTATAAAGGTAATTTTCCGGATTTAAACTCTTGCCTTTCCTTCTTTCATTCGGACTCGTTCACCATCGTAACGGATTCCTTTAGACGGCTTATAGGCTTCGGGCTTCTTGACCTGGCGAATGGTAGCAGAGACCTGTCCAACAAGTTGCTTGTCAATTCCACTCACGACGATAGGAATATGAGGTTGGCCTTCTACACTTTCGGGCGGTTCGACCGCAATTTCGATTCCATCTGGTGGAGAATAAGTGACGGGGTGAGAATAACCAACGCTCAGCACCAACTCCTTTTGGCGATTGACTTCAGCACGATACCCGTTACCAACCACACGTAGTTTCTTCTGAAATCCTTCAGAAACACCTATCACCATATTGGCGATGAGACTTCTTGATAGACCGTGCAAAGATTTATACTGTCGCTGATTATTTTCACGTTCTAGCGTAACTGTATTTCCCTCAATGTTTAGACGGATCCCATTTGGTACCGTCCAGTTCAATTTTCCTCTTGGGCCTTCGACCACAATATCTGACCGGTTGAGATTCAACTTAACATTTGATGGAACTTCGATTGGTCGATAGCCAACACGTGACATTTTTTTCCTCGTTCTATAATAGAGAGATCCTTTACCATACTCGGCAAAGGACCTCTCCTCCAATGTTTGCTTTTCGACAGGCTTTATCGGTCATAACACCCATCGAGGTCGATAAAATAGCGAGGCCTAATCCAGCAAAAACACGTGGTAACGTTGACTTGGTCGCATAGACCCGACGGCCTGGCTTGCTAATGCGGTCTATGCCTGAGATAACACGTTCTTCAGTGTCCGAATACTTTAAGTAGATCCGGATAATCCCCTGTTTTTGATCCTCAACAATTCGATAACTACGAATAAAGCCTTCTTCGTGCAAAACTCGGGCGATATTTACCTTCACTTTGGAAGCCGGAATTTCTACGCGTTCATGGAATGCCTGATTTGAATTGCGAATCCGCGTCAGCATGTCCGCAATCGGATCTGTCATTGACATCTATTTATCCTTTTACCAACTGGCTTTTCTGACACCAGGAACTTGTCCGGCTCGAGCGAAAAGCCGAAAGCAGATCCGGCATAATCCAAACTTTTTCAGAAAACCTCTCGCGCGGCCACAAGATCCGCAGCGATTATATCTCCGTGTTGAAAATTTGGGCTCACGCTTTTGTTTTGCTACCAGTGCTTTTGTCGACACTTAAATACTCCTTTTTCAGTAGTCGGCGGTGACCACCTTCTAGTCACTAATATCTGATTTCTCTGATTAGGCAAAGGCAGCTGCCCAACTCCAAATCCCGGATATCTAATTCCCAATCAAACTGAGGATATGCTTATTCCCTAAACGGCATCCCCATCATTTTTAGGAATTCCCGCCCCTCTTCGTCTGTCTTAGCCGTGGTGACAATCGATATATTCAAGCCACGAACTTCGCTAACTTTGTCGTAGTCGATTTCGGGGAAAATAATCAGCTCTTGCAAGCCTAAGGAATAATTTCCACGTCCATCAAATGCGTTAGGTGAGACACCTCGAAAGTCACGTATTTGTGGTATAACGACGTTGACAAGCTTATTATAAAACTCATGCATTCGGTTTCGACGAAGCGTTACTTTACAACCAATTGGCATTCCATCACGAATCTTAAAATTTGCAATCGATTTTTTGGCCCGGGTAACCATTGCACGTTGCCCCGCGATCAGTGACAATTCCTCGACTGCATTCTCCAGTAGTTTTGGTGTTTGCACTGCCTCTCCAACGCCCATATTGAGTGTAATATGCTGCAACTTGGGAAGTTGCATTGGAGATTTATAGCCAAAACGCTGTTGCAATGCAGGTACTACTTCATCCGTATAGATCGTTCTCAACGTACTCATCAACTTATGTATCCTCTAATCATGCAAGAAAATTAACAGTATCTGATAATCCAGTATTCTTTAGTCTATGACTTCCCCCGTCTTTCGAGAAACCCTAACTCGAAACTGCCTCACTCGCCCGCTGACCTCTTTTTCAACAATAGCTCGTTTAGTTCGAATCGCTTGACCTGTCTTTGGACAAATCAACTTCAGGTTCGACATGTGAATAGATCCTTCTATTACAGTCCTTCCACCTTCAGGTGAATCAGCAGAGGGGCGCATATGCCGGGTGATTAAATTCAATCCTTCCACGATTGCACGCTGCTTACTAGGGTTGACTCGAAGCACTGTTCCCTGCTTACCAGAATCTTTCCCACTTAAGACCAGGACGGCATCGCCTTTTTTAATGTGTGCTTTTCCTACGCCCATATTAGTACCTCAACTAAATAACTTCTGGTGCCAAAGAGACGATTCTGGTGAAGTTTTTATCTCTCAGTTCACGTGCCACAGGACCGAAAACACGTGTTCCTCGTGGTTGGAGCTGGGGGTCTATCACCACCGCTGCATTTTCATCAAACTTGACATAAGATCCATCAGGGCGCCGATATTCCTTTTTCGTGCGAACCACAACTGCCCGAACGACTTCGCCTTTTTTGACTTGGCTATTCGGGGTTGCTTCCTTAATACTAGCAACAACAATATCTCCCACACGAGCATAACGCCGGCGGCTGCCGCCAAGTACTCTAATACACATGAGCCGCTTAGCCCCTGAGTTATCAGCCGAATTTAGTATTGTATATACTTGAACCATAAGATTCTCCTTGTTTCTCTTACCCGACTAAAATTCCAGTAGCCAACGGTTAGTTAATAACATTTAGAAAAGAACTGGCTACTAATTCGTTCCAAGGCATCCCCTTACTGGTTGCTAATTCTGCACTGGGCTAGTCGGCTTTCACCAGAATCTTTTGCACTCGCCACCGCTTGTGCCTACTCAAAGGACGGCTTTCAGTAATCTGTACCGTGTCCCCCAACTGACAATCATTATTCTCGTCGTGAGCCAACACTTTGGACGAACTTCTAACAGTTTTTCCATAAAACGGATGTTGATAGCTTCTAGTGACGCTAACAGCCACAGTTTTATCCATCTTGTCGCTAGTGATAACCCCAGAACGAATCTTCGGCTTGCCTCGTTTCCCCATCATACTCAACTTTTTCTCCTATAATTTAACCTGTAGACCTCTTGCATAAATAGTACAATCCACTCCGGATCTAGCTGATAAGCTGCTAAATTCTTCGGCATATACGAACTTAAAAATCTCCCAACTTTTGTTTCTTGGACTCATGCAAGAGGCTTTAGTAAGGCACGTTCCCGAAGGACAGTTTTAATTCTAGCAATATCTCTTCGTACTTTCTTAATTTGCGAATGATCTTCAATTTGCGCTAGCCGACTACGAAATTTGAGATTAAACAAATTCTCTTTTAAGTCCTGAATTTCGCCTTGAAGCTCCTCATCGGATCTAGCCCGAATTTCGTTCGCGGTCATCTTTTTTACCTTTTAGTTGAGTTTTTCCCAATCAAAATTAGGACATGCGTGTCACAAAGCGAGTTTTAAAGGGCAACTTATGCGCAGCTAGACGCATTGCTTCACGCGCTATATCTTCTGGTACTCCGCTCAACTCGTAGAGAATACGTCCGGGTTTAATGACATCCACCCAGTATTCCGGAACCCCTTTCCCACTTCCCATCCGGGTTTCAGCTGCTTTTTTAGTGATCGGTTTGTGAGGAAAAACTTTAAGCCAAACTTTTCCCCCTCGACGAACATATCGCGTCATTGCTACACGAGCTGCTTCGATCTGGCGGCTAGTCAGCCAACCCGACTCTAGAGCCTGCAAGCCGTGTTCACCAAAAGTGATCTGAGATCCTTTCATTGGAATCCCGCGACGTCGGCCTTTTTGCACTTTACGATACTTAGTACGCTTTGGCATTAGCATATAATTTTCTCCCTTTTCCGATCAAGCCGGTATACATTCGCGAAGAGCCAAAGCGTAGACAGATACTCTAGTTAGGGAAACAACAGGACGTCCCCCGCTACTTGCCGTCGTGCTCCTCGCACAATCTACCTATCTCGATTACCTCCACGGCGGTCGGATCTTCTATCAGGACGTCCAAAATCTCCAGTCCCTCTTCTACTACTGCGACTATCACCTAAACGACGACCACCAGGTCCTCGTCCACGGCCACCACTTCGAGCTTGTCTTTGGCTTTCCTCTCTTTGTTCAAATGGATCGCCAATAATTTCACCTTTGAAAATCCAGGCCTTGACCCCTATTTTGCCGTAGGTGGTCATGGCTTCAGCAAAACCATAATCGATATCTGCCCGCAGTGTGTGGAGAGGAACACGCCCTACGATAGCAGATTCATTTCGTGCCATCTCGGCGCCACCAAGCCGTCCGCCAACGGCAATCTTTACTCCTTCGGCTCCGGCTCGCTTTGAATTCTCTAAATTCTTTTTAATCGCCTGTCTAAAATTGGATCGACGTTCGAGTTGTAGTGCGACCGTTTCTGCTACCAGTTGGGCGTTAAGTTCTGGCCGTTTGACCTCTTGAACTTCAACCCTAACCGGCTTTCCAACTAGATTTTCCAAGTTCTTTTGTAGTTTGTCAGATTCTGTGCCATGCCTACCGATCACGACCCCCGGCCTAGCAGTATGGATAGTAGCCGTCGTTCGATTCGCAATACGCTCAATTTCAACCTTGGCAATGCCAGCTCGAGAGAGGTGTTCCTTAATAAATTTGCGAATATTGAGATCCTCGTTTAGCCATTGGGCGTATTCCTGGCTATTAAACCATTTCGAGTCCCAAGTTTCTAGAATACCTAAACGCAATCCACGCGGATGTGTTTTCTGTCCCATTGACTTTGTCTCCTCAATTAATTTCGCTTGGTTGAGTGGCGACTGTGACCCGGATTCCCCAATCAAGTCGGGACATACCCTCCAGTAGCCAATTAATGAAGTTAGAAAACAAAAAACTGACCACTAATCAATAGCATCTGGCCTGATCATAAAATCGCGATTGTACTTATACGAGCAAAGAGAATAATCCTCTACACCGAATCTTCGGTATCTAAATCCCGGTCCATGTCTAACTCAACTGTGATGTGACACTTTCGTTTCAGAATCCGGTGTGCCATCCCTCGAGCACGTGGACGAATCCACCGACGAGTCATACCCTCATCGACCCAAATTCGCTTAATGAATAGATCTTGTGTGTCTAGATCAGATAATGTCTGTTGTGCATTCGCGATTGCCGACCGGATTAGTTTGTGGACCACCGGTGAGACCGCTTTATACATAAATGACAGCTGATCCAGCGCATCTTCCACATACAGACCACGAACCAGATCTGCTACCAACCGCGCTTTACGCGGGGCCACTGATACGTTTTTAATACTTGCATGTGCAACCATATTTGATAACTAACTCCTTCGCCACAATCCTATCGTGTTGCTTAGTGCATTCTGAACGTTCGTGTTGGAGCGAATTCACCTAGTTTATGTCCAACCATATTTTCTGAAATATAAACCGGGAAGAACTTACTACCGTTGTGAATTGCCAATGTATGTCCTACAAACTCAGGAGAAATCATCGACCGCCGTGACCAGGTGCGAATCACACGTTTCGTTCCTGACATATTCATCTGATCAATCTTCTTCAAGAGTTTCGGATCTACATATGGTCCTTTTTTTAGGGAACGTGGCATAGTAGCGACTCCTTACCTATTTTCTTCTACTCGCAATATAGCGGTTCGACTGCTTATTACGATTACGTGTTTTATATCCTTTGGTTGGCACCCCCCAAGGAGTAACCGGATGTCGACCCCCCGAACTTTTTCCTTCGCCACCACCATGCGGATGATCATGGGGGTTCATTGCTACGCCTCTCACTTTGGGACGACGGCCCAACCAACGAGAACGGCCAGCTTTTCCAATAGTGATGTTTGCATGGTCGCTGTTCCCAACCTGGCCAATCGTGGCGTAGCATCGACTCAGCACTAGGCGTATTTCTCCCGAGGGTAGTTTCAGACGCGCATACTTCCCTTCTCGTTCCAAAAGTTGTGCGGCTTCGCCGGCACTTCGCACTAACTGCCCACCTTTCCCCGGTTTCATCTCGATATTATGGATATCGGTTCCAGGAGGAATGCGATCTAACGGCATCGAGTTACCAACTCGAATCTCAACATTCGGTCCAGAGTTAAGTGTTTCGCCTACCTTTACCCCCAGTGGCGCAACAATATAACGCTTCTCACCATCCTCGTAGGTGAGCAATGCGATCCGGGCCGATCTATTGGGATCGTATTCGATTGTCGTCACCGTAGCAGGAATTCCGTATTTATCCCGTTTGAAGTCGATGATTCGATATCGGCGTTTGTGCCCCCCTCCTCGACGTCGCACCGTAATCCGACCATCAGCATTCCGACCGGCATAACTCTTTTTACCTTTAGTCAGCGATTTTTCAGGTCTGCTTCTGGTGATCTCTTCAAAGCTATGCCCCGTCATTGTCCGACGGCTAGGCGTTACCGGTTTGTAGTTTTTGACTGCCATCTTGAACTCCTCTCTCCCCGATTAAGTTGGGGACAAGTTCTAAATACTATCGAAAATCGGGATTGTCTCACCTTTTCTCAGCGTAATAATCGCCTTTTTGTAGTGAGGAGTACGACCGCGATTGACGCGCATCAGCCTACCTTTCGGTTTTCCTCGAATATTCATAGTACGAATAGATCTAATTTTCCCCTTTAAATCAAATATCTCTTCTGCGGCTTCCTGAATCTGGTTCTTGCTGGCTGTTCGATCAACGACAAACGTAAACTTAGGTGAATCCATTTCACGTAACAGAGAACTCTTCTCCGTCAGAAGTGGTCGTTTGATAATCTTATAGGGGTCAACCATAATTAATCCTCAACTTATTAGCGCCGCGACTACACCTGCGTAAATTTCCGTTCTAATTTCTGGATGGCACTTTCTGTCAGAACAAGATTATCATGCCAAAGTACTTGATACACATTGAGTAGATCCCAAACGCAACTATTAACTCCTGGAATATTTCGTGTCGAAAGATAGATGTTTGGATCGTTATCGCCCAGTACGATCAAAGCCTTTCCATCTGTATCCAATGCTTTTAATAAGCCAACTACATCCTTAGTTCTTGGGGTTTCCATCCCAAAGTCTTCGATCAGCTTGCAAGATTCGCTTTGCAACTTATCTGCCAGAGCAGAATGTAACCCTAACCGACGAACTTTTTTGGGTAGGTACTGACGATAACTTCGAGGTTGAGGGCCAAAAGCAACGCCACCATGGACACGAGTTGGCGATTTTGCATCTCCTGCTCTCGCTCGTCCTGTACCTTTTTGGCGATACAACTTACGCCCACTTCCCTTAACTTCACTTCTGGTTTTAGTTGAAGCGTTTCCCTGTCGCTGATTGGCCAGATAAGCCACGACACATTGGTGAATAACACCCTGATTTACTTCAGCATCACTAAACACCGCTGGCACATCTTGTTGCCGTACAGCATCTCCAGATTGATTATAGACATCCAAGGTTGACATAAAACTTGCACCTCAAATTAATTGGGGAAATCCTAAGCTTATTAGCAATACAACCCCTGCTTATTTTGTTCCCTTAACAGCTTGGCGAATCATCAGTAATCCATTCCGAGGTCCAGGAATTGCTCCTTTAACAACGAGTAAATTTCTATCAGCGTATACTCTAACCACCTGGAGATTCTGTACTGTCCTTCGTTTATTCCCGTAGCGGCCAGGCATTTTGACCCCTTTGAAAACCTTTCCTGGCCAAGCACTTTGTCCAATTGAACCACCATGTCGCAAAACCTGCTCGTCACCATGCGAAGCTCTTCCACCTTTAAATCCCCAACGCTTTACAACTCCGGCGAAGCCGCGGCCCTTGGAAGTTCCTGTAATATCGACCAGATCACCTTCAGTAAACAGGCCTGCATCGATGGTGGCGCCAACTACTAAACCTTCTAAGTCAGCGACCCGGAATTCACGAAGATAGCGTTGTGAGTCCACACCCGCTTTCTTGAAATGCCCCTGTTTGGGTTGGTTCAGCTTATTTGCCTTTTTAGCACCAAAACCGAGTTGGACTGCATTGTACCCTTCCCGATCTTCAGTTTTAATTTGAACAATCGGGCATGGTCCCGCTTCTATCACCGTTGCCGGAATTACCTCTCCTGACTCATCGAAGATCTGAGTCATACTAATCTTTTTACCTAAAAGCCCATCAACCATATCCGTCTCCAAATCTCAACAGTGAATTCTCAACTCTTATTTTAGTAGTCGGCTAGTGGAAATGAAGAAACTGCTACTAATCCCTGACCGCTAATTCAGTTGCAGGCGACATCTTTATATTTTATAGTATCTTAATATTGACATCTACACCTGGGGGTAAATCCAGTCGCATGAGCGCATCTACAGTTTTGGGTGCAGTTTCCAGAATATCAAGTAGGCGCATGTGAATTCGCATCTCAAACTGCTCACGCGATTTTTTATTGACAAAAGTTGATCGTTGAACAGTCCAAATGTGTCTCTTTGTTGGCAGTGGCACCGGGCCTGCCACGACGGCACCAGTATGTTTAGCAGTGTCAACAATTTGCTTCGCTGATTGGTCAAGCAACCGTGAGTCAAAAGCCTTCAAACGAATGCGAATTTTCTGATTGTCCATTTATTCCCTCGGTCTCCTGCAACCTCCTAAACTAACGCAACAAAAGCTGTAGAGACATATGTCTCTACAGCTTTTTAAGTGTCTTGTTCTATTTAGTAACCTGTGTAACGACACCAGAACCAACGGTTTTTCCGCCCTCGCGGATGGCAAAACGGAGTTGCTCTTCCATAGCAATTGGCTTGGTGAGTTCGACTGTAATTGTAATGTTATCACCCGGCATTACCATTTCGACACCTTCGGGCAAGTTCATAACGCCAGTGACATCCGTAGTCCGGAAGTAGAACTGCGGACGATAACCGTTAAAGAATGGAGTATGTCGTCCGCCTTCGTCTTTGCCTAAGATGTAGATCTCAGCTTGAAAGTCAGTGTGTGGCGTAATCGAACCAGGCAGCGCTAATACTTGACCCCGTTCGACTTCCTCCCTGTCTACCCCACGAATCAGAATCCCCGCATTGTCACCTGCTTGACCGCGGTCAAGATTTTTACGGAACATTTCAATTCCTGTCACGACAGTTGATTGGGTATCTTTAAGCCCGACGATTTCGACGTTATCAGAAAGATTCACTACTCCGCGTTCGATTCGACCTGTTACCACAGTACCACGACCGGAGATGGTAAAAATATCTTCTATCGGCATCAAATACGGTCGGTCAACATCTCGTTCTGGCTCAGGAATATAAGCGTCGACCTCTTCCATTAGTTGGAGTATCGTCTGGCAGGCCTCATTGTCTGGATCCCCCTCGGCCTCCATAGCCTCTAACGCGGAGCCAACAACAATTGGAATATCATCACCGGGGAAATCATATTCGTCCAGCAGTTCTCTGACTTCCATTTCGACTAATTCGATCAGTTCCTCATCGTCGACCATGTCGGCTTTGTTCAAGAAAACAGCCAGATTCGGCACGTTTACCTGACGAGCCAACAATACGTGTTCACGTGTTTGCGGCATTGGGCCGTCAGCCGCAGAAACGACCAAAATTGCGCCGTCCATTTGTGCTGCCCCCGTGATCATATTTTTGATATAGTCGGCGTGGCCAGGGCAATCGACGTGGGCATAGTGGCGATTCTCAGTCTCGTACTCAACATGAGCGGTATTGATGGTGATCCCCCGTTCCTTCTCTTCAGGAGCTGCATCAATTTCTTCATAGGTCCTAACGTACTCTTTCTCCATAGTTTGTGAGAGTACCATGGTGATAGCGGTAGTCAGCGTTGTTTTTCCATGGTCCACATGACCAATTGTGCCAATATTAACATGAGGCTTACTTCGATCAAAATCTTCTTTAGCCATTAATAAAACTCCTTAAAAGATAGATAGTTGGACAAATAATGCACAGGCTCAGCTTAAAAGTGACCTGTTCAACGAGTTAGCTAAGCTATTCGCCCTTCCTAAGGACAAGTATTTCTTCCGCAATACTTGTTGGTACACTGCTATAGTGTGAAAATTCCATTGAGTAGTTTGCTCTCCCCTGAGTAAAGGAACGAAGAGCCTTAATATATCCAAACATCTGAACCAACGGTGTATATGCCCGAACGATACGAGTGGTCGATTTCGTTTGAAGTTCTGTATCCAGAACCTGAGCCCGACGAGTATTTAGATCACCGATCACTTTGCCAAGATATTCGTTGGGGAGAATAACTTCCGTTTTCATCATTGGTTCTAGCAAAAGGGGATGGGCTTTTCGCATTGCTTGTTTAAAGGCTAACGAACCGGCTATCAAAAAAGCTATTTCAGAGGAATCAACAGGGTGAAAAGAACCATCATACAAACGGACACCAATATCGGTGACGGGATAGCCCGCCAAGACTCCAGAAGTCATTGCCTGTTTAACACCTTTTTTCACGGCAGGGATATACTCACTAGGGATTGTTCCACCTTTGATTTCATTGACAAATTCGAAGCCCTCCCCTTTTTCAACCGGATAGACCTCAATTGCTACATGTCCATATTGGCCTCGACCACCTGTCTGTCTGACGTGTTTATGCTCAGCAACAGCATGCCGGCTAATGGTTTCTCGATAAGAAACTTGTGGATTGCCGACTTCAGCAGAAACGCCAAATTCACGTAACAGCCGATCCACAATAATTTCCAAATGAAGCTCACCCATACCAGATAGCAATAACTGTCCTGTCTCCTCATCAGTTTGGACTCTCAAAGTCGGGTCCTCTTCAATCAATCGAGCCAGCGACGAATTCATTTTTTCGATATCAGCTTTGGTTTTAGGCTCAATCGCAAGTGAAATAACCGGTTCTGGAAAGTCCATCGATTCGAGAATAACCGGAGCTAATGGATCACAAATCGTGTCGCCGGTTGAGACGTTTTTCAGCCCAACAGCAGCTACAATGTCACCTGCAGATACGGATTGGAGTTCTTTACGTTTATTGGCGTGCATCTGAAGAATCCGATCCAGACGACCTTTTTCGCCACCAATCAGAACCTTTGCCCCCTTCTCAATTTGCCCCGAATAAACCCTTAAAAAGGTCAATTTGCCAACGTGTGGATCAGTTGCAACTTTGAACGCCAAAGCAGCGAAGGGCTGATCTAAGCCAGCTGCCCGTTCTTCAACTGTCTCTGTTTGTGGGTGTACTCCTGAAATCGCCGGCACATCAAATGGTGACGGAAGATAGGAGTTTACACCATCCAATAACGGTTGAATACCAATATTCTTTAAAGCCGACCCACAAAAGACAGGTATTAGGTTGTTGCTCAGAGTCGCATTTCGTAAAGCTCGGCGAATTTCGTCCTCTCCGACATTTTCCCCATCAAGAAACTTCGCTAATAGATCATCGTCCCAATCGGCAACGTTTTCGATAAGTTGATCGCGGTATTGTAGTGCTGTCTCTTCTAGATCATAAGGGATCTCTGATAGGTGCATCTTCAGCCCCATCCCTTCTTTATCCCATCTCATTAGCTTCATTGAAACTAGGTCGATAACACTGCCGAAGGTTTCTGCTGAACCAACAGGAATTTGAACTGGAACCGGATGAACTCCCAATCGTTCCATCATCATTTCAACAGTACGAAAGTAATCCGCTCCAACTCGATCCATCTTGTTGATAAAAGCGATACGAGGAACTTGATATTTGTCGGCTTGTCGCCAAACAGTTTCCGATTGTGGTTCTACGCCCCCGACAGCACAGAATACCGCAACAGCCCCATCCAAAACCCGCAGAGATCGCTCGACTTCGACTGTGAAGTCAATATGTCCAGGGGTGTCGATAACGTTGATCCGATAGTCTTTCCAATGACAGGTTGTTGCCGCTGCAGTGATAGTAATCCCACGTTCTTGCTCTTGAGCCATCCAGTCCATAGTAGCTGCTCCATGGTGGACTTCGCCCATACGGTGAAGTTTCCCCGTGTAGAACAAGATTCGCTCAGTAACTGTCGTTTTACCGGCATCAATATGTGCCATGATACCGATATTTCTTGTGATCTCCAGACTCATTCTCTCAAACCATATTCCATTTTTGCTAAATCAAAACCAGCTATTTAGTTCGGTCTCACCAGCGATAGTGAGCAAAGGCCCTATTGGCCTCGGCCATTCGATGCTGGTCTTGCTTTTTCCGAATTGCCGCCCCTTCGTTATTAAAAGCGTCAATAAGTTCACCGGCTAGACGCTGTGCCATTGTCCTTTCGCCGCGCCCTTTGCGAGCAGCATCAACCAGCCAACGAATGGCGAGTGTAATACGTCGATCAGACCTGACATCAACCGGGATCTGATAAGTTGCGCCTCCAACCCGCCTGGGGCGAATCTCAAGTGCCGGTTTTACATTATTTACCGCTTGGTGGAAGACTTCTATACCTTCCTGACTCAGTCGTTTGGCAGCCAAATCCATAGACGAATATAAAATCCGTTGGGCAATACTCTTCTTCCCTTGCTGCGTCAGATTGTTGATAAACTTGCTCACCAGTTTACTATTGAATTTTGGATCAGGCAATACCTCTCGCTTGACCGCAACATTACGCCGTCCCATTCTCGATCCTCCGATTTAGTCCTGTGGTTTCCTTGCTCCGTATTTAGATCTACCTTGTCTCCGATTTTCAACACCAAGTGTATCTAAAGTTCCACGTATAATTTGGTATCGAACATTAGGTAGATCTTTAACTCGTCCACCTCGAACTAGGACAACGGAGTGTTCTTGTAAATTATGATCAATTCCTGGAATGTAGCACCAAGCCTCAAAGCCATTGCTAAAACGAACTCGTGCCACCTTACGAAGAGCCGAATTCGGTTTTTTGGGGGTAGTTGTTCGTACTTGCANACAAATTCCTCGACGCTGGGGACAAGCCTGCAATAGCGGAGATTTGCTTTTTCGCTTGCTCTTTTTTCTACCTTTGCGAACTAATTGATTGATTGTCGGCATACACTATCCTAAAAATCTATCCAGACATAAATAAAGCCCCGAAATTGGGGCTAGTGACACATAGCAAAACCAAAGACGAGTANGTCGGAGTTAAAATTGCCCTTGAGCGTTCATCCCCCCCCGAAGCGAACCGGAATTAACCGCAGAATTATATCAANNCCCGTATACTATGTCAAGCTTTTTTGCAATTATTTCGGTTCTTTCTTGCTTTTTTGTAAGCTTCCTGTTTTTTCAGTTGATGTTACTTGTTAATCTATCGAAATTTATGCTTCTATCCAACCGCCACCGATTACTAGATCTCGATCATAAAACACAGCAGCTTGCCCCGGGGCAATGGCTCGGCGAGGTTGGTCAAAGATCACTTTTACTTTCCCATCAGCGGTCGGCGTAGCAGTTGCCATCTCACCCTGATCCCGATAACGAATTTTGATCTTAGCTCGGATAGGTTCGGTCAGATTTTCGAAAGAAATCCAATTTAGCTGGCTAACAATCATAGATTCTCGCAAAAGCTCGTCCGCTTGCCCAACTACGATAGTGTTGGTTTCGGTTTTTATTTCGGTCACATAGATCGGTTCCCCGACTGCGATTCCTAACCCTCGTCTTTGGCCGACAGTATAAAAAGGAATCCCCTTATGATGGCCGAGTTTTTCACCGTTTTGGTCTATAATTTCACCTTTCTGGATCTGCTCCGGAATTCGATCTTTTAGAAAGCGCTTGTAATCATCGTCAGCAATGAAGCAAAGTTCTTGGCTCTCCGGCTTTTCAGCAGTTTTCAACTTGTATCGACGAGCGATACCACGTACTGTCTCTTTATTAAGCGAGCCAAGCGGCATAATGGCACGTTTAAGTTGTGACTGCGTTAGCGAAAAGAGAAAATAGGATTGATCCTTTTTTAGATCCGAACCTTTTCGAAGCAAATAACGCCCGGTTTCTGNATCCTGCTCAATCTTGGCATAATGGCCCGTACCGATATACTTACAGTCGAGTTGATCAGCTAAATCGACTAAGGTTCCAAACTTTAGATCCTGATTGCAGATGACGCATGGGCTGGGTGTTCGNCCGCNGGTATACTCGTCGACGAAGTAATCGACGATGCTCCGCCGGAACTGATCTTCATGGTTAACAGCATAGAAAGGAATATCCAGTTGCATTGCAGCGTAGCGAGCATCTTCTACACCTTCTAGAGAACAGCAGCTAGGTTTCTCGGAATTGTACTCAATAGTGTCGTGATTACCTAGTCGCATGGTAACCGCGATCACATCATAGCCGGCTTCGATCATGAGTGCAGCCATGACAGAACTGTCAACGCCGCCACTCATGGCTGCAATTACCCTTTTACTCAACTCGCTTCACCTGTGATCCCTTGACNACTTGCTTGATTCCAGCATTCAAACTACCGGAGCGGTAACCTGCTAGGTCTAAGCCAATCTGTGAATAGCCGAGCGTTTGAAAATACTGAACAATTTGTTGTCGAACTTCTGTGTTGGAAACAAAGTTAATCCCGTCCGAATCAAGTTCAATACGAGCAAAATCTTCGTGGTGGCGCACTCGAAACTGCTGAATTCCCAGATCGTATAAAAATTGCTCTGCTCGATCGACCTGACGCAATTTCTGGCGTGTGATACGAGTGCCATATGGAAAGCGGGAGGAGAGACAAGCGAAGGCCGGTTTATCCCAAGTCTTTAGTTCCCACACTTTAGATGCTTCCCGAATCTCNGCTTTGGAGATATCAGCTTCGATCAGAGGCGCTTGAATACCNGCTTGTCGTGCNGCTTCCATACCTGGCCGATGATCACCCACATCGTCCGGAATTGCGCCATAGACGATGGTTCCAATCCGGTATTCATCGGCAATTGGTTTTAGCTTATCAAAGAGTTCACTCTTGCAGAAATAGCACCGATCGACCGGATTGCTTGCATAGTCCTCAATTTCAAGCTCGCCTGTATCAACGGTCTCAAGACGGATACCAATGTCTTGGGCAATCTCCTGTGCAGCTTTCATTTCTCGAATCGGGTAGGAGTCGGAAATTGCAGTCACCGCGATTGCATCACGGCCAACGGCTCGAACTGCCGCTTCAGCTAAAAAGGTACTGTCAACCCCCCCAGAGAAAGCGACAACTACCCTCTGATAAGATTTCAAGATTTGATCTAAAGTGTCTAATTTTTCTGTCAATGTNAGCATATTTTTGGATGAACCAACTCTAGTTTAGTCCATTCTCCGATTTGAATTGACGGCTTTCCCGTTGCAATCTACGCAATCTTCTTTGGAGTGATTTACATTGTAGCGGATGAATCAAATCAATGAACAAGATACCGTTTAGATGATCCACTTCGTGCTGGATAGCGCGGGACAGTATATCAGTGGCTTGAATACGCAATGGTTCTCCGTCTAAGTCTAAAGCCGTAACAGTAACGTTTTCAGGTCGCGTAACTTCGCCGGTAATATCGGGTAAGCTTAAGCAGCCTTCCTCCATCGCGGTATCTCCAGACTTTTCTTGAATTTCCGGGTTAATTAGAACCAACGGGTTGCTATCCAAATCGTGCCGATTGACATCAATCACGATCAAACGTTTCAAAATACCAACTTGTGTAGCAGCTAACCCAATTCCGTTAGAGCGCGTATACATCGTGGCCAACATATCGTCTGCTAGTTGTCGATCTTCGTCTGTAATCTCCGAAATCGGAACTGCGGTCTGACGGAGTACGGGTTCTCCGTAAATCCGAATCCGCAATGGTGCCTCAAAAAGACTATCAGTTGATGTTTTTTGTGCGGGGCTTTCGGCCATTATGCTATTGAAAAGGTACCCCTGATTTTATCACTGCCCACGATGGAGGGTCAAGACAAATCAGTAACTGAATCACCCACAGTTCAGGAAGTACTGAATTCCAACCAGAAAGATACTCAGAAGGCATGCTCCCAATTTGATGGCGAAGTAATCTGGGAATTTGATTAGGGGATTGGACAAAATCCGGTAAAATATCTTTTCAAACCAAACACGATTATAAGTTCAGGGAATAATTTATGATGAAATAGTATCAATATCCTGCTTTCTCGAAAAGAACTCAATTATAACGAGAGGTTAACCCGAAGAGGATAATAAAAACTCTTAGCCAGGCTTTCCAAGACACTGCCTAGCTGCAGTTGAAAAACGTAATTCCCCTCGCGGTTGCAATGAGTGAAACCTTCCGCCTTAACCGACCTAGTTAGATATCTTCTACTTGCCGTCTGACACCAAAAAACCAAACAGAAACGATTCTTGCCATTGATTGATTCCTGTCTGCCGACTGGCTCCATCTGTGATCTATAGTTGAAGTTTGTCATTGAAATCCTGACAACCCGCGTCAAATCTACCTGCGGGAAAAAACTGGAGATAATTTAGCAACTTGTAATCTTGACAGTCCAGCACATACAAGCCTATAATGAGTAAATTAGATGGGTTAATCCGAAAATCAATCGTTTTTCTACAGGTACATCGAATTAATTGTAAGTACCAACATAAAGGAAAATGGGATGAGAAAGTTTTGCAACTAATTTTGCTTCTAGTTAGTGTTGATATTTTTCCTGGCGGTCATTAGTATGCCAGCTGACATTCACTAAGGGCATGATCGGTTACTGGCCGTTGGACAGTAATGCCAAAGATGTATCAAGTAATGACTATCACGGTGAGCTAACCAAAGGTGTCAAATGGGAAGCCAAGGGTAAAGTAAAAGGTGCGGCTAACTTTGATGGTGCAGGTGGCCACATCAGAGTTGCACGGAAGGAATTAGCACCGAAAAACCTCCTTAACTTCACCGTAGTAACTTGGATAAATGGTTATAAAGCCTAACCGTGGGCGGTCTTCATTTCGGCTCGAGGGGCAGAAGGAGTGGCTTATTGGATCGGCTATCATGGAGACACTGACACCCTGAATTGCGTCTGGAACGATAACAAAGCTGAAACGTGGGACTGGCAAGGATCGATCAAAATCCCCAGAGATACTTGGGACTTTAGTTGCTGTGGCTATTGAAAAATCTAAAGCTACTGCTTACGCTTATACGGCAGCCACCAAAAAATTGGAGCTGGCTGAGAACAAAATCAAGCATCTTGAGCAATCATTTCTCAACTTTGTCTTTGGTAAAGATGACTATTGTGATGCTTGTTTTTATAAAGGATTTCTGGACGAAATAATGATGTTTGAACGAACATTGAACAAAGCAGAAATTATGCAGTTGGCAACTATTGGACTCAATGTAGAGGCTAAGAATAAATTGCCCACTTCATGGGGGACTGTTAAGCAGTCGCACCTCACCAACCGAGTTTGTCGATCGAGCAGATAAATTCCTGAAATTGCCCTGTCTATTTCGTCTTCAGACGGGGCAATATATTTTTTCGGGATCATCGGGAGGAGATATTGAATTCGGAGTTAACGCTCTTGGCACATCGTGGAGGGATGGATCGTGCCCCCGAAAACACGTTAACGGCTTTTCGGCAGGCATACGCTGATGGAGCAGATGTTTTCGAATGTGATGTCTGTTTAACCAACGATAAAGAGCCTGTGATGATCCACGCTGATATAAAGACCGGTAGTATTGAAGAGGCTACTGGGTGTGAGGTGCCACTAGATCGCTTAACTTTGGCTGAGGTCGAACAATTGAAAATGGCCAACTCCGATCAACCGGTTGCGCATTTAGATCAGGTGCTCGACTTTGTCCGTGAGAGTGGTTTTTACTGCTGGCTGGAACCCAAAATCTTGTCGCTGGAAATGATTGAGATCGTCGCGGAGCGGATCGAAAGGTTTAATCTAGTTGACAAGGTTGGTGTGCTGACGTTCTTTTCCCGGCGCCAACTGCTGACGTATACCAAGCGGCTAAATCCAGAGATCAAGACCAGTGCTATTCTGATTAATCCAATGGGCAACTTCTTGAAACAGGCACGATCAATCGCGGCCAATAACATTGTTTTCGGATGGGATGGCCCGAATCAGTTTCAGATCTACAACGCTATTTTTCATTCTTTTCGTCGTAAAGTCCGCCAACTCAAAGCGAATGACATAGCGGTCGAGGGCGGACATGTGAGAACGGTGAACGACGCCGAATGGTTACTGAGACATGAGGTTAACGGATTGTGGGCCGATGATGTCCCACTGATCAGATCTTATGCCCAAGCCAGTCTTAATCGAACTCGAGCTTAAAGAACGTAGCGGCTTAGATCCTGGTTTTCCACTATTTCGGATAGTTGTTCGCCTACATAAGCCGCATCTATGCAGATCTGCTTCTCTTCCAGTTCCGGGGCGCCAAAAGAGATTTGCTCAAACAGTTTTTCCATAATGGTATGTAATCGTCGTGCACCGATGTCTTCTACCGACTCGTTGACCTGAAAAGCTAAGTGTGAAATCTCATCGACTGCATCCTCTGTTATATCGATGGATAGCTCTTCAGTTTTCATCATGGCGATATATTGCTTAGTAAGTGCATTTTTCGGCTCGGTCAAAATCCGCTTGAAATCCTTTTGATCTAAGCTCTTCAGCGAGACCCGGATAGGGAAGCGTCCCTGTAGTTCAGGGATCAAATCAGAAGGTTTGGCAGTATGAAAAGCACCGGCAGCGATAAACAGGATATGATCTGTTCTGACCATTCCATGCTTGGTCATCACGTTAGACCCTTCGACGAGAGGCAGGATGTCGCGTTGCACCCCTTCACGAGAAACGTCTGGGCCTGCGGTCGATTCCCGGCCAGCGATCTTATCGATCTCATCTAAAAAGACGATGCCCGAATTTTCCACTCGACGAATGGCTTCAGCTACCACTTGATCGACATCAATCAACTTTTCGGCTTCCTCTTGAGTCAGAATTTCACGGGCTTCGGCCACACTAACCCGCCGCTTGCGTGAGCTTTTGGGCATCATGCTACCAAACATATCCTTGAAATTGATGTCCATTTCTTCAATCCCACTAGAAGAGAAAATCTCGACCAGCGGCATATTGCGAATTTTAGCCTCGACTTCTACCTCCTTATCCTCAAACCTACCATCTCGCAACATTTGGCGGAACTTAGATCTGGTCTTTTCGTAACGCTCCTGTGCCTCCTTCGACTCGTCCGCTTCTGCAGCTATCACTTCGACTTTGGGGTGAGGGTCAGTGGTCTCCGTTTCAAGTCCGGTCTCGTCGGTATCGAACATTGAATCAATCCGAATCTCTACCACCTGTGTAGTCTCTTCGTCCGTCGTCTGTTCGACCTGGATCTTGGGTGGCTCGGATTCGGACTCCTCTTGTTTGGAACGGGAACGAGGGGCGGGAAACAGAATATCTAAGATCCGTTCTTCAGCCATCTGTTCTGCTTTTTCTCGGATCTGAGCCGTATGCTCAAGCTTGACCATGTTGACCGATAAATCGGTTAGGTCGCGGATCATCGACTCAACATCGCGACCAACATACCCAACTTCAGTATATTTTGAGGCTTCAACTTTAACAAACGGTGCATCGACCAATTTGGCCAGCCGCCGCGCGATTTCTGTTTTGCCGACCCCGGTTGAACCTACCATGATAATATTTTTGGGTGCAACTTCGTCACGCATATCTTCCGGTAGCATTTGGCGACGAGATCGGTTTCGGAGTGCGATTGCGACCGACCGTTTAGCTTCACTTTGGCCGATGATATATCGATCTAGCTCTTCCACTATTTGTCTTGGTGTCAGCGAATTTTCCAAGGATTCTCGATTCGTATTATCGTCGTTGGTATTTATCTCTTTCATCTCCATCTTCATTAGGTTATGCTGATCTAGTGGATATCAGAAGCATAGCGCATATCGGTCCGGACGAGCCATCTTCCACAAAATTAGCTGGTTAAGATTATTCAGATAGATCTATCAATTCAATCGTGTCGTTGGTATAGATACAGATTTGGCTGGTAATTTTCAGCGCTTCAATCACAATCTCTGTTGGTGAAAGGGCGGTTTGTTGCAGAAGTGCCCGAGCTGCCGCCAGCGCAATGGATCCACCGGAACCAATCGCCAGTACACCATCGTCGGGCATAATCAGATCACCATTACCTGAAATCAGGTAGGATGCTTCCGCATCGGCGGCAATCATGAGGGCTTCCACTCGACGCAAAACCCTGTCGCCACGCCAATCCTGAACCAATTCATGAGCCGCTCGCTGAAGATGCCGGTATTGATCCAGCTTTTTCTCCAGTTTCTCGAACAGTGTTAGGCCATCTGCAGCTGTCCCTGCAAAGCCTATCAACACACTGTTTTGGTGGATTTTCCGTATTTTCTTCGCACTGTGCTTAATCACTGTATCGCCCAGTGTTACTTGTCCATCCCCGCCAAGGGCTACATCTTTTCCTTTTCGAACGGTCAATATGGTTGTTGATCGTAACATTGTTTCCTCACAATCTATTATCCGTTGACCGGTTTTACCATTGGTCGAGTCTTGATTCGAACTGTCGTTAACGTCCAGCGGCCAGTCGGTCAGCGTGCCATTTAGGGAGTTCGACTGCCCGAATACGGTCTTGAGCGGCTTTGATATTATAATCGACACGTTTAATTCGAACTGTCGACTCTTGTTGATCGAAAATGGCGTAACTGGCGCGTGGGTCGAGATCCCGTGGTTGGCCAACTGCTCCTGGGTTGATTAAGTATCGGTTTTTTCGTGTCAAGGGATAGGTGAAATCAGGTTCAGGGTAAATAAGTGGCATCTTGCGATTTGTCGAATGGATAACCGCAATATGGGTATGGGCAAAAAAGAAGATCCACTGTAAAGAACTTTTCAAGTGTCGTTTAGCATCGGCTTGACTCAGAACATAGTCATCAATCCGCTTAGGACTACCGTGAACAAACCGAACCGCATCCAGCCCCGCTAGTTGTTGCGGACCTTCGGGCAGATGTTGAAGATATCGGCGAGTTTCAGAGCAGATCTGATTGTGCGTCCAGAGTAAGCTAAATTTTTCCAGTTGCTGATGCAGATGCCATCCTCTTGGGTTTCGGTATTGCAAATCTACGATGGTACGGTCGTGGTTGCCACAGACCACCAAGCTTGGTTCAACCCGTTGTAGTAGATCTATTGTTTTATCGGGCGTCCCACCGTAACCGACTAAATCCCCTAAACAAATATAATTGTCAACTGACTCGGATTGGGCATCAAATAAGACCGCCTTCAAAGCCTCAAAATTAGCATGAATATCGGCCAAGATGCAGTGTCGCATTAACCAGGCTGCGAGTCAGTAAGGGTGATCACTAGACGATCACCGGTCAATTTGGCACCAGATGGTTCGACGTTCATGAAAGAGCGGGGTAACGGAATATGTTGGCGAAACCCTCCCACCTGAACGATCACTTCCTCAGCTCGTTTAGCCAGTTGAATCTCTCCCTTTTCAATAAAAGGTAACAATAGCGAAATCTGATACTGATCGTCAACTTTGTGGAATTGATAGGACTTTTCTGTTCGATAAAAGGCGACGGGATCTACATCAGCATAGAGTTGATCACCCAAACGGGTTAACCCGTCAATACCCAGCACTTCGTCGTCCAATAAATAGATCTTCCAAATTGGAACATTGGTAAAGTATTGGCTAGCCTCGTCAATATACCGTTGTTGGGTTTGCTTCCAAGAATCGAAAAAGGATTCTCTAACTGTATCGGGCAGGATGCGATTGATAATGACCGCATCGACTGTTAAGCCATAGAGACAAAAATACATAAAGGCCCGTTGGGTCTCTGTAATCACCATTTTCTCGGGATTGGTCACTAAGCGAACGGTAGTAATTTCGGGATTGGCTAGGACTTCATCGATTCCTTCGATCTGGTCAAATAAATTTTCTAAGTTTTGGAAATAGTCATCTTCGGGTAACGGCACTGAGGAAATCTTTTTGACGAAGGTACGAGCAACGCCAGCTAGTTTCCGTTCCAGTTTGAAGATATGCTTCATGTACCAATTTAAGACGGTCGGAATACTAACAAAACGCAAAGACTCGCCTGTCGGCGCACAGTCCAAAATAATAACATCGTAGGATTTTTGCCGGTAGTATTGGTTAATGTAGAGGAGGGCGCAAACTTCCTCCATGCCTGGGAAAACAGCAACTTCCTCTGCCACTACCTCATCTAACCCGGAAACATTAAGGACGGTTTGTAGGTAGGACTGGATCTCAGCCCAGTATTGCTTGATATCTTTTTGGATGTTGATCTCCTGCATCCACAACCGATCATCAATTTGGCAAACTGAGCCGTCGGGTTGACGAATCAAATCGTTGTCTAGATCAAAAGCGTCAGCCAGAGAATGCGCGGAATCCAGAGAAATGACAATGGTTTTATAACCCTGCTGGCTAAGCTTGAGCCCCGTTGCTGCTGCAACGCTGGTCTTACCGACCCCACCCTTCCCTGTATACAGTAGAATTCGCACCTCGGCCTTTCGACAGAACTCGGAAATTATACACAAGCCCCAATTACCCTGGCAACCTAAACTAGATCGGGTGATCACCGCGTTGGCAAGACAACACCTTGGCGACGATATTCCGAATCCGTCAGATCCCATTGAAAAAGAGAAGCCGTAATCCAAATCGACTAAGCTTTCACTAATAGGTTAGATTCGCACTATATTCAATCAGATTGGTCAGGCTTCTTGAAACAGAAAAGATCAGCAATTTTTGAGTGACATCTTGACTGATCTTGTAGTATGCTTTTTCTCTATGGAATGCTAATCCCTCAAAAAGTTTCTATCTAGTTGAGGACATTACCATTTCTATGCTTCTTTGTCTTCTAAATTACAGGATTTAGGTTACAAATAAAGGAGGAGAAAATGGCAAGGATACGAATGGCCCAATACGGTACCAAGCACGGCCACGCGATAGGCAAATTGATGGCGATGCAAAATGATCCTGACGTTGAACTGGTCGGCGTCTTTGAGCCCGACATCGAAAGGCGAAAAGAGCTGGAAACAGGGGCTTTAGACGCACTCAATTGGTTCGATGAACCAGATCAGATGTTAGCAGATCCCACCATCTTAGCGGTTGCATCAGAAGGATCAAACGCAGAGAGTCTGGACCAAACCGAAGCCATTGTCGAAGCCAACAAGCATGTCTGGTACGACAAACCCGCCGGCGACAATTGGTTGCAGTGGAAGCGGGTTGTGGATCTGGCTAAAGGCAAAGAACTCTTAATTCAGATGGGTTACATGTTGCGCTATCATTCAGCTTTTTGTCAGGTAGCCGAATGGGCGAAATCCGGTTTCCTGGGTCATATTTTCTCGGTGCGGGCCCATATGTCAACCGTTCTACCAGCCGAAGCGCGACGACGTATCCAGGCGCATCAAGGCGGTATCTTCTATGATCTGGGCGGACATATGTTGGATCAAGTGTTGTGGCTACTTGGTTATCCCGGTAAGGTGACCGCTTTTTTACGCAACGACAGTGATTTGGTCCCTGATTTTACTGATAATTCTCTGGTTGTACTGGAATTCGATCAAGCGATGGCTATGATCGATATCGCAGCTACTGAACCTCAGCCTATGGCCAGACGGTTTGAAGTATACGGTGATCAGGGCAGTGCAATTATCACCGAGCCTTTTGAACCTGGCAACCATATTCGCCTTTGTCTATCAGGAGCTCAAGGTGGGTATTCCGCCGGAGAACAGTCAGTAACCATTGAAGGCGAAGGGCGACAACGTCTCTACGAACTGGAACTGGAGGCTTTTCTCGCCACCATTGCTGGCAAACAAGCGCCAGATCGACCTCGCTCCCATGAGTTGTTGGTTCAGGAAACCTTACTACGCGCTACTTCGGCCCTGGTTTAATTTCCGGCTAACGGCTTTTCGTGTCCTGTTTGACTCGAAGTTGCCACAAGGGGGACTCTGTTAGATTTTCGACCATCTGTTGGGTCAAGGCGGTGCCGGCTGAAATATCCTGCTCCAACCGTAATCCGGTGACAAGATGATAAGGGATTGGGCTATCTGAGGATGTGGGATTACCGACCTGAATGGCAGGTGCCAAGAAGGCTTCAAAATCGAGGTCGTGACTGCTACTGATGGTGATGCCCGCCGACAGATCTTGTTTCGCCCGTGCATAGACATCGTAGTTCTGTGTCATTTGCCAACCAGAGGTAGGACGATTCATCAAACCCGCAGATAAAATCGAATATGGGGTCTCAACTCCGCACAAATGATAGGGACGAAAAATCAGGCAGGAAGTACCGTCAGAATTACAGATGTGCCCCTTTTCCTGGATGATCTGGCGTGAATAAGCGTTATCTGCATGAACAGTAACGAACACACCGCCGCCCATGCTGGTATCGTTGGTCGATCTAAGGTAGGTCACTTGGTCGATGACGCCTGGTTCTTGAAGTAACCCCCCGTAAACATTGGGCGATAACACAGCGGGTATTTCATTCGGCCACAGAATAGGATGGTGAAGACGTTCTTTTTCGATGCGTAAATCTGTCGCATTGGCGACAATACCCAATTCGATTAGGTCATCAGTTCTAATGTCGATTAACTGATCTAGCAGGGATTGTCGTTCTGCGGCAGTTTCAAGTAGACGTGAGTGATTGTTCGGACCGAGTAGGGGGTGAAACAGATTTGCCTGTTCTTGTGCTAATGTTAGCGTTCGGTTACGCGACAAATGCAGTTGCTGGTTCGGTAAATCGACGAATATCCTTTGTTCACCAAACTTACCGCCACATAATACCTCTAATCCGATTTGTCGGCACCAATCGATCAAGGCAATCAGCAAACTGGGTTGGTCACCATC
Organism: Candidatus Poribacteria bacterium; assembly: GCA_002699335.1. The sequence continues at coordinate 40,006 of PACG01000153.1, forward strand.
CGCCGCCGTATAGACTAGGCCGGCCTGTTGTGCTATCTGTCGCAGGATAGAACCAACTACAACTTCGGTTTCTTTAGTGATCATCACCACATGTTTACCGTTTTGAAGCGCGGTTGTTGCATGAACAGCGCCAGCCGTCGCATCGCCTGTCCCTTCTGCAATAACCTCTAACGGAAGATCCATCAATAAATATGGGTCCCCCACCACAACTTTTTCACCTCGCTCGATACCCGACAACGCTTGTGCACGGGTATCAGCTACTATTACCTGGTTGTCATCAATACCGGCCAATTGGTAGGCACGTTTGGCTGACTCAATCTCTGTATCAGCCACAATTGGAATATTCAGTTGCGGGATACTTTGCGCTTGTGTGACAATGGCGGTCGCATACTGTCCTGTACCGATGACGCCCGCCTCTACTACTTTATCCGCCGCTATTGGTTCGGATGAATAGATCATCTTAATGTCCTTTATGTTAAATCTAAGATCTCCCCCATTCTGGTGAGGTTCGTGATTCTTTGGTCCCTTTTCGGTTTGTAATACAGGTTGTTTTTGGATAGATTCCCTCCCCCCAAACTGTTACAATAAAGACATATTTTTCCTTTTCACCTAAAGAAGAAGATCAAATGATAAAAATAACCTCGCGATTTTCCTCCATCACCACTTCGATATTTGCGACACTCATAACACTGACTGTTGTAACCCTCGGCCAGGCCGAAATCTCGGAACAGGCAAAATTAGGACGACACCTCTTTTATGATCCCTCATTTGGTGGTTCCGTAGATCCCAGGAAAGCCACTGGATTCTCTTGTGCCTCCTGCCATGCCGATTTTGACGAAAGTAAGAACCGCGATGGCCTGATCCGAAGCGGCCATAGTATCATCGGCGTTCCTAACCGTAAAGAATCGCAATGGGAGAAAGTAACACCCGGTCTGTTTCAAAGAACTGCGGGTGGTGCGGGTGTCTGCTATCAACAGTTTCTACAAGCAATACCGGCTAAGAAAGTCGACCCGGTTGCTATTCCTGAAGATCAGGCTAAAGCGTTGATGGCCTACTTCGATTATATAACTCAAAAAGTATCCCCGCCTCAACCTGAATTCGCTGGACCTGAATTCACCTATGCCCCGCTAAGTAGAGAAGAGGCAAGAACTGAAGGGGATAATATCTTGAAGTTGGACGGAGATAAAAACCGTGGCTGGAAATTGTATGGCCGATCTTGTGCCAATTGCCACGCCGGCCCCAAAAAGCGTGGAATCGGGAGCCAACTTGTTCGTTCGCGTACACCGAATATACAAGCGAGATTGCACAAAATCGCCTCTTACGTCCGTCAAGGTGGCTATTTGATGCCGGCGATAGGGAAAGATAAGCTGTCCGATCAAGATATGGCCGATATTGTAGCCTTCCTGGAACAAATCATTCAGGCCAAATAGCCCTCCAAGTTCAACCGCTCCGGTACCGGAGCGGTTGGTGTCTAATTTGTTTAAGCCTGTAATTTTTGTCTCAAGATCTGATTAACTAACTGTGGATTGGCTTTGCCACGCGTCTCTTTCATCACTTGACCGACTAAAAATCCAATCGCTTTCATCTTACCGTCCTGAATGTCGGCCACAGACTTCGGATTCTGTCCGATTACCTGATCGATAACAACTTCAAGTTCACTTGTGTTAGAGATTTGCGCTAGCCCCTTATCTTGAACCACCCGTGTTGGCATCTTTCCGCTCTCGAAGCAGTCAGCAATAACACCTTTAGCGATCTTGCCACTAATAGTTCCATCCTTCATTAGCTTGACCAATTGGCTGATGTGCTCAGCCGTGATCTGGCAATCTTCAATGGTCAGCCCGGCATTGTTTAGCAGTGCTGACAGGTCGCCCATAATCCAGTTACTACAGGCTTTAGGGTCTCCACTCGACCTAGCGGCTTGGTCGAAAAAGGTTGCTATGTAGCGAGTGGCAGTCAAAAAATCGGCATCGTAGGAAGGTAACTCGTATTCCTCTATGAATCGCTGGCGGATAGAGCTTGGCAACTCTGGCAATTCCGTTTCCAGACGCTTAACTTCTTCTGGTGCGACCTCAAATGGAACTAGATCTGGTTCCGGGAAATAACGGTAATCGTGTGCCTCTTCCTTACTTCGCATTGGAGAAGTTCGTCCTGTTTCGACATCGTAGAGCAAGGTGGCCTGTTCTACCTGGCCGCCGTCGTCCAGAATTCTTGCCTGGCGGTTTTCCTCGTACTTGAGTGCAGCTAAAACATGTTGGAAAGAGTTTTTGTTTTTCAACTCGGTTCTGATACCGAGTTGGTCAGTTCCCGCCGAACGAAGCGAGATATTAGCATCACAGCGGAAACTTCCCTCTGCCATGTTACAATCGCTGACTCCGATGTATTCCAATATCTCCTTGACGGCTCGCCAGTAAGCGATCGCCTCCTCTGGCGTTCGGATGTCTGGTTCGCTAACAATCTCTAGCAACGGCACACTAGACCTATTGAAATCTACATAGCTGTAGTTTTTATCACCCGTTACATCGCCATGAATCAATTTACCCGCATCTTCCTCCAAATGGATGCGATTGATGCGGACTCGTTTAGCTCGCTCCTCTAACTCAAAATCGACATGGCCGTCGTAACAAAGTGGGTGGTCATACTGTGAAATTTGGTAGCCCTTGGGTAGATCCGGATAGAAATAATTCTTACGGTCAAACTTACTGTAAGCGGCAATTTGACAATTCATCGCTAACCCAGCTCGAATGGTATATTCGATGGCACGTAGGTTCGCCACCGGCAGAACCCCCGGCATCCCAGTACAAATCGGACAGGTATGGGTGTTAACTTCACCGCCAAAGCCTGCATCACAATTGCAAAACAACTTGCTATTGGTCGCCAGTTCAGTATGGATTTCTAGCCCTATAACCGTTTCGTAATTCGGCATTATTTTTTGTTGTTCCTTTTCGTGCTCACCGTTTTTTATGATTCCTGAACAGTGGAAAATCCATACTCAATGCTTCAGCCATTGGTGGGTGTCGAGGCGAGCGTAATTATGCCACAATTCAAAATAGAGGACTTGGCCAATTAAGGAGCCAGAGTCACCAACTTGGCCGATAATCTGGTTGGTTTTGACGTCGTCACCAACTTTAACACTCACAACTGACAGATGCGTGTAGACCGAGGTATAAGCACTACCGTGTAAGATTAGGATCGTATTTCCGTAGCCGACAACTGAGGTGATTACTCGTGCTACTACGCCGTTAGCGATACTCCGAACGTCGGCTTTTTGACCTTCAGTGATGACCGACGTCGGTTTGATCGTAATTCCACGATCAAAAGGATTCTGGTTTTTAACAATTTTGCCCGTAACAGGCCACGGCAATTTTCCTTGGTCCTGTTTCGAAATCCCTTTCAGTTTCTCCGCTTTGACCGTTAGCGTGTCGGTAGAGACAATACCGAGCATTTCCTCTAATTCAGCTACCGCCTGACGCAACTCTTTTAGCACTTGATCATAGGTGCTTCGCTGTGTTCGATATTCTTCCAGCAACCTCTGCCGATCTTTTCTACGGGTAAGTAGTTGACGACGCTTGACTTGAGTCATTTGCTTAGATGCCTCGATCGAGGCTAAATGTTGTTGCAGTTCGGCATGAACAGCCCTGATCTGGTCCTGCTGTACCACTAGATCTGCCAACAATTTCTGGTCAGATTTAGCGATAAAGTTAGCATACTTATACTTTGTGAGCAGATCTATCAACCCTTCAGACCTCATCAGCATGCCGACCAGTTGGTGTTGGTCAGTTACAGTCGACCGATACCCCATCTTATAGATAGCTATAATTCGCTTGGTAGCTCGCTGTTGGTAGTCTAAATAACGGGTTTTCAACACCTGGAGCTCAGCTTGACTGTGCTCCTGCTTCTTTTCTTCCTCCGCTAGCTCGGCCTTGTAGCGGTTTAGTTCTGTTTGCAGAGTATCCAGTTCTGTTTCGATTTCTTGCAGGCGTGTCAAAACTCCACGCTCCTTACCCGCAACTTGATCTCGCTTTTTCTGGGTTTCCTGCTTTTGAAGAACTTTTTCCTGTCGATTCTGTTCCAGTTGTCGCCGATCAGGGGGTTCCCGCCCTCGATCGGCGCCGAGGGCGGGAGTAGCAGATAACAAACTGCCCCAGCAGCACAAGAACAGCATCAGACGATTGATGGTCACGCCCTTAGTCCTACTTCAATCCGTCAGTTCGTTAATAATAGCAACATTTTCTTGTACTTGTGCTTCGCTTTCCATGCCGATGGTCATCGCATGGACACATGGTAGATCCAGCACAAACTCAATAGCTTGACGAACTCCTCCATCTTCCTTACCCAGTTTACCCATCCCTATAACTTTCATCCCGTAGACGCCTTTGCCTTGAGCAGCCATCGTCTCCATGGTTCTAATGATGTCGGGTGGCGAAGCATCCATTGAAACACCTGCGTAGTTGATCCGGGTCAAAACTACCTCGACCCATTCAGTGAGGGCTGAAGTCTGAAGAGCTCCAAAATCGTGACAAGAGACACCGTGTGCTCGAATCAAACCTTGTTCCTTACAGCGGCTGAGTGCTTCCATTGCATCTGGATAGCGCTGTGGCCAGTCTGGTTCGGTTAAACAGTGTAATAACACCATGTCAATGTATTCCGTTCCCGTTTCCTGTAAAAATCGTTTGACGTCTTTCTCAACCGCAAGACCTTTGCGGGAGGTGGTTTTAGTGCTAATGGTAATTTCGTCTCGATCCAGCCCCTTTAACGCCCCCTTTGCGTGTGGGTGACTACCGTACATATCCGCCAGATCCCAAAACTTAACGCCCTGATGATAGGCAAAATGGAACAGATCTATTAATTCTTGATAACCAAGATCAGTTTGGTTAGAGCGACCATTCCAGCCGTTTGATCCTGTGCCGATTGCCAGTCGAGATGTTTCGATTCCAGTGCTTCCAAGTTTGACAGTTTGCATCTTTACCCTCCTGATATTTATAAACCTTAATCTTAAGTCTTCAAACTCTGATTATAACACATCATTTTATCTTCATAAACATCGTTATCTCGATAATCTATTTAGACTAATCCACGTCGCTTGCGAAGAAACCATTCAGCCCCTAGTAAGCCGACGGCCAGAATCAAAATTAGCGGATGATCCCAAAGTTGATGGGCCACGATTTCGAATACTGGTTTTCGCTGATCTGGAATTAGGTCTGCGAACTCGGCTGAGTTAACCCCAGCAAGTGGTCGATAGAACCCACCTGTCGATTCGGCGAGCTGCATCATTAGGTCTTGGTCTAGATACGGCTTTTCAAACTCCACCGTTGGCGATTCGACCCGAATTTCGATTTGATCACTGCCTACGGAAGCCACCGCTTTTATTGTGTAACTGCCATCTGTATTGGTGGTAAAANCGACACCGTAAATACCGTCACCGATTTCGATCGCTGAGAGTTGAAATGTCGGCTGCTGATCTGGAGAAACGTCGATCTGAATCCTAGCATCAGTCAATGGCATTGCGTTCGAATCGTAAGCATAGATTGTCAACTTGACCTCTTCACCCATTTGATAAGACACCTGATCGGTTGTCAAATGAATCGGTTTGGCCGAAGCCCGTGAGGCTAACCAACGCGTGGTTTGTGTCCAAAACCGGGCATAGGGCGAACCTAACAGGTTCTCAGCCTTCGTCTGATTGTTATCGAGGGCAGTTTGAAAAGCCCATCGCCACGATCCTTCTGCCGACAATAACAGGCATTTTCCTAATCCTGATTGTTGGTAAGTCAAAATCGGCACTCTCGATTGCCCTCGCACATGTTTAGCCAATGTGATAGCCCCACTTTTTAATTCAAATCCGCTAAACCATCCTGATAGAGCGGGTAAATCTTTCCAGATTTGTTGGTTCTGATCAGGATCGGTTACCAGTTGCATCATAGGATGGTAACGGCCTTGTTGTGTCAAATCGAGTTCAACTTCGGTCTGTCGAAGCAGACAACCACGAGGGGCAACGATAGGGAGTAGTTGTGCTAATTCAGAGTTCACCAATCCGTTGAACCCCAAAGCAGATTTCCCACCAAGAAAAACGACAGCACGACCAAACTGTTGCACATAATCGACGATGGCCTGCTGGTGTGGTATTGACAGTTTCCTCGTCGAAATATCACCCAGCACAATCACGTCATAAACCAGTAGGTCCGAGACCTGTGTTGGAAACTCACTAGCCGGTCGAAAATCCGATTGGATTGGAAAAGGCGGCGATGTGCGGAGAATCCAGCTCTCGACTTCGATATCGGCGTTTCGTTCAAGCGATCGCTTTAAAAAAGTATAGTCCCAGTGAGGGCGCCCATCAACAGAGAGAACGCGTAACTTTGATCGAACCGCGCGAATTGTCACCGACTTCTGGTTGTTTTCTGAGGTCAACTCTCCATCTAACATAGGCAACTCAATGGTATAAGAGAAGACACCCTCTGAGGTAGGAGTGATCTCGAACTCGACTACCTGTGATGAATCCGACCGAGGTTGGTCGTTACCAGATCCAGCCCCAGCAAAGGTGATAATCTGCGTCGATAAACCCCTATTAGTGTTGGCTGAAGTGTCTACGGCCTCTCTTAAAGAGATTTGGGCTTTTTGTCCGGCGAATCCACGCTGACGGACAATGGTTCGTAAGGATGTTTGTTGATCGACATAAACGATAGGACTAACCTCAATTTTCTCAATTTCTACATCGGCAGGCGGAGTTGGATTGCCAACCCCCAGCGTATAGATCGGCAAGTTCAGTTTGGTGATCTGATCCATGTCAAAAGTTGTTGCATTGTGTCCGCCATCTGAGATCAAAACCAATCCTACCACCGGTTGACCTCGCCACTGCTCAACAACACGATTGATCGCTGTCTGAAGATCGGTTTTTTGGCCTGATGATGTCAATTGGTCACTGGAGATAGATGTCACAACGTCGTCGGTAAACTGGTATAGACGGGGTTGGATCTGCTCAGCCGGACTAACATTATCGGCGAAAGTCTCTATCAAGTTATTCTGGTTCAACCATCGATTGACCAGATCTAGACGAGACTTTGATCTCACGGCCGAATTAGCTGGTTCTGCGGGGTTAGTGTAGGTCAAGGTCATACTCGGTGTGGTATCGACCAGCACCAACAGATTAGGAACGGGCGTGATGTCTTTTTTCTCTACCCGAATTGGTTGTAACAAACAAACTACCAAAATCAAGATAGCGGCAATTCGAAGGCCAATCAACAACCGTTTGAGCGACTGAGCAATCGGTGGCCGTTTCAACCGAAGGTAGGTGATGATCGAAATTCCACCACAGATCGAGACAAAAACCAGCAGCAGCCACCAGGACCAATAAAAGTTAAACCGCATCTAGGTAACTCGAACTCGTCGATGACCGATCATCGGTAATTGTGTCGGTGCTAGTATGTTGGCGAATAGATCTACCCCTGAATCGTTCTCCAAATATGTCCTTGACTTGATCGGAAATATCACCAAATAAGGCTGTTGGCGTTGTTCTACAGATCTGCTTATCGTTGCTTGGAAAATCATGATGGCGTGACGGTGATGGTATTTTAACATCTCAAATTCGATATCAATATTAGTCCCTTATCGAAGAACCTGTCAAATTAGCGATGGATCTAATAGATCAAGTAAGGTTGACGACGTTGCCTAAAAGCCAAACTTTGTTGCTTCCAATCTTGGATGAGATCTTCGACGGATTGATGGGATAAAATTGTGATTCTCAGGTTGTCTGTACCGACCAGCTTATCAAAAAATGTCTCCTGGAACTGAAATTGGTCCGGATAGCGTTTATGAACTAAATTGATTAGGTGTAAGGTGGCCTCAATTGGACAAGCCCGAGATGAATCGGTCAAGTGCATCTGGATTCCATGACAGCACTCGGAAGGGTATTTGGAAAATGTCGGCTCAAATTGAATGGATCGCGCTTTAATACCGGCCAGCCCCAGACTATTAAGCGCTTGGGATAACCAATGACTGTCCAGCCAAGGTGCCCCAATCCACTCAAAGGGCATAGTCGTTCCCCGACCTTCGGACAGGTTAGTCCCTTCGATCAGGCAAGTGCCAATATAGAGTTGAGCCGTTTGCGGACGAGGTATATTGGGCGAGGGTGGAATCCAAGACCAACCGGTTTGTTCAAACAGATGTTTGCGCTTCCAGTGGGTCGATATCGGTATCACTTGTAGATCTAGGTCTAATTGGCACTCGGTCTTGAACAGTTGTGCCAGTTCACCAACGGTCATCCCGTGACAAATCGGGATCGGGTGTTGCCCCACAAAAGACAGAAAATCTAGTTCTGAGACATTTCCAGCTACTCGCTCGCCTCCAATCGGATTAGGACGGTCCAGTACCATAAAAGATAGCCCTTGATCCGAAGCCGCCTGCATCGAGCGATACATAGTCCAGGTGTAGGTATAAAATCGAGCCCCCACATCTTGAATATCAAAGATCAGTAAATCTAATCCCTCTAGCATTTCGGTTGTCGGTTGGTGGGTTTGGCCGTAGAGACTGTAAACAGGAAGCGGCTGGTCCACACCGGACCCCACTTTAGCCCCGGCTTGAGCGGTCCCACTCAAACCGTGTTCCGGACCAAACAGGGCTTTCAGTTGACAGTATACCGCTAATAGCGGTACGTTACTCTGCAGATTCTCATCTACGCCGGTCTGATTGGTAATCAACCCTACTGAGCGTCCCGCTAACAGATGACGGTACTCGGTCAATACGCGACTTAATCCAGATTGTAAGGTCAAAATCGTATCACAGTCGTAACGCTAAAATCTAACCTCGATTAACCATTCAATTCTACCCGAAATTGAACACTGGCTGAAAAGGACGATCCCCGACGACTGGCCGGTTCCAAAACGATCAAGCCAGCGGGGATACCCCTAGCTTCCAGGTTGATAGCATCAGTTGGACAGGTGTAGGGCTCAAAACAGATCTCCGGTCGATCAGGCGGGGTATACACCACCCACTCTCGAAAGTTAGCATCCGCTTCCACCCGCAGACAGAGTCCAGCTTGCCGATCATCAATGCGGCAACTGCTAGCCCCTGCCTCTGAGGTAATAACCTGGGTGAAAACATTGTCTAACTGAAGTTCTTTAAAGCACTTGCCTGTCAGAAATTCCGGATCTGCATCCAGCAATCGACCCGTCGGTAGAAACGCGTCTAGCTCCCAATATTGGGTGGCCGGAACGGTGATCCAACTGGTTTGGATTGTTGAATCAGGTGAAAACAGAACTTGAAAATAGGGATGAATACCAAAACCCATCGGCATCCGTTTTCCCCCTCTATTCTCGATCTGAACTGACATCTCCAGGCATTCTTCAGTCAGTGTATAGGTAACCTGAAACAGGAACGGAAATGGATATTGACGCGAGATCCAAACCGATTGTTCAGAATCGACGCTACAGATGATCTCCACACCCGGCTTCTCACCGTTATCCGTATCGATACTTTGGACAGAAAAGGGATGATCCAGTAATAGGCCGTGAATCGAGTTGGGCGAATTATCTGGTTTATCAAACGCATAATCCTGTCCCTCGAAGCTGAACCTACCTTCCCGGATCCGATTCGGAAAAGGGAATAAAATGGGATTGCCAAACCCGGATGGACGTTGTTTTAAAACTGTTAAGCTCGGAGGAGGGGCGATCAGATCAATCCATCCCCCAACAGAAGGTTGGACATGTTCGGCCTGTATGGCGAAGCGTGTGCAATTAGCACCGATGGCGGGCACAATTTCAGCCTTGGTTGATCCAGTTTGTAAGGTATAGACTTCGATACCATCTTCAGCGCGATGATCGATAGAACTACTACTCATTCAATTCACTCCAGTTGACTTGATGAATTCATTAGACATTCGTACCCTTCGTCGGGTAAAAGGTCGGGGCGGTCCAGTGCCTGTCGTGCTAGTTGATCACAACACTCGTTCCACTGATGCCCGGCATGACCTTTCAGCCAAATGTACTCTACTTTGTGTCGTCGGCAGAGGGGTAGCAATCGTTTCCAGAGATCGATATTGCTGGCTTGTTCCTTTTTGTTTCTTTTCCAACCGTTGGCTTGCCATCGCATGACCCAGCCCCGAGTCATCGCATCGACCAGGTATTTAGAGTCGCTGTACAACTTGACCCGACAAGATGATTTGAGTGCATCCAGACCCGCAATGGCCGCCATGATCTCCATTCGATTGTTGGTGGTTAGCCGGAATCCTTGTGCCAGTTGTTTTTGCTGCTTCTGATAACACAAGACTACGCCATAGCCCCCAGGCCCGGGGTTTCCACTACATGCCCCGTCGGTGTAAATGATAACGGTTTTTTCACTCATCAAATCTGTTTAGCTGCCTTTAGTATTCCATTTTTGCGGGGGTGTCTGGAGAAACCTGTTATGTCGTTCCCACGAAAGTAGGAATCCAAAACTCCACCAAATGGATTCTCGTTTGCACAGGAATAAGCAAGACCTATTCTTGAGATCGTTTCTAGCTTGACTCGGAATCTCTAGTATCGGGTCTAAGACCTCTGGGGATTCCTGCCTATTGCGGAAGCTGACTGTTCTGCCCCTCGTAGTACCACGGACGCAGACCATGCATTCTCTTCCTTGGCCAAAGCCCTGATAAGGGAATGTAAGTGACGAAGGACAGGTGAGGGCGGATTTTCCCACTTCAGAGTACAGGCTGAGATCTGAACTTGACTCTCAGTCAAAGGGATTACAAATTTCAGGGCGGAGTTAGTGGGAAGGCGAAAACATTGTATCATACCATCGGAACAAAGTCTACCGCAATTGTACGTCCAGACACCTAGCAAAAACCAATCCCAATTGCCGAATCTGACCTTGTCAGACGTGCAGCAGTGATCACAAAAGCGACAGGTGGAAAAGCCACCACGACCACAATCCGTGACGATATAGAAGCCACACGACAGGCTGACTTCCAGCAAAACATAGAAAAGAGACGATCCAGGCTAAATACCCAGCCAATTAGATCAGGAAAGGGTTGTCTCAAACTTCAACCAGAGATGAAATAGCCAAGATTTACCTTTTTGGCGAACTCAGAAGAACTCACTGCAAAGTTGCTCAATTGATTGCAAACGGCTCAACAATCAGAAAATCGCAAAAATTACAGTCTTTGGTGATGCNGNTCTGTTGGTTTCTCTAATAAAGGGATCAACAACCGGTTGGGTATCTGGACTATTAACCGGTTGGGGCTCTACTGCTNGGGCCTCAGTTTCAGTCGCTAGTTCGGTCTCTTTCTCCGCCCTAAACTTAGGCGCATCCACCTCGATCACTTCGCCTTTCTCCTGACGCAACAGACGCAGTTTATTATTTTTCAAGGCCGCCTGCGGGATCTCATACTCCCTTTGCACAGCGTTAGTTTCGTATTCAGCTATTTTATCCGTTTGGTGAAAAGCCATGACGGTGAAAGTATAGATATTGCCTCGGCCAGCTTTCTTCTCTATCAGTCCAGCTTCAGTCAGTTCCCTGACGTAGCCACCAATGGTATTGGCC
>PACG01000154.1 GCA_002699335.1 Candidatus Poribacteria bacterium
TTGTCCTCGTTGGCTATCTTCCTCAATGAACACTCCATTCACAACAATGCTGAACTGTAACATGGCCCAAACTTTGATGGTGCATTTTGATGGGGTATCTTCAAGTTGAAATTGCCGGCGAAATTCAACTGTACCCGAAATTTTTTCAGCCGAATGTAGAATCCAATCTCCGCGAAGTGAAGGAAATAAAAATTCGATTTTGGGACTATACCTGGCCTGGTAAAACAAAAATACGAAGGGTAATATGCAAAGAAAAACGATGAGTATATAGTGCCAGAATTTCATCTTTTTAGCAGAGAACCATCTTCCTTTTTCTGATACAGTTATTCGTGAAGCAGTATCACACCATCAGTTCGCCCAAAACCTAAAGGTAGGTATAGAGCAATTGTTACAAGCGATCAATCCGCTTCGCCTCTACAGAAACGAAACAGATCGCAAGCCAGAGTGACGGATGAACTGTCACTTAACCCTCGTCCTCACGAGATGTTACTTACATCCAAAGTTGGAATTAACCAGTTAAGTCCACGAAGGTCACCGAGCAAAATACCGCGGTTAAGAACTCGACGNCAACGCCAATCCATACTCTTTATGGCCGGCAACGGGCAGGGTCATACCGCCGGCATAAACATCATCGGTTTTATTATCACCAGCAGGATATGTGGTTTACCTCTAAACTATAGGTTACCCGATTACGACTGAACTCCCTTTAGGTGTTGAGCTACCACTATCTGCAATGATGCGCTGGCTACGGGGCAGGCCTGCCAGCAAGCCGATCTGATGTGACCAGAGGTGCGTTTTTGGCCAATTAGTCAGGGCCACTTCCTGATGGACTGACTCGTCGATACCAATCTTTTAGAATTGCCAGAAGATTTTCCTCGCTGCTGGTGTAGTCTGGGTGACCTAGTAGGTTGTTCATTTCATAGTCATCTACTCCTAGATCGAACAGATGGGTGGGTTCAAATGGATCCTTGGTGGCCACCAGTTTGAGCTCTCCCCTCCGCACCATACACCACGGTCTCATCTCAGAGAAGATCGGCCGATCGAGAACCTGCTGCTCTCCGCGGGTTTGTGGAGCAAAGCTGTCGCCTTCCACTGAAGGTTCAGGCGGAAGTGCAGCGTAATCCAAACAGGAAGCGAAGAAGTCCACGCCTGATACCAGATCCTCCGAAACCAAACCTTGTGTGCCATTTGGCACGTACACAATCAGTGGAATTCGGCTCGATTCCTCCCAGGCAGTGCCTTTGTTGGTCAGGCCTTGGCTGCCCTGCATATCCCCATGATCAGAAGTAAATATCACCACCGTGTTGTCTGAAAGTCCCAGCCGATTCAGCGCTTCACGCATCCGTCCTACGTTGGCGTCCAACTGCGAAACCATAGCATAATACTGCCGATGGTACTCCTCTAAATTGTGGCCGTATTTCTGATACAGCGGGTCGTTTTCCTTCGGTTTGGGACTGGGAGGACTATGGGTCGGGGTATAAGGATCGATATTCTGGCAATTGGGTCGCTTCGTCAAGGGGACGCCTTGATACATCTGCTCATATTCATATGCAGGTTGTTCAGGGTAGTGTGGATTCTGATAAGATACAAATAGCGCAAACGATTCGTCCTTCATCCCTTCCAGTCGCTCGATCGCAATATCCGTCGTTACCTCTGTTCGGTGTGTTTCGTACCAGTGTTCCTCTCCCTTTTCGTCATAAAACTTTACACTGTGAAGAAAATCGTTGTAACATTGGTAGCCCACAAATTCCGTGAAATCGGCTCGCAGTTTCGGTGGAATCCAAACGTTTCCGGTACCTCCAAGGTGCCATTTACCCACCCAACCTGTCCGGTAGCCCCCGTCGTTTAGAGCAGCAGCAACAGTGCGGGTTCCATCTGGAAAATAGCTGCCATTTCTCAGCGTGTCGGTCTGTGATCCATACTGTCCTGTAACCAGAGTTGCCCGAAAAGGGGTACATACAGGCGCGTTCGAATAGGTGTTTCTAAATAGAACCCCCTCCTCAGCCATACGATCCAAATTCGGGGTGTGAATCTGGGAGTTACCCATACAGCCCATTGCGAACGCGTGCATTTGGTCAGCGAAAAGAAATAGAATATTCAGTTTCTCGGTCATCGACATCTCCTTTTATCGAGATATTACCGTTCTACCAGCCCAGTCGTCCAAGCTTAAACAGGAAAAATCCGCATCCGGCTCAGGTTGACTTTGTCTTCAGTTACATGCCTCTACCGACCTATTTGCAGAGCGCGGTTGCAGGCAGTGAGCCTTGCGCTAGTCTAAGGGAACTATTTATTTCTCTGGTTTGTGTTGGATCTCAACCATTTGATATATGATAACAAAGTTATCCGGCCTTAGCACACGCCCCGTACAGGGTCTTACCGAGAACAACACAAAAACCAAGCTCTGTTCTGCCGAAGAAATCCATCATCTAACCATCGGTTTTTGTATTTCTGTCGGAATAGATTGCAAGTACTGAAAGGTAAATCGACCACCACCAAACCAGTAGAGTGGTTGTGCAAAGGGGTTATCGTTGTGGGGAAAACCGGTCCAATAGTATTCGTCGACAGTAATAAACTTTTTAAAGCTGATGGTAACGATCGAGTACATATTTTCGACCCACATTTTCATGAATGCCTGTCCCAGTTCGATCACCTTTGAATCGTCAGGATGAATAAGACTTAAGTCATCGATAATCAAGTCTAGTTCCTGGGACTTAATTCGAAGTGTGTTACTGCTGCCGGTCCCTGCTGTCGATTGGCCTGAAGGCGCAAAGAAGCGCGAATGTAAGCCGAAAATGGCACGCCACTTGTCACCGATGGCGTTAACGGCTAAGCCTCCACCTGATTGAGCCCAGCCAGAGATAGCCTCAAAGTCTCCCAATCGATTGCGCATTGCATACTGGTCCCAGGCTAAAGTCTCCAATTCCAATTTAAGGCCAAAGTCCGCCCACTGATCCTGTGCTCCGATCGCCAGCCGATAAATATCCATCTCTTCTGGTGCAACAATCATTTTAATCGACCAGCGTCTACCTTCCGGCGTCAGCCATTTGCCATCTTCGTTACGTGTGAATCCGTTTTTGATCAATAACCGACCTGCCGTTTCGGGGTCGTGTTTCCACCAACCGGTACCAAACATTAAGCGGAGTTCACTGGCATCTGTTGGCACATTGTATCCTTGCGCCCTGGCCCAGCCAGCGATCCGCTCCGTAATAGAATCGTCGTAGGGATGGTAAAATTNCCCCTCTTCAATCTCAATCTGGAACGATTTCAACCACTCCTCCAANGGGTTGTGGTACAGGTCCATATGAAGTGGGGTGGCCGGTTGCGGAATGGCCGTAACGCGGGCGACCCCGCCAATATATTCCGTCTGAAGATCGACAATATCGAGCGCCAACGCCAGGGCCCAACGGAGGTCCTTGTTTTTGAGTCGTGTGTCACTGTCCAGATTAAAGCCTAGGTAGCGGGCATCCAGTTCATTGGGATAGGCCCACGGGAAATCTTGATACCATGGACGCGCTGTTGACGTTTTCTTCAGCAAGGCCTGAAATGCCTCATAATCTACATTCCTTAATAAATCCAACTCGTGCCGGCTCATGGCGATAGCGTTTCGGTCGCTACCCCCATAATAGATAGTCATTATATAGGCGGGCCCGGGTTTGTCGGTCAAGATACCGGGGGTGGTTCTTTGCCAGTCCGACCGGCGCTTGAAACATTCCCAATAGCCTGAGGGATCTGAATCCATCGCCTCGTAGGCGCCCAGAGAAACTGGCGGGTAGAACTTGAATGACATCGGATCTTCGACACTTTGCCAGATGTGCTTGGCTTGCATCCAGACTGCGTTGTACCTGACAGTGAAATAATAGTGAAATCGAGGATTCGATTGTGTTAGTTGGAAAACGACCGTTTGCTGGTCGACCCTCTGCACCGACTTAACGAAAAGGTTGAGTTCGGTCGACCAATTCATACCCGGATGGGCTTTGAGGTTGTTAACAGTAAAGACTAGATCGTCAGCGGTAAACTCGACGCCGTCACTCCAATAAATACCCGGCCGCAGGGTAACTGTCATCTGAGTGAAATCGTCGTTATAGGTTGGTGGTTTTAGTGCCAGGGAGTTAATCCATTCACCTGTCTCCTGATCGATGTACCATAGCGAATCCATGATCAGACCCTGTCGTGTTGGGCTCGGTGGACCGGGCATCCATAGATTAAAGTTATCAACTACACTATAGCGAAAAATCTGATCGACCACGAAGACCTCTCGACGAGGAAGGTCTACGGGCAGATTTGACTTTTGATTTGAGATTCTAGTAGATTGAGACCGATCGATACCACCCTGGTCCTGACAGGCGGATAGGAGAAAGAGACTTAGGCCTAGTAGAGTTAATTCAAGGATGTTGTCATAATAATACGGTTTCAACTTCAGATTCTCCTAACGTTTGCAGTGTATCTTTTCATTATTCCAGATGGTTGTAACTGTGTCAAATTTCCCCGCCTGTGATCGTCGGATCAATCGTCATACTGTTGAGGTTGTTTTTCCTGGTAGTAAGGCCAGGTTCCGGTTAAAAACGTCGAGGTGTTTGTTGTTGAAGGCGCTGAGGGGCTTCAGTAACTCGAAGCTAAGGTGAGCGTGCTCATCTAGACAGAGTAAGAGCTGTTGCCGAAAAACCTGGAAGATCTGCGGAGTGGTCAGAGCCCGCCAAAGTCCAAGGCCCTGATGATCCGTTTTTGTTTTTTGTGCCTGGGAGGTGTCACCTCTCATCTGATCGATCTTGATTTCCTTGATACTCCAGGATATCCTGGGCGGTGCTCGTCTCCCCCAGTGCGATTGTGCTCTGACGATCCCACCGACATGTGGTTGTTGGGGAGCCGTCAAATAGCCGGGCTAAGAAACGGAAACTAGCCTGGCCTGGCGAGTACAGTCGCACGCTGGTGCAACGCTGCAACTGGGTGGAGAGCTGCCTTTAAAGAATCATCTTTAGATCTCAGCTCTTTTCATGTCACGTATGAACAGGGCCGTCAGGACAATCGAAACAGTTGTCATAATGAGGACAAAGACCCATGGATAGACCGGGTTTTGAGTATAGAGATAACCGCCTGCTAAAGAAGCCATCATCAGCGGAATCGTAACCAGTACGCCAACTCCAGGTCCACCAGTTCCACCGCCGGCAGCGCCAATCATGAATCCACCTTGTCCCAGTACCGACATGACCTGTGCCCGTATCTTCCTTGGAATCATGTCGGCCATCAGCGCTGTGGAAGACGGAATAGAGATAGCGGATGCTATGCCGATGACAAACCGTACGCAGAGAACTCCTGCAAAATTGCTGGTGAAAACAAACAGCAAAACTGATGCGAGTGAAAGCAACAAAGCCGAAAATAGTGACACGGTTCGTCCCCAGCGATCTACTAAATATCCGCCTGGAATGTACATTATAATTCTCAGTACCGCCTCGCAAAGTAGAACTAATCCCCATCTTGATGGCGAGAGACCAATCCGCTCAGTGGCATAGACTACCCAGAAAGGGGACGCCACGCCGTTAGCCATAAAACTCAAGATAATGACACCCGCCAGCGCTTTGGCGGAACGAGGTAATTGTTTCAACAGCCCAGGCATGTCACTATACGCAGTCCTCAGTATACTGACGAGAGAATGAACTGTAATTCTCTCACCAGTATCAGCTACGGTCTCTTTGAGAAAACGAAAATGTATCAGTGCGGCGCCAAGGTACAGAAACATCATCACACTATAGAGTATTCGAACGCCGGTATTTGGACCGTGGATTTCAACCATGACACCCGCTAAATAGGGGGCAAAAACAGACAAGATGCTCGAAATGGTGCTCATCGTTGCAATGCCTCGACCACGATCTTCAGGAGACAGCGAATCAGCGATGAGGGCAGAGCGAGGTGGAAATCCCACAACCGTTGTACCTTGCAATAAAGCTGTAAAAGCGATTACCTCCCACCTCGGAGCCAGAACATACATTAAGATAAAGACGGCAGAAAGATAGTTGCTCAATACAATCATTTTAATTCGGCTTTTTCTGTCAGCCAGGTAGCCGGCGATGGGAAACAAAATCAAACCTAAAAGCGGTCTGAGAAAGTTCACTAAACCGATGGTTTTAGCATTCCCATCAAGAGCCATTATATACAGAGAGGCATAAGGAAAAACCATCGAACGTGCAAAGTTTCCCAACAGTCCCGTGACAGAAAAGACAACAATATTGCCCAACATGAACTTTGGGAACCCGCCAGCAGATCGGTTCCTGGCTGTCACGCTGTCTTCACCTTAGCTGAACAGAGGATTGGTTCCGCCAAAGGCATCAACGGCGGCGCCAGTAATTGCTGAACTCGCATCCGATGCCATAAATACAGCAAGCTTTGCAATCTCTTCAGGGCGCATCAGTTTCGGGTCTTGCTCTCTGCCTCGGCTGTCGAATGCCTGCCGAAACCCTTCCGTATCAACACCACCCGGGCAAATACAGTTCACATCAATGTCGTATGGCTTCACTTCGGCAGCGATACTCTCAGTTAGGCTGATCAATCCTGCTTTTGTCGCTCGATATGCACTACGTCCTTTGCCACCCTTTCGCCCGCCGATACTTGAAATGTTGAGAATAGTTCCGGACCGGTTCTTAATCATGGAAGGCAACACAGCTTTTGTAAGCAACGCTGGTGCAATTAGATTTACGTCGATGACCTGTCGCCATAAATTGGTGTCGAAGTCGACCAGATCAAGTCGCGGGTGAATGATAGCAGCGTTGTTAACGAGTATATCGGTGCCTCCAAATCTTCTAGTTGTCTCCTCAGCGATACGCCTAATGTCCGTTTCAGCACTCAGATCCGCAGTTATAGCAAGAGCTTCTGTGCCTATTTCTCTCAGTTGATTAGCTACGGCTTCAATTGCATCCGTCGTGCGGGCCGTGACAACGACTTTAGCTCCTTGTTGGCCAAAGGCAAATGCAATTGCCTTTCCGATACCCTGGCTTGCACCAGTGACGATGGCAATTCTATTTTCAAGTTTTCTCATTGGCTATATCTCCTGGCATCTTTAGCATTGACATTAGTTGTGATAAATTCGTCACTTATATTTGCAGTTTATCCAATCAATAACACCACATAATTCAGACGCTATCATCACCTTTCCAAAATACCGTAATTGGTTTTCCTTGTGCCTAACTGTACTAACCAAACACAAAATATTGAAGCTTTATACTACAGCTTGGATTACGCTTCAGGTTGGCGAGTGGGTCATTTAGTCAGCAAATTCAGCTCGTCCCAGTAGTGGCANGCAACGAGATGAGNCGCAGTTTTTTCGTCCGATACATCTACAAGATGTGGTNTCTCATGTTTGCATTTTTCCTGAGCATACCNACACCGCGGATGAAAGGNNCAACCGGTCGGTCTGTTCGCTGGNTCTGGNATGTCACCCTTCACTTGGTGCAGTTTATCGTGCCGTTTATGGGGATNGGGATTTGGAGACGCTAACAGAAGCGTTTCGGTNTACGGATGTAGTGGTCGATTGAATATTTGGTTTTTATCAGAAAGCTCCACTATTTTCCCAACGTACATGACTGCGACCCGATCGCTTTGGTAGCGCACAACAGCGAGATTATGCGCGATAAAAAGGTAGGCGAGGTTCGTTTTTTCCTGCAGTTCTTTCATAAGATTGAGAATCTGTGCCTGTACGGAAACATCCAGAGCCGAGACAGGTTCATCCGCGATTACGAGGCTCGGTTCCAAAGCCAACGCCCGGGCAATGGCTATACGCTGTCGCTGGCCGCCGCTAAATGCGTGGGGGTAACGATTCATATAATCCGGNTCGAGATGCACCATCTTCAATAATTCGGCCACGCGATCTTTTAGCTCCACACGACTTTTCGTAATCCTGTGAATCTTTAACGGCTCGCCGATTATGTTCATCAGTGTCATTCGGGGATTGAGGGAAGCAAACGGATCTTGGAAGATCATCCGAATGTCCCGCCGGATCAGCTTTAACTGCTCAAAATCCAATGACAACAGGTCTTTTTTTTCGCCGGCGTCATCGAAGAAGGACATCTTACCGTCGGTTGGTTCAATGGCTCTTACAATGCATCTGCCTATTGTGGTTTTTCCACAGCCACTTTCGCCAACGAGGGCCAGGGTTTCCTTTTTGTTTATGGAAAACGACAAACTATCCACGGCTTTGACGGTTCCGATAACTTTTCTCGAGAATCCCTTTATCCGTTGATAGTACTTTTTTAAGTTTTCTACTTCTAGTATCCTATCCAAATCAGTTTTCCTGTTTTTTCTCGTCGGCGTGCTTGAAACACCACACTTGGTGATCAGCAGAAATATCAGTTTTTATTGGGGATTCTTCGTCGCAGACACCTGGGATAAAATCCGGACATCTTGTATGGAAAGGACATCCTGCCGGAATGTTGTAGGAATTCGGCACGGTTCCTGTTATGGGAACAAGTTTCGTTATTTCGCCGGATGTTTTGGGTACGGAGTTAATAAGCGCCTGAGTGTAGGGGTGTTTCGGACTGTCAAACAGCTCATATACAGTGGCAATTTCCATCACTTTTCCGAGATACATTACAGCTACCCGATCGGTAGTCTCGGCCACAACACCAAGATCGTGGGTGATGATGATCACTGACATATTCAGCTCATTCCGCATGTCCAGCATAAGGGAGAGAACCTGTGCTTGTATTGTCACATCAACAGCTGTCGTGGGCTCATCGGCTATGAGGATTTTCGGATGGCACGACAGCGCCATAGCTATCATTGCTCTTTGGCGCATCCCACCACTAAGATTATGTGGATAGGCATCGATTATCTCAGATGCGTTCGGCATACCGGTCAACTCGAGCATATTAATCGCCTGAGTTCTGGCATCGATTGTGGTGTCGGCGCGGTGCAACTCCACAACTTCCATTATTTGATTGCCAATAGTATGAACAGGGCTAAACGAAGTCATCGGCTCTTGGAATATCATGGAAATTTCTTTTCCACGTATACTTCTCATCTCCTTTGACTCCGGGAGAAGGCTTGTGATCTCCAGCGATTGCCCTTTGTTGAAGTAGGTTATTTTGCCGCTGACTATTTTCCCGTTTTTGGGGAGAATATTGAGAATAGACTGTGCCGTCACGCTCTTACCGCATCCNGACTCGCCGACAATCCCGAGCACCTCGTCTTCGTATAGGCTAAGGCTGAGNCCATCTATTGCTCGTACCGTGCCCTCTTTCGATTTGAAATGGGTATGTAGATCTGATATCTCAAGAACAGTATTCTTATCCATAAAACTTATTCATCATATCTTTGCATACGGGTCAGCGGCGTCTCTCAACCCATCACCAACAAAATTGAACGCTAGTATGCTGACAACAATAAAAAGAGCGGGGAACAACATCCACGGTGATTGTGCCAGCACTCTTACATACTGAGCATCCTTAAGCAATACCCCCCAGCTAATGGCCGGCGGCTGCAATCCGAGTCCGATAAAACTCAACGCGGTCTCACCTAGAATCATGCCAGGGATTGACAGCGTTAAACTGGCAATTATATGGCTGCTAAAT
Source organism: Candidatus Poribacteria bacterium (assembly GCA_002699335.1). The sequence continues at coordinate 9,558 of PACG01000154.1, forward strand.
GAGGGCAGCATATACCGGAAAATCAATCGACCATTTCCTGAACCATCCAACCTAGCCGCCATTATAAAATCTTCAGATTTCAAAGCCATAAATTTGCCACGTACAACCCTAGCAATACCCGTCCAGCCGACAATTGACAGAATCATGACGATGGCGAAATAGGTTTTTAGAATGGACCAATTATCCGGCATTACCAGGCTGAGGGCCATCCAAAGCGGAAGCGTCGGGATGGAACGTATGGATTCAATAATGCGCTGAATTATGGTGTCGGTGACACCACCTTTTAATCCGGAGATACCTCCGATGAAACATCCCAGGAAAAAACTGATCGCAATCCCCAGTAAACCAACCGTCATCGATATCCTGGAACCGAAGATTATCCTAGAGAAAAGATCTCTACCCATCGTGTCTTTTCCCATAATCGAGAGCATGCCTTTGCCAACGCCGAATAGGTGTAAATCAGATTTGATGAATCCCAAAAAATCATACTCCCAGCTTTTGACGAACAAGCGCAACTCCAGCCTATGGGTTCTGTCCTCGACGTAGAGTACCTCCCAGGTGACTTTGTCCAACTCTTTTTTTATCGGATACACAAAAGGCCTCAAGTGAAATTTTCCCTGATCGTCTCTAAACCGAACTACTTGAGGCGGCGCGTAGGCGAACGCCTCATCATATTCATATGGATCGTATGGTGAGATAAATTCGGAAAAAATGGCCGCCAGATAGTACAAGACGAGCACAATCAACCCCACTACGGCCATGCGGTGGCGACTGAACTTCCACCTGATCAGTTGCCACTGCGACGCGACGACTACTCGATCGTCTTTTTTACCAGGCATGAGTATTACGTTTCCTCTCTAATGCGAATATCTATTACCGCCAAGAGTATGTCTGAGACAAGCGTTCCTACCAAAGTGAAAAGCGTTAATACAAATACGATGCCTCCTGCCAGATACATATCCTCCATCCTTAATGACTCCAAGAAAAGAGGAGCTAGGGTAGGAAGACCGAGAACAAGTGATACCAACATCTCTCCTGTGATAAGCTGCGGAAGCGTCCAACCGATCATACTAACGATCGGGTTGATCGCTATGCGAAAAGGATACTTGAAGAGCATNGTGAGGTTATTCAGGCCTTTCGCCCGGGCCACCATCACGTACGGTTTCTCAAGCTCATCGAGAAGGTTTGCCCGCATAGTTCGAATAAGGCTGGCCGTACCTGTAAAAGCAACGATGGAGGCTGGAAGCCAGAGATGGTTTGCCAGATCGACGATTTTCCCCCAACTCCAGGGAGCACCTAAGTATTCGGTGGAAAACANCCCGACAGCGGCATTTCCCGTTAACGAATATAAAATCCACAACATGAGCAACGCTAGGAGGAAACCGGGGGTTCCCAATCCGATAAACCCGACCGTGGTAGCAATGTAATCCCAAGCAGAGTATTGCTTAACTGCGGATAATATACCTATCGGTATGCCGATCAGGTAAACAAGAAACAGAGACAACAGGGTAATAAGAAAACTATAGGGAAGTCTATCAAGGATAATACTCGTAACCGCCTGGTTATAATTCATGGACACGCCCAAGTTCCCGCGTATCACTCCTCCGATCCATCTGAAGTATCGAGTCATCATTGGATCATCCAGGCTATACTGCGCGCGCAACGACTCGATCCTCTCCTCTTCAATGTAATCGCCTTGGGCACGAAGGCGTGCCACATATGAGTCCACAAAATCACCTGGGGGTGCCTGGATAATTATGAACGATATAATACTCAGAGCAAAAAGGGTAGGAATCATGAGCAGAATTCTTCTAAGGATAAATCTATACATTCAGTAGGCTACCTCCGCTATAGAAAGAAAAAAGGGCGATTTTTTGTCTCGCCCTCGTCATTTCGCTATCGAGGTGTATTGTTGATTTCAACAAGCTAATTCTATTCGTCTATCGACCAGCTCTCGGGGACGGCGTAATACCATTCACCCGCCACAGGATCTGATACATTCACTAGTCGGTTGCTAACAGGGACATAGAACACCTGCGGGAGATCTCCGGGCTGCTTTAGCGACGATATATACCACAGATTCTCGGCATGGATATCGAACACCTCAGCTTCGAGCTTTTGTCTTTTAGCTTCATCCGATTCCTGCACAAACGATTTCGAAATCTCGGCCAGCCTCTTTACGTCATCCGGCGGTTCCACGCCTTCCTTTCCTTCGCTCATGATCCAGAGCCCCCAGTCGGGACTTACGCTCCAGTTTGGGCTTCTCGGCACGGCTCCTCCGTTGAGACTAGCAAAATCCATTTTGGATCCGCCAAAGCCAATGGTCGTTATAGCAATCTGATAATCCCGCGCATCCCTTTTTTCGCTAAAGAATTGTTGCGCCAGCGGCTTGAGAATGAGATTTATGCCCAGCTTTTGAAAATTGTCTTTCATGATTTCACAGATTTGGATTGTCTGGGTCCAGTCTGTATTGACGATAGCCACAATCTCTAGAGGCGCACCGGTGTCAGGTCTAACCCGAGTAATCTTCCCGTCGTTCCATTTCAGGCCTAATTTATCCAGGATGCTGTTCGCCATCTCCATGTCGTACTCAGTGTACTGCTTAAATTTATCGGATTCTCCATGGTACGGTGGTCCAATAAGCGGACCGACCTGAGAGGGAGTGTACTGCCCTTTGAACACAACTTCGTTCATGGCGTTTCTGTCCATGCCGACCGAAAGAGCAATACGGAAATCTTTCTGGTTGAAAAGTTCCTTCAGCAAGGCATCGGGGCTGTTCATATTGAACATAAGGGTGCCTAAAAATGTAGACCATCCACCCTGGGTGATAAGCCGATACTTGCCTCTTGCTTCTTCTCGTTTGAAGAGAGGGTAGTTCTTGTCATACCCGAGAACGTATGGATGGACATAATCCACATCGCCAGCCAGGGCTTTGAGTACAATGGTCTCCTGGTTGCCGAGGTTTACCCGGTGTACACCATCAGCATAAGGAAGCTGGTTACCAGCGGCATCAATGGCCCAGAAGTAAGGATTCCGCTCCAGTACATGCACCTGCGCATTTGCCTTATTGGTGGGCATCCACGCAAAGATGGTAGGGCTGGCCGGATTATCGAAATAGTATCGCTTATTGTTGAATAGCTCGACCCAACTGGAAAAGCCTTCACCTTTGGCCAGCTTCTCAACCTGTGCCTGGTCTGAATAGGATGGATGGAATTGTTTCAGGTAGTGCCCCGGCAGATAGGGCACCGGCCGGAACCGGCACATCTTTGCGAGGATGATTCCATTCGGTGTTGAAAAGCTGACCTTGAAGGAATAATCATCGATTTTGGTCATTACNCCCATCTTGTTGTTACCGTCTTTGAAGTGAGATATTCCGTGGGGATTCAGCTCCGTATTCATCGCATAGGCCTGGTACCAAAAGAGGAAAGCATCGGAGGTAAATGCCACGCCGTCGCTCCATTTAATGCCCTTTCTGATATGGAAAGTGTATTCTGTTGCGCCTAAGTTTACGTCCCAAGCTTTTATAATGTTAGGAACGATACGCTTTAAGTCATTGGTAAACATCAGAGGAAACTCTCGAAGCATATCTTCNAGAAAATCGATATTTCCCATATGNGGATTGACGAGATTCCCACCGTAACTGCCGATTTTATCAGCTGGCAGGACTACGAGTGGCTCTTCAGGCAGCCTCTCTTCNACCGACGGAATTTCTCCCATTGATACCTTCATGGCCAATGATGGAGCTTCTCCAAATTTGGTTATGCTGATCCCTTCAGCTTCTTCGTAGTCTTTCAGGGTTGCGTATACAGAAACCTGCTTGGTTCCCTGATAAGCGGCCGCAATTTTCGGATTAGCGCTACTGGTACCGGAAGTACCGGACGGTGTTTTAGGCTCCCCGGTTTTCTGGATTATACAGATAACCAGGATAAGGCTGAAAGATACCAATAACAGTTTCTTCATATAGTCCTCTAACCATAAGTGTCAACTTACGCATGTTAGTTGTTGGGTTCGACAATCTCAAATAATCCCGCAATCGGGATATCTAGGATATTAGGATTATTAAAATGTGTCAAGGCAGCAAAAAATTTCAGCCTCGCAGCAATGACCAAGACCTAATCTCAGCTAATTACAGGCGTTCCGCTTGATGCCGGCTTTCAGCCATTACTTGGAGTTACTGAGGNTTGGTCTAGGTACCGATTTGTTCTTTTTGGCTCTTGACCTAACCTGGTAGAGTGTTGTAGGAAGAAGCAGAATCTTCGGTAGGGAAAACATCTGAACTCGTAGGACTTTTTCGGTAGGTTCGTTTTAGTATAAATCGAATCGCGAATGCAAGAACTATACTCGCGTCTTGCAGAAAGAAACCGACGNCTATCTGTTGGAAGTGAAGACTCGAAACTCGGTCCTGGAGGTATCGGTCATATGGCCGTATTTTCAGTTGTTCTCGCACTACGATTCTATGTGGAATCAAAGAACTAGACGAAGAGAAGAGGCCGCTAAAAAACCTCAATAGAAAACTGGTGCCGGTCGAGTTCCTGTGCTTAAAAAGCGCCCTGAGATTGATGATGATCTACCATAATGGAATTATGTCGCTATACCTGAAATGGATACCTTACGACATTTTTCACGATCTTAGTCCCTCGCGAGTGCCCTCACCTAAAAAACCTCTTGTTTTCAGACAACAGCGCGTTCCAGGTTAATTTAACCTAAATCCTGAATCTCAGTGATTCCAGCCGTTGACTACTTCAGTTTGGATCTCACCGCCAACTGTAACCGCCACGATATACAAGCCGGTGGCCACAACTTGTCCGTGATGGTCGTGGCCATCCCAGGGCAGGGCAACTTTGCCATATCTTCGCTGCGAAATATGACGGTGTCGGTGCCGCAGATGCCTGCGTAGGCAACCTCAACCAGAACCTCATCCGGGCCGATAACCGGTATGGGCATCTCACGTATGGCGTAAGCCTCCGGCTCACGTTCGTAGCGGACCAATGCGTCCATCATTGCCATTGATCTTCTCCTNCTCTTACCCACCATTTCGGTTGATTAAAATGATCACCCATTTCAAAGCTACCCGCAGGAATTAATACCATCTTAGCNCCGTCTTGTTCCTGGGTAATGTGCTTAAAGGTCAAACCCGCAACGCATCGTTGACAAACGGAGCCGTCAAAGTGATTCCTAACGCCAAATTTAGCTGAAGTTCTTGCTCCACAATGGAATTGATTGTTCTGNTTGAAGGCCTCAACAAGATTGCNTGACTTGACTCTTCACCATTTCTATCGTCGCGCCTGCGACTTTCCGCCTTTCTTCTCAGAAATTAGTCTTCTGAAATGCTATCTGCGTGAGGTTAAGCACTGTATCTCTCTATCTTCGCTTCATCNACCTCAACNCCCAAGCCTGGATTNGATGGCACACNGATCTGCCCGTTTTCAAACTTTAGTGGTTCAACAAGAATNTCATCCGTCAATCCATGGTAACAGGTATCGTTAGGTCCAGAAAAGTTAGGNCTTGAGGCAGCGATGTGTGTGATAGCAGCGGTCTTGAGCCCTAGGTCATGCGAACAGTNCATCAGACATAGTACGTTGTGCGCTTCAGCAACGGCTGCTACCTTTTTTACGCCTATCATCCCACCCGCCGTTGGGGTGTCTGGCATGATAATATCNGCTCCTTTATTGGCCAGCAATGTAAGAACCGTATCCGCTGTTNCCACGCCCATATTTACCAGGATGCCCATACCAATTTCCAGCCGAAAGCGAACCAGTGCGCCAAGATGTTCAGATGAACACGGATCTTCAAAGTAGCGAATTCCAAGGGATTTCATCCGCCGCAGCACAGATTCAGCCTCTTCGGGGGAGTAACCATTGTTTGCATCTGGACGAAGTACGGCTTCGTCACCAACTGCACCTTGAATAGATTCCGCAATTCGGAGATCGTCATNGGGGTTATCACCTGCTTTTGTTTTTAGAAAACGGAACCCCCACCGGTCCATATACTCACGCGCAGTAGCGGCGGATTCCGCTGGCTCTTTAAGCCCCATGCAGGCACAGAAATCCACTTCATCTCGTACNTGTCCACCGAAGAGTTGNCACACAGGTAGATNGGCCTGTTTTCCGAGCGCATCCCAAAGCGCCATTTCGGCCCCTGACATTGGACCTCTGCTGATGCCCGCTTGCTCCATCGCCACAAGCGCACCTTCGATGTTAGCAACGCGGTGTGCTGCGAGAACGGTATTTGGATCGGTTTCAAATTGGCCGGTGCCTTCGCCCCAACCGATGATTCCGCTATCTGCTTCGATTTTGACGATGAGTCCCGCTGCGCCTAAAGTGCCATGGCCACCGACGCTGCGCCGTCCGATGTACGGGCCGACGGGAGCTGCATAAGGAATTCTAACGCTGGTTGCGGTGATTTGTTTGATTCGCATTTTGCCTCCTGTGTTACGTTGCAGTAGTGTGTGTATCCGTAATAGACCAAGACTCAAAATCTGACTGGCGTAAAGATACGATCGCAAGTCAGGAAACATTTGCTACGACTGACAGGGGTCTTGAGAATTCGCCTGTGTTATTCAAGGTATAGTTATTAGTTGTTGATCCCTACCAGCAGAGCCCGTTTCTCGGCCAAGGCCGGGGATACGAACCAAACAACGACTAAAGTCTGACACTTTTTCATCTAATCTTTACTAGATTCTGTAAATTGTAACTTACAACATGTTACCATCGAGACCTGCCAAATATGATGGATCTGATCAATCCTCTGCAAATCCTCTCCGGATTTCACTTGAAACGTTGCAAGTGAGCGTAGCAACAAAAGGAACGCCACTTTTCTAGGCTTAGTTTTTTGAAATAGACCTCCAGAAACGGGTCAAAACCGTATTAAAATACGATTGTTAAGACTCATGTCAACGAGTTAGCTATAAACAGACTACTCCAACTATATCCTCATCTTATAGGACTCCCCGGCCAGATTACGCCTTCCGCCATAAGCAGCCAGTGCAATCTATTTTCAGATAGTGAAAGTCAATCATCCTACTATCTATCTTATTGTCATTACTAAGGGAATTATTCAGGCTGGCTTCAAATAAGCCAGGAAGGGTTGGATTAGATTTTCAGAGTGTCCGTAGCTGACCAATGCTAGTGATTCCAGACATTGGCCACCTTATTTTGCCTCTGACTGCCTACCATTACCGTCACGATATGCAGACCGCGGGCTACTACCTCTTCCGCGATATCTCGACCCGGCCAACGAATGCCCTGTTTGCCCCGGCCGAATGTCTGCTGGCTGAACGATTCATTCAACCAGTTGGCCAGCCACATTATAGGCCTTGATGGAGGCATAGCTGGATGGCCCAGGGTAAAAGAGCTGGTGGTATGAGGACTAAAACTGTTGCCTAGAGGAGAAAAGACTCTGGGTTGACAGGTTAAAAAGAGTCTTTCATTAAGTTGGCTGAATCCAGCGCTTGAACTTATCCATTCTCCCCAGGGTAAATTGACCTAAGGACTGTACTGCTGCTGAGATAGTCTGATGTGCCTGATCTGTGCTGAGTTCAACCTCGGCTAGCATATATGATGCCGCGGCAACTGCTGCTTGGCCGCAGTTGCCTGTTACTATGACCAAATTGAAGGTATTGACCAAGCCATCTGCATTAACATCTCCCATAATGCTGGCATCAATCTGACCAAATTGATCCTCGGCATTATGGAGCGAGTTCCCGTTTCCCCGGTCTAGTTAAGAAATACTTCGACCTGCTACGTTCACACGAGTACGGTACAACGAAGTGGAGGCCGTGATGTACAGAGTTTTTAGGTCGTCGTCGCCCCAGGTGAAGTTGGCAGCGACTTCTGGTACCTGGATCACTCCAAGGCACGTTGCATCGGGAGCGTAAACGTAGACCCCACCGGGACCAGCGCAATACACATTCCCTTCGCTATCGATCTTCATCCCGTCACAGCCACCGTCACCGGGGCCCTCAGGAACTGCCCAGACCGCACCTCCAGAGATGCTGCTATCCTCGGCTACATCGAACACGCGGATATGGCCATAATCTGTGTCGTTGATGAACAACTGCTTCTCATCGAGGGTGAACGTCAGACCATTTGGTTGCCCGAAATCTGAAGCGAGAAGGCTCACTTCTCCCGAATTTGGATCGATTCGATAGACACCCTGGTAGTCCATATCCTGATCACGCAACAGGCCAAAACCGTCCATTCGACCATACGTAGGATCAGAAAAGTAGATCGCACCATCGGACTTCACGATTACGTCGTTCGGGCTGTTTAACTCTTTTCCGCCGTAATGCGTGGCGAGCACGGTGATCGAGCCGTCATGCTCTTCGCGGATCACTCGACTGTTGGCGTGCTCCGCCGAAATCAGCCGGTGTTCAAGATCGAAGTAGTGACCGTTAGCTTTACTGCTCGGTTGGCGAAACGTAGTAACCCCGTCTACCGCAGACCATTTGCGAACGATGTCACCAGGCATATCGCTGAATATCAGCTCGCTTTTCTGAGCGTCCCACATCGCCCCCTCGGTGAAGACGAACCCCGTGGCGATCTGCTCAAGTTGGCTGTCGGTGCCAACTACATCTCGGCATCGATTATCCCTAATTTCCACACTCATTTTATACTCCTCTACTTGCTCTATGCCCACCAGCCAGTTCACCACGGCAGGCATCAGTCTCTGGACCGGACAGAGAATTATAATTATCAGGGTAACTATAGCCGCCCCGATGCCCACAACGCGCCGCGACGCATCGTCTTCTGAAAAGCCGGATTTTCAAGGGCCACCATATCATGACCCAGAGCAAAGAAGAAAACACGTCCATTCCCGTAGCTGTGTTTGAACGCCATCACATGCGTTTCATCTTTTGTGGGGTCGTAGGCTTCCATCAGATGCTGCGACTTCGACGGGTCATGCTTCAGGTAGTACAGTTCGTCGGTCACAACAAAATCCTCAAGTCCCTGGGTAATAGGGTCCTCCGAATCAATGATACTGACGGTGAAGTCCATGTATTTGCTATGGCCGTTAAAGAACCCATTGAGCATGCCGTGATACCCTTTGCACTCCCGGAACGATGCGGCCGCCGTATGAAGTCCGAAGAATCCACCCCCTTGCGTGATGAAACTCAGTAAGCTCTTCTCCTGCGACTTGGTGAGAGTACCCACATCGGTATAGAATATCACCGCTCCGTAGGTATGAAGCCCGTCCGTCAAAACTTCATAATCCTGTGAAAAGTCCGCCTTAATATCTTCAGTCTTTGAGAGCATTGCGGCCATGAATTTACCGTTACCAACGTGGTCGTGATAAACGCCCTCTGTACCTACAAATACGAGAAGCCTCAAGGGTTCCATACATTTACCTCCTCTCTGTTTTCTATTCAGACTTAATGCCCCCCAAGTTAGTGCCAGTTTCTCTTTAATATCCACTGACAGCGAGATACCCATATCACGTTTGACCTCTTTTTTGTCAGCACTTTGCTGTAAATAGCGATATTATCAATTAAACCTTGGGCTCCGTTTTTGGATGGAACATACTTGATGACTTCCAGACCAAATCGAGGATTGACGTGTAAAACGGGAAATTCGCCCAGACCGTTGCCTTTAGCAATTTCTTCCCCACTAAAATATAGGCATGCCTCTTGGCTGCTTTTGCCCTTGGTCGTGAACTCCCAGGTAGCCGCAATGTGAAACCATCCGTTTTTCTTGACCTCGCCTTTTGGGTCAAACTCTAGTTGTTGCCAGTCTTTATCAACCTTGTCTTCGAAGTAAAATTCAAACTCCGCGGAGTTAATATCACCATGGCCTGCCCCTTTAGAGATAAAGAAGTATATACCACCCATACTGGCATCAAAAATTCTGAAATCCTCACCATCTCCGCCATCCCAACTGGGCTTGAACCAGAACTCAATAGTTCCCTTAGGTTTTAACACTTTGCCAGGAATTTCAATATAACTGCCTTGGCGATCAGTGAAATCCCCTTATTGTCCTGTTTGTCTCCATCTCTACCCATTTAGCGCCGTCTTTCATGGTGCCATGATTTTTTGTTGGCTGTGGCATCAGTTGCGACATCGGCCCCAGCACGACCTTCACCCGATCCATAACAACAAATCTTTGTGCAGGTAGTTGACCGATAGCTGACGAAATAGCAAACGCTGAAACTAAGAGAAAAACAAAGTAGTTCCGCATCATTTTTATCACCTTGCACATTTCGTTTGCGTTTTTCAGTCTAGCAAAAAATACAAACGAAATCAAGTAAACCCGCGAAAGGCTAAATACCAAACGCATATTGCTTTTCCTCCGGCAAATTTGCAATTAATTTAGTGGCGTTTGTTAGGAATAGCCCCTAGGGTCATCCTCTCCATTGTCCAAATGACGTCAGGTTGCCCTCTTAATCAGGAAGAATTTGAAGGACAAATGGAGGAGAAGTCGACTCGCAGGAGTTATTACGCTTACGACACTAGTAATTAATTGCGTCACACTCCACACAGATATAGCAAAACAGACTTACATGAAGAGAAAAGATGAAAAAACTCTGTCGCGGAAAGGAAGGGGCACTAGGCATGGGCTTTAACCGAGCAGCCAGGTTAGAAATTAGAATTGAATGAAATTGCGGGCAGGAGTAGAGGTTAGATTCACTGTACAGGAAGTATTATGCTCAGCTGGCCAAAAGTGGGAATCAAATATCTGGGCTAATATGAAGGAGATTAAAGATTAAAAGGGCATGGTTAAGGTCGTCGTCGCTCCTAATCCCTGTATCGATACCGCTTCATCCTTCATCCACCCCTGCGAAAACTGACCGTCTATTTGTAAAGCAAAGTCCCTTTTCAATTGTGCCATCATACCCAGACTAATAGTCGATACTTGTGACCGCCCCTGGCCGAAATCGTTTGCTAGTTTCCTCTTATGCTCAACCATCCCTCTGACTTCAGTGAAACGGGATAGGCGGTAGCCCACATTCAGCCCCATCATTAATCCCATTCCCTGGTAGTTCTTTTCCTCCATCGCTAGTTCCTCTCCCTGCATAAACCTGTTTCTATTCCTGATCGTCTGACGGATGAATGCACTGGCAGATGATCGTACTCCCTGATAACTGATTCTGTTGTCTACCATCGTTTCCATTCCTTGCTGAAACTCTTTCTGACCAAAAAACTGGTCAGCCTCATACTGCGTCAAAATCACCGTGCTTCTGAGATTCACCTCTGACATCTTCAAGCCGGCGGAAAAAACACCATTATACTGGTTGCCCGGTTTATATCCCGCTTCCTCAGAGATGTCCAACTGTTTGTATGCTCCACGTGCCAGGTAACTCCCCCCACCACCAATGGTGACTGGCCCCATTTCGTGCATGCCCACCAACCCAATGCTGCCTTCCAGTCCCTGACCCAGTTTCCCCACCCGGAAAGCCAGGGTTTCTGAACTAAACTGGCGGAAGATTTTAGACTCAGGTATCGACAGCGCATTTTTCCCCGTCGGCAGGCTTAAACCGGAGGTGATCAGCAGTTTGTTCGGCACCAAGCCATAGGACAGCTTAATCTTGGTATCACCAATGCCGCCAAAACTGAGAGGGTCCTGACTAGGCCATTTGGCACCGTCAGGCAGATCTAGCAACGAGATGGCATTGGATTCGGCCAGCATCAACTGCAATCGGGAGCCGAAGGTACGTGAGAGGAAGAAGGGTAGGGCCCATTGGGTCAATTTCTTCTCACTGCCATCCTCCGTTATCTTCCAGGTTTGAAAGAAGATACTGCTGTGTACTACGGTGTGGGCTTGTCTATACTGGGCTGGAGCATCCTGAGGAATTAACAAACAACAGCTAAGAATAAAAAACAGAGCAAAGCGAATGATTTTTTTGTTCTCAATCACTAGATAAAGATCCAATCTGCCCGGTGTCCCAATTACCCTACGGCTATTGAGGCACGGATGTAAGTTGATTCAACAGTTTTTGTCACAGATATTGTTTTTGGAGTATTTCAGCAGAAGATTTTCACTGCTCCCAACTGATATCAATCGATATTTTGCGGCTGGCAGTTGCGGTCGCCGCCGGACTCTGCTGGTCACTTCCCCCGCCCCGAGTTTGTCCTTGATTCTGAATGGGGGCTGCGCCGGCCGCTGCTGGTTGAGGAATGAAGTCCTTGCTGACAATGGCATCTACTTCAGCCAAGGCGTTAGGGGCTGTGGCCATCCCTGTAGTGGGTGCTGCAGCGGCCGGTGTCTCGCTAGCTGCCACTGCCTCTACTTGTTCTACAGCCGCTTCAGGTTCAGCGGAGATGACAGCCGGAGCCATATTAATTTCCTCCACGTCAGACAATGTTTCCTCCGCCTGACTAAATCCGGGGTCTAACTCCACCGCCTGCGAAAAGGCTTGGCTGGCCGCCGCATAATCGCCCCGATCCACCAGGTCAATTCCACGGGAATAAGCCATAAAAGCCATAAAGTTTTCGGTCGGTCTTTTTTGAATGGCCGCTTCCTCCTCTGGAGTAATAGAGATTCCCATAGTGTCCAAAATGCTGAACACCAAGGCTTTTTCCATCTCAAACAACTCCACTTGTGGCCCTTGCAGCGGCTCAGTCTGGTCGATTTGGGAGGTCTCGATCTGGCTGCAAGTGGCGTTTAACATTAACCCTGATTCGCTAAGAGAGGTGAAATTTCCCTTGACTACCTGTGCTGCACCCAACAAACGACCAGTGCGAGGCGCTGTTTCTGCGTCGATTATCGACTGTTCAGCTAACTCCATCTCCTGCAGGAGCTTTTGCATTCGTGTTCGTTCCACCACTTTCAACGATTTCACCTGCGATAAATCGCTGATCAATAGGTCAGTTAAGCCCTTACGCAATGGCTCCAGTTCCGGGTTGGAACTGCTATTGTCAAAATACATCACTGCCACCGTGTTAGGTTCTGTTTGTGGGTAATTGCCTGCAGCCTCTGCCACCAGTGCCTGTTTGGCCAGCCGAGTCATCCGTTTTGCAACCAACGATTTCAGGCGTATCTCTATTTTCTTTTTGGTCGAACTCAGCGGTGCAACCTCAGTATAGCGTTGATAGGCCTGAATGGCTTGATCTTCGTTTTCCTGCAGTTCGTAGACCAGCCCCAGGTAGAGTATAGTTCCTCCATCATCCGGTTTCCGGCTTAGCACTTGATTAAAATAATCGATAGCCTGATCATAATTCTCTTTTTTATAATAGACAATGCCCAATTGACGCAATACCGTAACCGATTCCGAATCGGCCTTAAGCATTTCGGTCAAGATCTTGAGAGCTGAATCGTAATCGTCGGAAACCAGTAATTGTTGTGCTTCTTCCAAAGGTGTCAAAGTAGCGCAGCCAATCGCCATGAACACACAAATCATAACTATCACAAGCGGTTTTATTTTCATTTCTCTTTCCTTGAAAATTCCTTGTAAATCCAAGCCAGCTTATCGTTTAGGCGCCACACACAACTTCCAATCATCACTTAATTAAAATTGATACCTGACTATTTGTGACGGTCAGATAGTCCTTTAGTCGCTGAAACTCAGCAATGGGTTTGCCGTCTGCTTGAATCAGGGTCAACATCTTGCTCTCCGCCGCCGGAATAATGCCCATAGTTGCCCTACCCACAGCCTTGGCCCTAAAACTGACCGTTGCTACTGTGCCTTCAGTGGCGGAACTTCCCTGGGCTCCCTTCTGTCCCACCGCTATTCCAATCCTCCCTTCCGACCTGTCCAATTTTAGATCGTCAAACAGTAAGGCCTCATTCCCTAGCGATGATCCCAGCTCAACTCCCGTGGGGGTAACTTTCTGCTCATCAAACCCTAACTCCAGTGATAGGCCAAACAGCTTACTCACCCCCGCCACATTGACGGCTACCTCAAAGGTCTGCCCTAACGTTACCTCCGCCGCCGACAGTTCCAGCGACAGAATAGAGGTGGTCGGCGTCGGTGCCAGTTCCACTGTTATTTTGGGCTGCGGTTGATCTATGTTGGCAATTGGCGATTCCCCGCTAAAGGCTACTCGTTCCTCTCCCTTTTCATCTACTTCATAGGCCTCGATCAGGATTTTCTCCGCTTCTACCGGCACCATTAAATCCATCGCCAACCGGCGTTGATCGCTGCTGATGTCCACCGATTTCACTATCGGTTCAAAGTCCGGTCCTTCTATCGTTATCTGAATACGGGTGACCTGCAATTCAGTCTGGACCACTCCCGGTGCCAGACGCAATTCCAGTTGGGGATAGGCATAGCGCTGATCCTCATTCTCAATTTGGCCACAGGCTAGCAGCAAAACCAATAGGCCTATCACCCCGCGCAACCGTCTGCCGTTGTAACTCCCCATTACTTTAGTCTTCTTCATCTTGGGTCTGGTCTCATGCTACTTTAGAATTATCAATCGTCGCGTCTGCTGATAATCTCCCGTCTGGAGTTGATAGAAGTATATCCCACTGGAAACCCACTCGCCCCAACGATTTCTGCCATCCCAATAGGCCGCCTGGGAGGGGGCTGTATAGTAAGCGGCCGCTTTAAATCCCAGCTCCAGGGCTCGTATCTGTTCTCCCTTCAGGTCATAAATCACGATCCGCACCTCACCCGCCTGGGCCAACTGGTAGGGAATCCAGGTCTCCGGATTGAACGGATTAGGATAATTAGCCAGTAACCGCGTCTGAGACGGTATCTCTTGTGCCGTCAGCTGTTGCACTTGCAACTCTAGCCAAGACTTCAACTGATTAGCCCCAGCTGTTGGTTCCGGCCAACCTTTCAGCACCTCAATCATCCGCCGCAGAATCTGCCGCTTACGGCCGGATTCAGTACGGTCATCAGCAGCTTCCAGATTAAACGGTCGACCCAGAGGAGCTACCGCGGTCGTCCCGCTTCTGCTGCGATGCCAATTTTGAGCGATGGCAATCACGTCTTCCTCATTGACCTGGCCGTCACCGTTGGCATCAGCGTAAGTGCCTGCCTGCTGGCTCCAGGGTATGGCCGGTTGCACCTGCCACACCGTTTGGTCCAACTTCTGCCGTGGTGGACCGCTCTTCTGCCAATGGATCAGCAGCCACAACACGTCCAGCAAATTGACCACTTCATCCTGGTTGGTATCGCCTGGCCACACCCCCAGACCAGTGGTAAAGGTAAATTCGGCCTGTTCTAACTGGTTGGCCGACACATCCTGTAAGCTGGGAGAAATACTGACCCGCACCTTGTCTCCATCCGCCATCATCTCCTGCAGGCTGAAAACCAACACTGAATCCCCTTCCAGGGCAGTCTTGCCCGAGTACTTACGTTGGCCTTCAACCTGGATACTGTTAGCCTTTACACTGTCGGTATCTATCAGTTCATCTTGGCCAAAACTGATGCGTATTTCGGTCAGGTTGACCGCCACGTGAACCGCTTTGTCGGCGGGAATAGCCTGCTGGATAGAGAAATCGCGGTCCTTAAAATAGGTGAAGGCGGATGACAGACGGCCCGAATGACCGTCGGCATTAGTGACCACAATACCAACGACCCCGGTCGTCTGGTCCGGTGTCAGGGCCTGAATTTCAGTGGCAGAGGCTACTTTCACCCCGCTGGCGGATTCGCCACCCATGGTGACTTTGGCTCCATCGCTGAAATTGGTTCCTTTAATTCTCACCGATAAACCACCGATAGCTCGACCCCGGGTCGGCGAAATTGAAGCCACATTGGGCAGCAGAAAATAGGTGAAGGCTGCAGCCAGAGTGGCGGTTAAACCGGCGGGGTCAGTCAGTTTCAATTCCTGTGCTCCTACCGCGCCGCTGGGAGCAACAAAGGTCATCCGGCTAGGGGAGACGACTTTGACCTCGGTCGCCGCTTTACCAGCCAGAGTCACTGTGGTGCCGGCCAAAAAATTGTTTCCGCTCAAAACCACCGTCGTTCCGCCATTAGTCGCCCCCTCATCAGGCACCAGGGACACAATTAGCGGCGGGTCATCGACCGGAGTCACTGTTAAGGTAACAGTGGCCTCCGCGCTATCGGTCTTGCCATCATTGACTTTAAAGGTGAAACTGTCACTACCGTTGAAATTGGCATTGGGCGTGTAAACCAGATTGGGTGCTTCT
>PACG01000155.1 GCA_002699335.1 Candidatus Poribacteria bacterium
CAGCTCCATTACTCCGTACCGTCCCAACTGGTGAATGGTCCTGCTGGCTGGTATTCACCATCCCTCCAATCAACTGTCACTGCTGACTATTGTCCAACTGACGGAAAATCGTTGCTCAAACCGAAGTCGACTTGAGGCATTGGTTCAGATCTTAGCCGAACAAGGTACAAGACCTACTGATCGAAGGCGGTGGTAGTGTCAATGCGGCAGCGTTTCAAGCCGGGATTGTTGACGGGGTCTACCTAACGCTCTGTCCCAAAGGGGCGGGTGGCCGAGAGATCCCACCGCGGTTGAAGGCGATGGTTTCGTCTTAGCCGATTTGGTCCATCTGGAACTGCTGAAATGCAAAGTGATGGAGAGTGAGGTTTTTCTGCACTATCGGCTGCAGCCCCATCAACCAGCAGATTCTGCTTTGCGTCAGTTTTGATTTCTGATATAATCGTTTCACTTTCTCGTTGTGGAAATTCAGGAGTTAAAACCGAAATTTAATGCAGTCTTTATCGGAAACAAAGAAACCAGCACATCCAGCCCCACAATGCCGGTCGGCACCGCTATCCGGCATTCGCATCATCGACTTCGGCCACTATATTGCTGGTCCATTGACCGGTATGTTGCTGGCTGATCAGGGGGCAGAGGTCATCAAGATCGACCGTCCGGGCAGTAACGATCCTGCTAATCCAGCCACCTCTGTTTACAATCGTAATAAAAAACGACTCGAACTGGATCTGAAGCAACCCGATGATTTGGCTACGGCGCGTAAATTGGTTCAGTCGGCAGATGTTGTCATCGAAAACTTCCGACCCGGGGTGATGGATCGGTTAGGACTGGGTGCTGAAGCGATGACGGAGCTGAACCCTAAATTGGTTTATCTTTCGTTACCTGGTTTCGCAGCTACAGATTCAGAGCGCGCTTCCATTCGGGCTTTCGAAGGCGTGGTGGGAGCGGCAACTGGACTCTACACTGACCTTCAGCCCCTACGGCGGCTGTTGGATGCACCGCCGATCTACACGCCAATTCCGCTGGGGTCAACCTACGGTGCCATTCATGGTGCTATTGCAGTCACGCTTGCCCTCTACGCGCGGCAAGAGAGTGGAATGGGCGATATTATCGAGGTGCCGTTGGTGGGCGCGGCAATGTCAGCCATGGCCATCATTAACCTCCAGGTCGAAAATCAGCCTCACCGTTATGGAAGGCCACCGCTTTCAGACACTGAGCAAACGAAAATCCCAGCCTGGCGGGCTCAGGTGCAACAGAACGGCCAGCAGGCTATCCGAGAAATTGGGGGGATTTTAGCTGGTTTGGGTGCTCCCGCAACGGGTACCTATCGAGCCGCAGATGGCAACTGGATCTACATCATCGCTGGCGGGCATAGCCGCAATAGCCGTTCGTTGTTAATGGTACTCGGCCTCTACGACGGCTTGCTGGAGCAAGGGATGGTAGATTTGCCCGTTTATCAGCATATAGGGGTCGACAATAATATTCCCAGTTCTGACTACTGGTCCCGGGAATGGAATCTCGAGATTCGACGGCAAATCGAGGCGGTGATTACCCAACAACCGGCTGCTCATTGGGCGCAACACTTAACTGATGTGGGGGTGCCTTGTGGGATACATCGCTCAGCTAATGACTGGCTACATTCACCTGAAACTGATGCCGCCGCACTGACAGTGGAGGTAGAGGATGCGGATTTCGGCCAGATACGGCAGATTGGCCTGCAGGCCTGGTTGTCTAGTACAGACCCGTCATACATGCAGCCCAAGCCAGTACAGCAGTGTTTGGATCCGACCGAATTGTTGATTGAGGAAAATAAACCGACTTTACCTTCAACTTCAGTCAGCGCACGCACAACTGGTAGCGGCAAACCGCTTCTTGACGGTGTACGGGTCTTAGATCTGTCTAATGTACTGGCCGGGCCGGCCAGTGCACGAACACTAGCCGAATATGGGGCCGAAGTGATCAAGATCGATCCACCAGAGCCAAACTTTGGGCCACATGTCGCTTGTTACTTTCCCATTGAAGTTAGTCCAGGTAAACGCAGCATGATCCTGGATCTCAAGGCGGCTGAAGGACAGCAGATCTTTGCTGAATTGGTCAAAACCGCCGATGTTGTGATCCACAATTTTCGCCCTGGTGTGGCCGATAGACTAAAGATCGACCATCAACGGCTGAAAACGATTAAACCCAACATTGTTTACGTCAACTTGACAGCTTTCGGTGGTCCACGGCCGGGGCCTTGGATGGATCGTCCCGGCTTCGATCCACTGCTCCAAGCCACAACCGGTATTCAGATGCGCTATGGGGGGCGCGATCAAACGCCAATTCTCCACGGTTGGGCATCTTGTATTGACTACATGACTGGCTATTCGGCTACGTTTGGAGCCGTGTTAGCACTGCTGCGTCGCCGACAAAATGGGCAGACCGAGGATGGTGATTTCGTAACTACATCTCTGGCTCAAAGCGCACAGTTGGTACAAGTACCTTTGATGGTGGCAACGGCTGATCACCAACCGGGTAGCGAGGTCCAGGGACAAGAAGCAGTTGGCGAGCATCCCTTGTACAGAATCTACCGGGCACAAGATGGTTGGCTCTTTTTAGCCGGCTTGCGCTCAGAGAAAAACAAACTACAGGAAATAACCGAATTGCAAGATCTACCCCTCTCAGCCTGGACGGATGCGGAAAGCACTGAGACTTCGGCTCTGGCGGCTGCGCTCGAAGCCGAAATAGAAACTTTGCCCGTTGAGACCTGGGTACGAGCCTTTCAATCAGCCGGTTTGGGGGCGCATCGTGTCGATTCATTGGCAGATATTGGCAAAACCTATCTGCATACCGGCACGTTTGATCAATTACAAGAGAAGTGGGATGATGGTCGCTCTATCTCATGGGTTAGAATAACCGATCATTCAGTGGGTGGCTCAGTGGAGTTGACACCACCGGCCTATGTACGTTTTCAAAATAGGCCTATTCAACTGTTGGCGCCGGCGGCCAAACAGGGAATCCATACACGAGAGATTCTGCTGGAACTCGGATATTCCGAGGAACAGATTAAGACTTGGCTGGCTGATGGCATCATCAAGGAAGCGTTACATGAGCACTATTTGCCTGGATAGGCCATCAATTTGATCTGTCTGTATTTTTTCGGCCTTCGGAAATTGGCACCACAGTGGTAACAATAATCCAATTTACCCACATTGGGATCGCCACATACCACCGTCGTTAAAGATAGTTCTTGCTGCCGAACATGCCAAGCTCTTTAACCAGCAAGATTTAAAAATACTGCCTCTGCACGGCAAAATCTTGCTGGATTTAAAGTTGCCACCTATGAACAAACAGAAAAAATACCGATTCCAGTTATCCAAGGTGCAGAGCGGTTAGCAGAACTAAGAAGGAAACGAGGGTATCAGGACATTCCCCAAATTCAGAAAGCCAATGCTCTTCTGACTAATTACGAAACTGTTCGGGGCTATCAATTGGATTTAGCCCAAGCTCAATGGTCAGTAATTGTTTTAGATGAAGCCCAGTAGGTTAAATCATCCAGCATATTAGTAACAAATGTAGTCAAGGCGATGCAATCTGACTTCCGCATCGCTAAGGAATTCGCTGCTGAATACCAAGCACCTCTTAAGTGTTATTCAGAGACTGGGATCAGGTCCTTAGCTAAAAAACTGCGTAATCACCGGGTGATTGTCTAAAAAGACGTCTCAAGGAAGATGTATTATAGGATTTGCCACCGAAACAGATAACCCACCATTCTACCCAAATGCCGTCCATCCAGTTAGAATCCTATGATGGCTGCCTGGAATCTGTTCAGGGGAGTGCTGATCGAGGAAGGCAAAAAACGGATGCTGGCCGCACTGGGCGATTTGAAGTTGATCAGTGATCATCCCAAATTGTACGGCAGCCAACGTGGGGGGCGACCAGCTGTTTTTCTGCTATCTAGCCTATAACATTCCTCATACACCATTTCAGGTGCCGCATTGATTTGGTCCGGTTTAGCAGCAGCTGCCAGCAACGGGTGTTGAAACCCAGCCAGTGAAACTGCCAGCCACCGCCGACAAAAGAGTGGTTTGTTTGGGTTGGTGGGAGGTGTTTTTCGATGCGTTTTTCGGAGTGATAGGAGAAGAAAGGAAAGAGACTTGTTGGAAGAAGAAAAAGGGTACCAACTAAAGGTAGCTGATACCCGCCTGATTACCCCGTACACGAGTTATCTTCTGTTCGGGTTTGACAAATAGAATTGGGGCCATTATAATTTTCCTCCATCGACCCGAACTGATAAACCCGTTAGGTAATCTGCTTCCGCAGAAGCCAAAAATGCTGCCATTTTGGCCACATCCTCACCACTTGCAATACGACCTAAAGGCACCGTGGCCGTGATTCTGTCAACAAATATCTGGCGCTTTTCTCGCTCCGATATTTCCTCGTTAATGTAAGCTTCGGCCAGATGACTAGCTCGTTCTGTGTCAACTAGGCCCGGGCAAATCGCATTGACATTGATACCCTCGCTCGCTAGTTCCTTGGCCAACGATTCGGTTAGACTAATCACCGCAGATTTGGATGCACAATAGGCTCCGCTTAACGCACTTCCTCGCTTACCTTGTATCGATGAGATATTGATAATTTTCCCCCCCTCGCCTTGGGTAATTAAGTGTCTAGCTACTGCTTGACAGCAGAGAAATACGCCTTTTACATTGATTTGTTGTACTAGGTCCCAATCTGATTCTGCTAATTCTACAAGAGGCACACGATCCTGACCAGCAATGGCTGCGGCGTTACAGACCAAAATGTCTAGCCGTCCTAGTGCGTCTACTGCTTGATTGACCATGTTTTGGACCTGCTCAGCATTGCTAACATCAGCCACTATATGAATAGCGTGGTTGCCCATATCCTCAATTTCCTCGGTTACCGAAACAAGACCTCGCCATTGTCCATTTGTCGGGTAAGGAACTTCAGCCACATCATTGACGACTAAATTGGCCCCATCAGCGGCTAATCGTCTGGCCACTGCTCGACCAATACCGTTTTCACCACCCGCACCAGTCACCAGTGCAACCTTGCCATTTAGATCATACATTTGTTTAACTCCATCCGTNACAGATAAACTNATTNTCGTTTATGTTTNNATNNTTGTNTGCCAAGAAACTTTAGTTGATTCTNTTATAANGAGAAGACTAGTAGNCGGTCAATNAANNACCTNNNCAAAACTAGCTTTAGGNTAGGAANTGTATCATCCGACTTTTAGCTCAGAANTATCCTTTCGGTNNTNCCTNACTTNATTTNGTCAACTTGATTCATTTGTTCTTTTTCAATCTACCCCAGAAACCAGATACTGCGGATTCACCGTCTTACCCACTGGCCTGCAGTTCTTCGGATTACCCAAATCCTGTTGGGCTTGATTCAGATAGTTGCTCAATTTTGCCACCACATCTAGATTTGGTCCAGCAACGTTCTGGCTTTCACCAATATCCTGTTCCAAGTTGTAGAGTTCACCGTTGATATGCAGTTTCCAGTCACCAGATCGAACCGCTTTTANATCATTACCTTTATAATAGAAAAAAGCTTGGTAAGGTGAATGAGCGTTTGGCTGACCATAGAGTAGAGCCTTGATGTCTCGACCATCAACCAATCGATCGTCAGGCATCTCTCCTTTTCCCAAACCGACGAAGGTGAGTAGCAGATCCATATGGGTTGTCAATTCATCGCAGACACTGCCAGCAGAAATTGAACCGGGCCACCAAGCGATTGTCGGCACCCGCATACCCCCCTCTCACGTGCTACCTTTTCGACCCCGCAACGGNTCATTGGAGCCGCCGTTATCGGAAGTAAATATTACCAGAGTATCTTGGGCCAAACCGAGATGGCGAATAGTGTCTAGTATCTTACCAGCAGGCCACTCGACCTCCTTGATCTGAGCTCGAGTTGCATCTCCGTCTGCTNGACGCATGAACTTNTGTCGCGCGTTGCGAGGCNTATGTATAAAAGCGTGCGGAAGATAGAGGAGGAAGGGTTGGTCTTGATTCTTATGGATAAAGGACATCGCTCCATTAGTAAAACTCTGGCATAGATGAGCTTGGTCATCCATATCCTTGATGACACCTACTACTTGTTGGTTACGTATTAGAGGAAGAGGAGAAGGGGCGACCTGCCAGTTCTTAATATGCGGATGCATTGGCCACATGTTATTGGAATAAGGAATACCGAAGTAAGTATCAAATCCGTGATTGGTCGGTAAAAATTCTAGTTGATCACCGAGATCCCACTTGCCAAAGCAACCAGTAGTGTAACCCGCCTCCTTAAGTAGGCGAGCTATGGTTTTTTCTGCGNGGTTTAAACCATGACTATCCTTCGGAAAAAGGACACCCGTCCAGGAACCAGTAGCTAATCCTACTCGCTTAGGATAGCATCCTGTCATTAAGGCCGCACGAGACGGGGTACAAACGGGGGCAACTGCGTAGAAAGAGGTCAGTTTCATACCTTCTTCCGCCATACTAACTAAGTGTGGTGTTTGGTTAATTGTTGATCTAAATGGCTCAATTCTCCATAGCCTAGGTCGTCGATAAAAATTATGATAAAGTTGGGCTTTCGTTTCATGACCGGAAAGTCCGCTAATGTTTCAGTTATCGACCTTATGCCGATAGCCGAAACTGCACTTGAGATGAAACTCCGTCTATGTAACATATAATACGATCTACTGCTTTGCTGTGTTATTTACTATTAGGTCACAGAAGAGTAGCAATAATTTAGATGACTGTAAAGTTAGCTAATGATTGTCTGTATTCTATAATTTGGCTAAGAGGCGCGAAAATTCACCTGAACATTAATTATAGAACTAGTACGACTTATCCGAATAGTAAAATAGAAGTGAGATTTAGTTTATTAGCNTTATCGATGTAATGAAATNGGAAAGGAACANGTAGAGCAAAAAAGGGTACCAACTGGTGTTGAGACCCGCTTGATTACCCCCTACACCAGTTATCTTTTGCCCGGGTTTCAATGAACAATACTGAAGTGATATCGAGTGGAATTAACAGGGATGTGAGAAAAATGAAAATGTCCACGNCGTTTGACTTCANCACTCGGTGGAAAGCNTTGACGGTTCCATCCAAACCTAATGTATCCATCATCCACCGTCTGGTGTTGGGAACAATCCTCTANACGGAAGTCGATATCTGGATAGCGAGCACGCCCAATTNCAAGCNTGCGAGGAAAAAGTCAACGCCCATAACATCGGCTCCTAGATGGCGGGATTTGTTTTAGACAAGTAACCAGTGCCACAACCAGCATCCATTACCTTTAGTCCATCAACCGCACCTACAAATTGTCACCACACNAGGGCGGAGTTTAGGATAAGATACGGTCGNCTTCATCTTCGATAGGTTAGAGNGCGTTTTTGCTCTATCTCCTCCTCAGACATGGCATCAATTAATTGGTTCCAATGTCTAGGAGGAGTTCTTGGNTCTCCAGTAAACTCGAANNCTTCATCGATCAAGNGAACTTGACTGCCTTCTAACCCTNCATAACCCAGAANCTGCCGAAACTCAATCATCTCTGTCGGCTGGNTGCTCTGGCTCTTTCATCGAACAGGCCACGCTCTGCTTCTAAATCATCGATATAAGATAGATGACGATAGCATTCATCCAAGACACTTTGATTCATGAAATGGATGTAAAATGTACGACGGAGGCTNGCCGANTGGTTNCCTCTGGAACCATGTGGGGCCGATAAGCAATGGAAACTGACATCACCAGGCCCAAGCTCAATNGGCACNGCNCCCATTTGGGTGAATANCTCTTGATCGGTGAAATTCTCAAACTGCACATGACCAACCAGATGATGGCCGGGAATNGCCCATACACAGCCGTTGTCGACAGTNGAATGATCTAAATAAATATCAGCATCAATATTTGGGATGGGATTNTGTGTTCGGCCACGTCGGNGCTCCGAACGGNGGGTCTTGGTGCCAACGTACAGGCACATTACCAAGATGATTGCCCAAGTTACTCCACAAGGAAATTGCAAAATGACCAGTAATGATATTCAACGATCTCTCCGTCTGCTCGATTATGATTTCTATGACATTCGAGTCATCTACCCCAATCGCACTTCCACTCCTGCTCAACTTATTCACTCTATCCCTCATTCAGCAGACATTGGTTTGATGTTGCAGTTGAGCCAACCCCAGCCTTTCCCAGTTTGGCGAGGGTGAATCACCTGGGTCAGCTGTTGATCGGTGATAGCAATTGAGTAAGAGGTCGTCACGGGATGCTGATTAAGCGACAGATTCCGGACGTACCTCTTACCATTGGCGATTAGGTCAATTTTGCTGGGTTGTTCCTGGGTACAGTGAGTTGAAGTAACAATGTATCGACCGTTAGGTAGATCGACCCGAAACACGCCGTCTTGATTGCTCCAAATTCCATGCAGGTCGGTTTCGCCCTGACGTTGGGCGCAGGTAAACAATTGTCGTTTGGTCTCTGTCACCCAACCGTGTCCCTGGTCTTGATAATGGGTGTTGATATCCACTGAAATCCCCGACCCGCCCCCTTCCTGAGTATGGCCAAAGTCAATCATTAAGCCTGTTGTTCCTTCTTGCCATAACCGAAAATCTGGCTCGTTCTTTTTTCTTCGGTAAAGTCGACTAGAGCCATTTTGCTTCACCAGATTATACTCTTTTTTGGCGGTTTTTATTTCCTGTGCATGGGCATGCCGAACCACCAGATAATCGGCGGGAAGATTTCTCTGGCGAAAGACGGTCGGAAAGTGATCGGTGTCAGCTTCGTAGTTATTGAGGTAAGCTACGTCTTGGCCAATTGCCAAGTAGCACTCCAGATGACCAAATGGGTCAACATATTTTGGTTTTTGACCAAAGGCCAAGGTAAAGCTATTCCATTCTCCAGGACAGTTTTCGATAATGCATCCCCCGGCACCGCTAGCAAGAATGGAATGAGCAGGAAGTGGTTCAGTGATTGGCATCACCTTCGTTAAGTCGGCATTCAACTTAGCGTAGGTCTGGCTATAGAGACCTAAATGCCAGAGGGAAAGAACTACGATAACACTACCCAATGTTGTTCGCGCGTAGGACAACCACCTTTTTTTATCAATACTTTCCTCGTTTTTGCTGACCTGTTCTGTCAAATTGAACCGACAACCACCAAGATTAAAGAATGGCAGCAGTACCAAAAATATGTAGAGATGGACCCGGTCATTGATCCATCCTCCACCATACTTTGACCACGGTAATTGGTAGTACATTACCATTAGAATAATGGCCATTAGCAGGAATCCGTCTTCAGGTCTGATAAGTAAAGACCAAATTGGTTGTGTTGGCCTGTCTATTTTATCACTGATTCTGGTCTGAATTTTTTGCAAGCGCGTGAGCAAAGTAATAACCAAAGCCACGGCGAAAACAGCCAGTAGTAACTGACCTATGATGATATGATCGTCGCGGAAAGCAACCAGTGATTTCATTGACAAGAAATAGTCTGTCAGTTCCTCAAAACTGTGGTAGCGGCTGCTAGAACCACGACGCTCCAGGTAATAAGAAAACATCAATAAATACAAAGGTAGCATCAAACCCAAAAAAGTAGCGATAGGTTTGAGGTAAGATTGAATGAAGTATTGGGGCCCACAACTTTCACCCTCTGCCCGAGTTAGGACGTAGTTAGCATACACATGTGAGTAGGTAAAAGAAAAAACAGCTAACACAGAAATCGTAATCATCAACAGAGCAAACGATTGGTAATGGGTGAAATAGGTCGCAACCAGTAGGATATAAACCACGGCTAATTGGGTCAGGGTTAGGTTATTCTGCCGGTGTAACCATTGACGGCGGCACCAATAACCCAAAGTAAAAAAGAAGAGACTAATACTGAGGGTAAAGTTATAAAATCCCATGTGCAACAAATAGTTGAAGGCGTAGATAAAGCCGACCAATCCCAGGAAATTCCCGCTAAATAGCAGCAGTTGAGGTTTCTTAGGGAAAATTTTTCTACTGCCTGTGGATTGAGTCGCCAGTGGGAGCGATCGCTCATTTGTTGTATGAAGGTGGGACCAAACCACACTATTCAGAAAATAAAACAATGATAGAGGGATAAGGGTGATGCAAATAGTCAGTAATATTTTTTCACAGATCAACGGTGGAAAAAGGTACATCAAGGCCAGCAAAATCAAGTGTGATGACCAATTGGGGAAAAGGGTCAAGCGAAGATCATAAACTTGTCTCAGCAGGTAGTTATCGGGATTGGGATAGGATTTAAGGATGTGGGCATTGTAGAGGTGACTTAGACCATCTTGGGAAGGGAAGTATTTGAAGCCCCAGATCGGCAGTAGATGGAGAAGCAGCAGAATGGCAATCAATAACTGAAACCCAATTTTAGGTGTCTGCGGTTTTGACCAGATTGTTTTCGACGATTTATGTGACGTGTTTGGCCGTAATTTCACCGCTAATATCCTTTAGATAGTAGATGCCTTTGTTACCACTGATATGAAGCAGCTGAGTTCGACAGATGAGAACTTGCCGCCGCCGAGTATCCACATCATCTCTGTTAAAAACCGCACTTCGTGTGGCTCAGTGCTAATCGGCTCCTGACACACATCGAAACCCATAGCCGTTGGCCCTAGTAGACGGAGCGTTGTAGCCACGGTAAGCCACGCGCTGGAAATACGTATTGAGGTTCCAAGATCCACCCCGCAACACCTTTTCGCGTCGGTCGCTGTCATACTAATCCTGACACCATTCAAAAGCGTTACCTGTGATGTCATATAACCTATACCCATTAGGCTTGAAACTGCCTACTGGTGCGGCTTGTTTATCCTATTTGTTTTGCCACAAGTTCCACGATAGTTGGCATAATCACTGGCCAAATTTTCACTGTTCCTCCAAGGATAGAGTTTGGCGTTCAACCCACCACGGGCAGCAAATTCCCACTCTTTCTCACTCGGTAACCTTTTGCCAGTCCATTTAGTGTAAGCTGTGGCATCATGCCAAGTGACATAAATCATCGGGTGATTATCGGAGGACGAAAACATATACATCTTTTTCCAATCAATGGAGGCATGGGGTTTATAACCCGACGACTGAAGGAACTTCTTAAACTGACCGACAGCCACCTCATGGGCATCCATGAAAAAAGCATTACTCTTACTTTCAGTAATAGACGGATTAGCAGGAATTAGAACCATCTTGGCCCCATCTTTCTCCCAGACGATCTTCTTAGCCGTAACCCCTTTCAATTCCTTAGCATTCCCGATAACCAACAGGGTTTCATCTTCGGCATGGACTAAAGAGGCCAACAACATCCAACTCAGTTTTCGCATCATGCTCCTCCAATCGGTTTTTGCAATTATAGCCAATTAGGTTTCAGGATGTAAGCCTCTGGGGCATTCCCACTTTTACAATCTGAATATCTTGTGATATCATTTCTGAGTTACTTTCTCATTTAAGTAAATTTCTCCTGCATTGGAATGAAATTTTTGTCAGTGAAGAAAAGAGGAAAAAGGGAAATATCACCCTTGAAATCTGAATGTCTTATGGTATGACTATCTGAGTAAATTTCTCCTTGAAATAACTTTCTCTAACCCCCATTCCATTTCTTAGACTCCGAAGTGGAATGGGGGTTTCTGTGAGTCGTGTACTTGCTTATGGGACTCTGAAACCTTTTCAGCTTGCGCATCTTGCCCCCCACACTCACACATTAGCCATGGTGAAACCCTTGTGCTCTAGCGGCAAGCCGTTACAAGCTAAAAACAGCAATTAGCCAAGATTGCAGGGCGGTCGCTACTGCAACGATTGAAGGCCGTATTCTTGGCCAATGAAGCAGAGGTGAAGGCCTCACCCAGTTCGTAGTCGTAGCCGTCGGATTGATGGACTATCTGAAAGTTTTTGTTCCATCAACGTTGCAATTTTGTCTTCGTTGGGATATATATGAACTGACGTCTGTTTTTTGCGGGAGCTTAGATAGCGAAACAGCCTATTTTTTGGGTCCTAATTTTTCCCCTTATCGCCCTGGTAATTTCTTGTGCCCAATCTAATAACCCAGTTCAAGCCAAAACCACTTCCACTTCAGCAACATCAGTGACATTGGACGAAGCTCAGGCCGCGGAGGTACCGCGCCGACAGCGCCGATTCACTTGGGCCGCCTGGGGCGGAGACCTCGAAGCCGTCAAACAGCACTTGGCGGCTGTGGCACAGATGTGGATGCGAAGAATGTTGATGGCAATGTAGCGCCGTTGGCGAATCGTTAACGTTCAAATACCGGTGTTTGCAGCCATGACATTCGGCGACAAAAAGCCAACGCCTGCACCGCAGACACTCCCCCGAGAAAATGCAGAAGTCCGGTGCCAGTGTAAGTCTTGGAGCTTTCAAACTCCACTTCATCGCCATCTGATATCGATGGCTCTTCCCAGTTGCCAACTTCAGGTGCTGACTGCAGCTTGAACTGGCAGTGTGGACAGATTGTGCTACTCTCCATCTGCGTCGTTCCTATGAGTGGATAAGTACTTGCTCAAAGTTTAGAGTAGAATAACATTTGACCTGTAAGGCCATTTGGCGCTTCCCCCGACAGATAGTCGGGGGAAGCGCCTTCGATGTTGAGCCCGAATGGTTCCTTCATCAAGAACTCTGTTTCTCCGATAGGTGGCCGGCTATACGTCATGTGGAGGCAGTCCGGTTACAATCCGGGAGGTCCTTTCTTTTCTACCTCCACGGTCTAAAAAATAGGCCCGAATCTCGGCGATCTCCTCCGCGCTAAAAATATCAAACGGAAAGAGATAACCTTGATCATTATACTGATCAATCTGTGCTTTTGTCAGAAGTCGAGGATTTCGACGCCTAGCGGGAAAAACTTTTTCACGCGGTCTAACTCTGGGAAGGCATCTGTTTGGATCGTCATAGTATAGTTCCTCCTTCTGTTCTTATCCTAGTACTTCTGGATTAACAGGAGCTGGCGGCTTCTCACCCGTAATCACCGCAATCAAATTCTGCACCGCAAGTTCTCGCATAGCGCGGCGTGTCTCTTCGGTTGCTGTACCGATGTGAGGAAAACAAATAATGTTTGGCAAAGTGAAAATGGGATCATCTTCCGCAGGCGGTTCTTCTTCGAGTACATCTAAAGCTGCCCCAGCAATTTGATTTGACTGAAGAGCTTTGGTCAAGGCTACTTGATCGATTAAAGGCCCACGAGCGGTATTGACCAGATAGGCAGTCGGCTTCATCAAATTCAATTCCGCATCCCCAATCATATGACGGGAGGATGCATCTAAGTTTGTGTGTAAACTGACAAAGTCTGCTTCGGCCAACAAATCATTCAAAGGACGATAATCACTTTCAGGAGCACTGGGATGGGGGGCATCAAGCACATCGTACCACAAGGTACGCATTCCCAGGGCTTGCATGCGCCGTGTAACCTCTTGACCAATACGTCCAAAACCAATGACACCCAATATTTTACCTTGAATATCAGTTCCCAAAGGAGGAGTTTGTTCACGTCTGGCCCACCCACCGCTCTGAACATAGGACTCATATTCAAATAGTCGCAAGGCCAGCGAGAATATGGAAGCTATGGTCAGGTTAGCTACAGCCGCCGTCAACACCCCTGGCGTATGACAAACGGCGACACCATGCTTGGTTGCTGCGGGAATGTCGAAGGGGTCGTAGCCTACACTGGTCGTCGAAATAACCTTTAAGTTTGGGGCAGCATCAAAGAATTCAGTATCCGCCCGCACACGAGGTGTAAGCAATATGCCGTCAACATCTTTGACCGCTGCCAACAATTCTGCTCGTGGTGCGGTAATGATTAACTCGTCAATCTCGGCCACCGCCCGAATTTTCTCAATGAGATCATTTTCAATGGGGACATGGATGAGGACTTTGGGTTTGGTAGTCATTGATAATGCTCCTTACAGTGGGAATGGTGTCGTTGGGTCTGTAAAGCGTTCGATTTTACTATCTCGTGTGGTACAATCCAAACAATTAGGGGATCAAGGAGTCGAAGGAAATCCTACAGATGTCAATCTGCGAACAGAGCCAAGAATCTATCAGCTTTATTCGACAACAGTGTGACATTCAGCCACAGATTGCGCTGATTCTAGGATCAGCGCTGGGTGTCCTGCTGATGCCGCCGGGTTGATTGGGTTGGTTAAACTAATTATTGTTCCAAGACAACGGCTGACGATGCCCCGTTCGTTACATAAAACTTGGTATTGAACGTTAGTCACTTCCGTCACATCCACATACAATTCGTCTAAGGTTACCCTATACACCGGTCTTGACTCCTTCATCTAATCCTCCGGTTCATTCTTCGAAGCTCCCATCTCAAATGAGTCAGCCAGGACCAAAGCCATTTTAGCCCCATCTTTCTCCCAAACGATTTTCTTGGTTGTACTTTCCTTTAATTCTTTGGTATTTCCAACTTCCACCGGAGTAACTTTCTTCTTTTGAGCGCACCCAATCAATACCAACAAGGACAATAACATCCAACTTAATCTTCGCATAAATGGTAAGACTTCCTCGTTTCCTTTTCAATGGCCCATATCATTATCAGCAATGCCTCATTGTGTTGACAAAATATTATATCATCATGTTAGATGAATCAATTAGAAATCAAAACCTCAATACAAAAGAGGGAGTCAAGTAAATATGGAATTTATAAGAAAAGAGACTAGTGGAGAGAAGAAAAGGGTACCAGATAAGGTTGCTGATACCCGTCCGATTACCCCGTACACGATATGTTCCAGATACGAGTTTCAAACCTTCAATCGAAATCGGGAGTGAAGTACTAGATCCAATTCTTAGACGTGTCCACCTATCGCCAGAGTTTGGTCTTCCAGCGGTAGCTCTACTTTCTCTCCTCCTCGTCGATGCGATTCTCTTAGTCCAATCGCTGTTTCCAGCGGCTCCCGTCCGAATTCTCCTGGGCAAAGCGGTTGGCTCCCATCCCTCAGGTTTTTCACTACCCCTTCTGGCTGCTTGCTGCGAGCTTTTGGGCCTTTTCGGTTTTGGGAATTGTCGACGTATTGGTTCCCTAGTTTGCGGATGCCTAGACCACATCTCAAAATCGGCATGTTCGTTTCTAGCGCTGATCCAACCGTCGCTGCCGACAAAATCGATATTCAGCCAACCCCCGTGGTTTAAGAAGCCTTGAATCCCATTTTGGTAATGGATCATTCCTGTGCCTGATAAATCCTGATCGCCTTTTGCCGCTTGATTACTGTTCATCCGACCACAGACCCATTCCACAGGAGCACCAGTAAACATTCGAAATAGGCTTAACGTGTGACTATGTCCTGGGAGAGAGACTAGCCACACGTTACAAACATGGAGCGAAATTGGCCAATTTCTCCTTGTTCAATGGCTTGGAGATATGCTTGAAACCAGGGACTCCAGTTTTTGCGGCAGGCCAGAGCAAAGATAACTTGTGCCGATTGCCTTAACACAGCCTGACTCGGCTAATCCGATGACCACATCCGCCCGCTCAGGTACCGCCGTGGTCACGCTGACACTATCAGGTTGTTTTGCCTCACCATTAAAATTGGTATAAAAAGCGGTTATACTCCACCTGTGTTTAAAATCGTCCAACTCGGCTCCCTTGGCTTCGGTGTAGGCGGAGGCATGAGCCCAAAGATAACGAAAGATTGAGGTCGAGTCTGATGCTACCAATCCGGCCACACCCTACTACGGCAGCTCGAAAAGTCATTACAATTTCATTCGTCTATCTATTACTTTTAGTAGGTTATCTGTTTCTCAGAGAATCGTCAATATATTTTTCAGTTTAGTGGTTTAAGGCAATTCACCGAATCGTATTTGCCAAAGGGATCTAACTATTTCAGAATCACCATCTTTCTGGTTTCTGTATAATCGCCGGCTTCAATTTGATAAAAGTAAGTTCCTGAAGATACTTGTTCTCCATTCTCACTTCTTCCATTCCAATAGACTGCCTGATTGGATTCCACATAATTTCCTGCTGGTATATGACCTAATTCAATCATTCTGATTTGTTTGCCAGTTAGGTCCTAGATTGTAGCAGTGACTGTTGAATCCTCAGCTAATTGGAAAGGTATCCAAGTTTCTGGGTTAAATGGATTGGGATAGTTGGTTAAGAGTTGGGTCTTGCCCGGTAGGATATCGCTAGGTTGGA
>PACG01000156.1 GCA_002699335.1 Candidatus Poribacteria bacterium
AGCAATGGGAAGAGCAAGGTGTTTGGCTCAAAATATGGCCTAAGTTCCTTTCAGAACTGGACTAACAGGGCCAGTTAGATTGGGCAGAAACCTTTGCTGCTGGCAGTTTTGCCTGGGCCAAAAAAGGGGCCCAGGCGTTGGAAAAACCAAAGGCGGACAGGGGACAAAGTGGATGGTGGTGGTCGATGGTGAGGGAGTCCCTATCGCGGTGTTCATCTCGATTCGGCCTGGCCGAGTGAAATAAAACGACTGGAACCCACCATGGAGAAGATTGCTGTGCCGAGAAAAGGTGGTGGTCGGCCGCGGAAAAATCCTGTCCGCATCATAGCTGATAAGGGATACGACAGTGATCCGCTTGGCGAAAGGTTGTTGAAAGGCGGTATTGAATTGATCTGTCCGTAGCGTAAAAACAACCAGAAAAAGAAAGATGAGGATGGTGGCAAATTGCGGNCTTACAGGCATCGATGGCAGGTTGAGCTGANTTTTGCCTGNCGGCAAAACTGCCGAAGACTAGTTGTTGGTTGGGAGAGAGATTCATATGTACCAAGCTTTCTTTCACGTTACTTGCATCCTCATTACATGGAGGCAGTTTTGAAATGGCTTCTAGTGCTTTTGGCCTTTTCAGTATATGCCGAAGATGAAAAAGAAGTAATCGTTGGAAGTACTGAGGCATTAAAGGGTATTAGCGCTAAGAGACACAGGGTCAATTAACTGTGGATATATAACCATTTATTATTACTGAGATTACCCTTGATGGTTGCTTTTTGGATTTTACGATCTAATCTGTCGCAAGATTTCAGGATGTATTCCAGTCAATAACAATCACTAGTTCTTGACATACCTAACGGGCTATCATATGCTATTAATTTATCGAGAAAGGTTTTTTCAGAAATGATTAGTGAAAAAGATAAAACACAATTTCAGGAGCTTGGGTATTTCGTTACTGATGTCGTCATTGAGCCAGATCAACTTCAGTTCATGGCGGACGAGATGGATCGTCTATATCGGGAGGGAGTTGAAGAAGCAAAGGCCACTGGTGATCCCAAGGCTGTTCTAGCCGCTGAGGGCCGGAGGTCCTACGGACAGATTCACAACCGAAGCCAAATAGCNGCCGAATTCGTCAAGTCCCAGATCTATTTGGAAGCATGCTATGCTTTTATTGGACCAAATGCCGACCTCTATTGGAACCAAGCTGCCACCAAACCCCCCAAACTGGGTAAAACTTTCAGTTGGCATCAAGACTCCGGTTATACTGAGACTATCCCCTTAGCCTATATTACCTGCTGGACAGCTATCAGCNATTCAAATTTGGATAATGGTTGTATCTGGGTACTACCAAGATCACACAAATGGGGAGTTCTTGAGCATGAAAGCGAAGAACCGAATCNGCAAGNTTACGGCGGGTTNCGTGCCAANTTTTTGGATGATAGTGGNGCNGTCCCAGTCGAGATGAAAGCTGGACAGGTTGCCATCTTCAGTTCATTGACCCTTCACATGAGTGGGCCTAACACCAGCAACAACAGTACGCGTCGTGGTTACGTTCCCCAGTACCACGTTCCCGATGTTATTCTGAAAAAAACAGGGCAGCCGATTGGCGATCAATTCCCTGTACTGCGAAACGGACACAGAATCAATTAAAGATAAACACATATGTGATTCCTTCAGAGGAAACTCATCGTTTCAACTAACGTTTTCCATTTGACTTTTTCAGAGGTCGCATTGGCTTGTACTCGTGGCACAAGTGTGCCTTTGGAATGAGTATAGAGGGAGTAGTTGTCGNGTCAGCGATTGTAGGCTTGCCAGGTATTGTCAGAACATTGGAACAGAATGTCAACCGGCCAACGGTTCCGCATAATAAAAATCACATGGCTTTGCCANTAGTCGAATCCGTCAAAGGCTGAAATGGTGGTTAATCGCCCCAGATACACCCCGCTACCCAATGCCCTGGAACAGTAATCGCCACAGATGGTTCTCAGTTGCACTCGATCAACCGCGGCTCATCCGGCTCTGGCGTAGATTGTGTTTTTCCCCGCAAACCCTCAACCCGTTTTCACCAATCTGGCACCAGCACTAGCGTAGTATCCAGTGCGGAAAAATTCCAGCTTAAATAGGCTTAGCGGATCAGTCGAAACCATAATCTTCAGTTGCTGACCAGCAACGACGCTTCGTTGTGAACAATACCCCTTCAATCCAAGGAGATCGATACCCGTTTTGATGATCGAGACGCACTCGAGTTAACTGTCAATCAGTTGACCCAGGTTTCCTATTTTCCTCTATGATCGAGTTGCGATAANATTGAATGGGTTCAGTAGTATCGATTTTCTGATTCATAGCAGCATGTCAATTTTCAATACAGCAATTTTGTATCTGTCAAGAGACTAAATTTTCTACTCGTTTACAAAACCCCTTCCACACCCAACGGATTCATCAAGAAGCGCTGATATCGGTGCTAACGCACCCGGAAAAAATCCACTTTGTTGTCGTCGAGCTCCACTCCCGCCCGACCCCCACCGGGACATTGGCTCTTCCTGCCTNGATAGGCGGAGGTTCGACCAAAATATTCTGGTCGTAATAAAAGGGGCTAAAAATGTCACAGGGAAAGGTTTCCGCATCAATGGCTGGTGTCGACAAGGCCAAGTGGATCATAGCCGCGTTGCCGATGCCTAATACTGCCGACAGTGCAGGCTAACCCCGCCGCTTCGGCCACGGAAGNAATCTTGCGCGCCGGGCNGATCCCCACTTTACCAACATAGACGGAAAGAATATCNGCGGNATTNGCCCGAACAATGACCATGGCGTCCTGCAAATTATAGATACTCTCATCAGCCATAATGGGGAGGTCCACCTGCTGACGAACATCAGCCATCCAAGCAATATCCAAATCCAACACCGGCTGCTCCACGAAATAGACATCCTAGGCCTGCTGGCGTGGAATCGTCCGCAGTGCCACCCGGGGCGGCCATCCTCCATTGGCATCTGCCCCCCCAGACGCACCTTGGTCCCCACCGCTTTGCGGACGGCCTCTACCCTGCCACATCCGCCTCCGGTTCAATGCCAACTTTGACTTTCACCGCTTGAAATCCTTGACAGGCAGCCCAAGACGCGATCTCTGCTGCCCGTTCAGGCGCTAGACCAAAAACTGAAAATTTAGTCGGTACAAAATCTCGGATAGTTCCGCCCAGCAGTTGGTAAACAGGTAACCCNGCAACCTTGCCTACGATNTCCCACAACGCCATCTCCAAACCTGACCGNGGAAAGGGGTTATTGNCCACTGTCTTGCTAATCAAACCAACCAGGTACTCTCAATCCGGGTTGGATCTTCTCCTACCAACACAGAAGCTAAATACTCTTCGATCAACACCACCGCCGCAGTCTGGCACTCACCACTCCACTGGGGAGTCAGGGACCTTCCTCACCCCCCTAGCCAGTGTAGATCTTGACCAGAACAAAAGGTGATTTGGTATGATAACCGCGCCCGCTCCTAATTGTTCGGCCAGGATTGATGGGCATAGTAATGGGAATGGTTCCAATTTTAGTGATTTTCATGACAAAAAAGTTTCCAATACGTTAGCCGTAATTCGAGAGATGTGATCATCAATCAGGACAGAGCTGACCCAGGTAATGGAACCGACAGAAAAAAACCGGCTCCCACTAGCAGTGTCATAAGTGATCATCTGCGCTCCACCCTGATCGGCGTTGCATCCCACGGCCAATAGTTGAACATCGGTCTGTAACTCGGCATTCCTGAATATATTTCCCCGCTGTGGAGTAAGTCGTAGATAGAGTTGTTAATATTCTAATCACCTGCGCCTCTATACTCTTTCTATCTGATAGGTCAGGCACCAGACCTCACAGACTATACTCACGCCTGATCTGGTCCAAGTATCTCAGCCTCCTGATGAGTGTAGCCACAGGCTGCATAGAAAGCTGGATTCCTTGCTCTGACGCAGCTATAGCTTCAAAGTTCCGTTCCCCTCTCAGTACAGGAGTCAACAGAAATGCTTTCAGATACGAGATGAATTATGGCATACTATATCCCCGGATGAGCAAGGTAAATGGTCAAATCCTACAACCCTCGGCTGAATAAACATCTTCGTTGCCTCACCGGTCTGGCAAGTGAGATCTGCAACCCCTGTGTGCCTTGTGCTAACGGTACTACCGGTTGTTGGGCAAACCTCTTCCCGCCAACCAACTCAAAAAACACCTGACCGAACTGAAGAGGGTCTTCAAGTATGTCTGGCAAGTGTGCGTGTAGCAGCCAGTGACTACTGAATTAAATTTCTCTATATACCTTCTCCGCCTTTTAAGGTAGGGAGTACGCGAAATCCGTCCGGACTGCCATTGAGAATACATTGCCTGTAGGAACACTATGCTGGCCTATCTGATTCGTCGGTTGCTGCTGATTGTACCGACGTTACTTGGTATTATGACCGTCAACTTCTTTATTATTCAGATTGTACCGGGTGGACCAGTAGAGCAGATGGTTGCCCTGCTATCGGGTCATGGCGTCAGCTCTACGGAGCGGTTTTCTGGTGGAGGGAATAGCGGTGAAACCATGAACAGTCAGTCAAATAGCCTGCGGTCTGATACCGCCTCCAACACCAACAGTAAGTACCGGGGAGCACGTGGTTTATCACCAGATCTAATTGTCGAGATTGAGAAGATGTACGGCATGGATCAGCCAATTCATATACGGTTCCTGAAGATGCTAAAAAGCTACGTAACCTTCGATTTTGGTCAAAGTTTCTATCAGGACCGAAAGGTGGTTGACCTGGTGCTGGATAAAATGCCGGTCTCTATGTCACTGGGGCTCTGGACCGCGCTGTTGATCTATGCCATTTCGATTCCACTCGGAATCACTAAAGCAGTGCGTGACGGAACCCGTTTTGACGCTATCACCAGTACTGTGGTTACAATCGGCTATGCAATCCCTATATTTTTGTTTGCCCTATTGCTAATTATCCTGTTCGCTGGTGGTCGCTATTTCACCTGGTTCCCGTTACGTGGCCTGGCTTCCGAAGGGTGGGAAGATTTCGATACTCCGCACAGGATCATCGACTATCTTTGGCATCTGGTTCTACCGATTACCGCTTCTGTGGTTAGCGGATTTGCCACTTTGACCATGTTGACCAAAAACTCGTTCATCGACCAAATTGGTATGCAGTATGTGATGACGGCACGATCGAAAGGGTTGAGCGAAAATCGGGTGCTTTACGGCCATATTTTCCGAAATGCGATGTTGATTGTTATCGCCGGTTTTCCCAGCGCTTTTATCGGTATCCTCTTTGCTGGCTCACTTTTCATCGAAATATTGTTCTCGCTGGACGGCATGGGGCTATTGGGCTATGAGGCAGCCATCAGCCGGGACTACCCGATTATGTTTGCCACCTTATATTTCTTCTCTTTGCTTGGCCTCGTCTTAGGTATTATCAGCGATTTGGCTTATGCCTTCGTTGATCCAAGAATTGACTTTGAGTCCAGGGAGGTATAAGCGGTGTCCCCACTCAATCGTCGCCGACTGGCTATCTTCAAAGCCAACCACCGTGGAATGGTTTCACTGGTCATCTTCTGTCTGCTGTTTCTCCTAAGCTTATTTGCTGAAATGATTGCCAACGATAAACCGATCCTGGTCCTTTTTGAGGGGCAGATTCTATTTCCAGTTTTTACCGCTTATCCAGAAACACATTTTGGCGGCGAATTTCCGACTGAAGCCGACTACAAAGATCCTTACGTAATGGAACTTGTCCAGGCTAAAGGCAACGCGGTTTGGCCTCCGATCCATTATTCCTACGACACGGTAGCCAAAAGTGAAACTGCTGAGCGCCGCGCCTTGACTCCTCCCTCCAAAGCTCATTGGCTAGGTACTGATGATCAAAGTCGCGATGTGATGGCACGGTTAATCTATGGCTTTCGTACCGCTGTTCTATTTGGCCTGGTACTGACGCTGTTTTCCGGTGTAATCGGTGTTACTGCGGGTGCAGTGCAAGGTTTTTTTGGTGGTTGGATTGACCTCGGCTTTCAACGCTTTATGGAGATCTGGCAGTCGCTGCCGACGCTCTATCTGGTCATTATTTTGAGCAGTGTCATCCGGATCAGCTTTTGGTGGCTATTGGGGATCTTACTGCTTTTCAGTTGGATGCACTACGTGGGCGTGGTGCGTGCTGAGTTTCTACGTGCTAGGAATCTCGATTTTGTACGGGCGGCCAGGGCTTTGGGCGTGTCAGACCTGGTGATTATGTTCCGGCATGTTCTGCCCAATGCCATGGTGGCGACTATTACCTTTTTACCCTTCAACCTGAGCGCTGCCATTACCTCCTTGACCGGACTTGGGGTGCTCGGATTCGGGTTGCCACCCGGCACACCATCACTGGGTGAAATGATCGTTCAAGGGCGAAATAACATTCAGGCCCCCTGGCTAGGGTTAACCAGTTTCTTTACTCTTGCCATTTTGCTGGTTTTACTGATCTTTGTTGGTGAAGCGGTTCGGGATGCATTCGATCCACGCAAAACCTTAATCTCCAATCAGGATTAACTTTCATAAAAAAGCCGTTGACAACCGAATTTACCGTTCCTCTCCTTCAAGTCTCAGATTTATCAGTTGAGTTTCGGACGGAGACCAGCACTGTTGGGGCAGTACAGGATGTTTCTTTTAGCATTCACCGTGGTGAAACGCTGGCATTGGTCGGTGAATCCGGTTCAGGGAAGACTGTTTCCGCACTTAGTATCCTACAGCTTTTACCAACGACCTCTCATACGAGCGGCAGCATTCTACTCGAAGACCAGCAACTTTTGGGAGCATCCTTTGAGCAGTTAAAGGCAGTGCGAGGAAACCGAATCTCGATGATCTTCCAGGAACCGATGACGTCGTTGAATCCACTACATACCATTGAAAAGCAGGTTAGCGAAGTCCTCTTGATCCACAAGGGATTGAGCTTGGCAGAGGCCCGGGGACGGACGCTGGAGTTACTTCACCTGGTGGGTCTGGATCAGGTAGGGCAGAGACTGAACGCCTTTCCTCACGAGCTTTCCGGCGGGCAGCGACAGCGGGTAATGATTGCCATGGCTCTGGCTAATGAGCCAGACCTGCTGATCGCCGATGAGCCAACAACAGCACTGGATGTCACCATTCAAGCTCAAATTTTGCAACTGTTAAAAGAGTTACAAAACCAACTCAAGATGGCAATGTTGTTTATCACGCATGACCTGGCCGTAGTCAAAAAAATTGCCGATCAGGTTTGCGTAATGTGCGAAGGAGAGATTGTAGAGCGCGGTTCAGTGATCGAGATCTTCGAACACCCATCTCACCCTTATACTCAAAAATTACTCGCCTCTGAACCGAAAAGGAAGACAGTGGTCCTCGATGACGCTAGCCCACTTATTCAAGCAACAGATCTGCGAGTCTGGTATCCGATTAAAAAAGGGATTTTCCGCAAAACGGTAGATCATGTTAAAGCGGTAGATGGTCTAACGATTCATGTCGGCGCAGGTCAGACACTAGGCGTAGTCGGGGAGTCGGGATCTGGCAAAACGACCCTCGGCCTTGCGCTTTTACGGCTAATTTCATCTAGAGGACAGATTCAGTTTAGACAAAAGTCCATTCAAGGATTGAAGTTTAAGGAGATACAACCCTTACGTCGGGAGATGCAGATGATCTTTCAGGATCCCTTCGGCAGCCTGAACCCACGGATGTCAGTGGGTGAAATTATCGAAGAAGGGTTAAAAGTCCATCGGATTGAAGAAGATAAGGAACAACGGAAACACCTGATTATCGATGTCTTAAACCAGGTTGGACTGGAGGACGAGGTTAAAGATCGTTATCCTCACGAGTTTTCCGGTGGCCAACGGCAACGGATCGCCATTGCCCGAGCCATTGTACTAAAGCCCAAATTGGTTATCCTGGATGAGCCGACCTCCTCCCTGGATGTCAGCGTCCAAGCTCAGGTACTGGATCTACTCCAGCACTTGCAGCAGGTACACCATCTAGCCTATATTTTCATTAGCCACGATTTGAAAATTGTTCAGGCTATGGCGGATTCGGTGATCGTCATGAAAGATGGTAAAGTGGTTGAACAGGGGACTGCAGAGGAGATNTTCTCCGCCCCAAAAGCAGATTACACCCGGTCTCTGATTTCAGCCTCTTTCAGCCTAGAGGCAAACCCGGATAGCAGTTTTTGACAGGATCGAATAAGCGTAAGAAGCCGTGGAAGAGATTCAAATAGTGATTTTTTGTGGTGCTTAATTATTAAGGCCTTAATTTCAGTGGGAATTAATTGTACCTTAGGAGGATTTGAATGAAAAAATTAGTGTCGAAATGTCTAAGACCCAGCCCTTTCACCCTGTTGGTAGTCCTCAGCCTGGTCACCCATTGTCTGACTGCGGCTGAAGATGGCGCCAAACAAGAACCAGCCCTTCACCAAGGGCACGCCATCGCCATGCATGGACAACCAAAATATCCAGCCGATTTCGAGCATTTTGACTATGTTCAACCGGATGCGCCCAAGGGAGGGAGAATGATTCAGGGTGCATTTGGCACCTTTAATAGTTTGCATCCATTTGTTCTGAAGGGGCAATCCCCAAACGGCATCGGTAACCTGTTTGAGACCCTGATGACCAACTCTTACGACGAAGCCTTCACCGAATATTGCCTGTTGGCTGAAAGCGTTGAATGGCCGTCTGACCGATCCTGGGTGGCCTTCACCTTGCGCAAGGAAGCCAAGTGGCACGACGGTCAACCTGTAACGGTTGAAGACGTTATTTGGTCTCTGGATATCTTGAAAACTAAGGGGCATCCTTTCTACCGCTCTTACTATGCTAATTTGGAGAAAGCGGAGAAAGTTAAAGAACGGAAGGTCAGATTTACTTTTAGCGGACCACCCAACCCGGAACTGCCGCTGATTACCGGTCAGATGCCAATTCTACCCCGGCACTACTGGGCAGATCGCGATTTTGAATCCACGACTCTGGAGCCACCCATAGGTAGCGGCCCCTATAAAATCAAGAAGGTCGAACAGGGGAGATCGATTACCTATGAACGTGATCCTGACTACTGGGGTAAAGATCTACCGGTCAACATAGGACGCTATAACTTCGATCTGATTCGCTATGACTACTATAAGGATCGAACCATCGAACGGGAAGCTTTCAAAGCCGGTGAGAGCGATTTTCTGCTGGAGAATACGTCCAAAGATTGGGCCACCAGCTACAATGTTCCTGCCGTAGAACAGAAATTGATCATTAAATCGCAGATTCCACATCAGAATCCAGCCGGTATGCAGGCCTTTGTTTTCAACATCCGCCGACAAATATTCCAGGATGCCAAAGTCAGACAGGCACTCGGTTATGCTTTCGATTTTGAATGGACCAACAAAAATCTATTTTACGATGCTTACACCAGAAGTCACAGCTATTTCTCCAATTCCGAGTTGGCATCCAGTGGACTACCCAATGAAGCCGAGTTGGCAATTCTGAACCCATTTCGAGGCCAAATCNCGGAGGAGATCTTCACTCAGGAATATACACCACCTAAAACCGATGGATCCGGTAACATTCGCAGCAGTATGAGAAATGCCTTCCGCCTGTTGAAACAGGCCAGCTGGGAGGTAAAAGACGGTAAACTGACACACATCNCTAGCAAGCAGGTGATGGAGTTTGAGATTTTGATTGTCTCGGCAGCATTCGAGCGGATTGCATTACCCTTTACTAAAAATCTGGAGAAACTGGGTATTAAGGCTACGGTTAGCTTGGTCGATTCTTCTCAGTACCAGAACCGTCTAGACAACTACGACTTCGATATGGTGGTCGGCAATTGGGGACAATCCTTATCGCCGGGTAACGAACAACGGGATTTTTGGAGTTCTAAGGCAGCGGATATTCCCGGTACGCGGAATCTAATCGGGATCAAAAGTCCGGTAGTGGATCAGTTAATCGATCTAGTCATCTCATCCCCCGACCGGGAGAGCCTGATTGCGACAACGAGAGCTTTGGATCGGGTGTTGCTGTGGAATCATTATGTGATCCCACACTGGCATATTTCTGCTTATCGCGTCTTATATTGGGACAAGTTTCTCCAAGCCGAGATTCGACC
This sequence comes from Candidatus Poribacteria bacterium, assembly GCA_002699335.1. Next base: position 10,085 of record PACG01000156.1, read on the forward strand.
CAAGTATAACCTCGGACTGGAGACCTGGTGGATTGCCCCCAAACTGGAGGCCAGCTTGGATCAGCGCAAGAGTAACTTGAAGTAACAAGCTACTAATTTTTCGCCTATAAGAAGTAATCTGTCAACAGACCTCTGCCTATTTGAGTATTTACACCAGGTACGTTCAGCCTTGCACCTAAAACGTTATGACACACGATCTGGATAAATCAGAGTGTTTCCCTCCAAGGTTTATGAAAAGAGGCCTGGTTTCTACGCTCAAAACCAATAAAGCTTCATAACAGGTGTTGCGTGGTGGAGTGAAATTATCAGATCCCACCGCTGATGGAGTAATGATGAATAAACCNTCTAACAAACCCATGCACACCAGCGGGAATCCCGTTTCGCNCCATTCCCACTAGTGATAGCAAAAGATCACTGTGGGAGTATTCATGCCACAGCATCAACGCAACATTATCTTCTTCCACGCCGAAAGTTGGGACGGTCGAATGTTAGGACTGTTGGGCCATCCGGCCCCGAAAGATCCCACACCAAACATCGATCGAATTGACCGCCAAGACGTGCTGTTCCACAACGCCTCGGCCTGGCCGACGACACCTACTTCGCCTTCTCNAGCGACCACGGTGAACTGGCGCTTGAGCACCAGCAGTACTACAAGATGTCCCTCTACGAAGGATCAGTACGCGTGCCGATGCTCATGACCGNACCGGACATTCCTGTGCAGGGGGAGAGTGAGAACCTGGTCTCGACGATTGATCTCTGCCCGACCTCCATTTCAATGGCTGGTCTGCCGGAACGTTCGGACTGTGGTGGCGAAGACCTACTGCCGTTGGCCAGCAGACAGACAATGGACAGCCGTAACACCGCCTATGCCTGTTTCATCGGTACGACAATGAAAACTCTAGGCAGTTTTGACATCAAAGTTTGCAAAATCACTTCCGGTTCTTGACAGAGTGACAGGTAATCTTGAAGGTGACAGGTAATCTTGAAGAGGACTGAGGACTTCTTCTCCAACCAAGAAACAACCGTTGGCTATACTTTTCTCCTTCCCATACCGCGGTTATACCGGGTCGCCAAAAAGATTACATCAACCTCATCTGCTTCGGGGAACTTGATTCTCTGTTGAGTGACTTAATGTAAAATTATATTATTTCCTTAATTCACAAGATTGTGAGGAGGATAGCATGAAAATTTACCGTATTGCCATCATCGGCCTAGGTGGGATGGGTAACAACCATGCCCTTGCCGTCCAAGCAGAAAATAACTGCCANCTGGTCGGCGGGGCCGAGATTGATATCGAACGCGCTCGTTCCTGGAAAGAACGTTTCGGGGTAAACGCCGTCTTCGACAGCTACGAGAAGATGCTTGATCAACTTGAGCCCGACATCTTGATCAACGCCACCCAGTCGTCTTTACACTGCGCTCCAACTCTAGCTGCAGCCCGGCGCGGTATCCACGTATTCTGCGAAAAACCGATGGCTCGCGACCTGGTTCAGGCCGACGAAATGATCCAGGTCTGTGACCAACATAAGGTCAAACTGGCCATCAACCATATCAAGCGTGCGAGTCTCTACAATACTCATGTCCTCAACCTNATTCAGCAGGAAGAAATCGGCCAACTCATCCGTCTCCGGGCTGTCGATAAGGGCGGGCGCAAGTCGGGCAACGCTCTTATGGCGATGGGCACTCACCTCTTCGACTGGATGCGACTCTTCGCCGGTGACGTGGAGTGGGCGCACGCCCACCTGCTTCAGCTTGATGGTCGAGAATCTACCGTTTATGACATCAAGGACGCACGGGAGATAAACCCCAAGGACCAGAATGACGGTCTAGTGATGGGCGAACGCTGCTTCGCCTCCTTCCGCTTCAAAAGCGGCGTCCACGCCGAGGCCGATTTCCGGGCTGAGACACCGGGAGATGACAGAGGCTACGGCATTGACCTCATCGGCACCCAAGGCCACATCGCCCTGCGAGAAAGTGTCGGTACCACAATGTTTATTCACCACGGTCAGCATCACCTCCCTCAACAGGGATGGAAACAGGTGCGTATAGAAGAAGAGGATAACGACGAACGAGGGCAACCACATGAAAATAGAGGCCGGTTGTTTCTCCAGCGCCTGATGCTCAGGGATCTGATCGCCGCCATTGAGGATGATCGTGATCCGGCTGCCTGCGGCCGGGGTGGAGTGGCCAGCATGGAGATGATCAACCTGACTTGGGAATCGCACCGGCGCCAGGAGAGGGTTTACGCTCCGCTGACGCCGCGGGATCATCCGCTCGAACGATGGCNGCAGGAAGAAGGAGTGAATAGTTAAATTGTATAGTAGATCAATGGTAAATACAACTGGACTGCAACTATAAGTAAACTGAAGGTTGGAATCACCCACTCTCACTGTAGTGCGATCGCTACCCTGGAGGAGGTTGAGGTCACTGACTCCTTTGAGGAGAAGCGGCACCAGTANATGGATAAATACAACATCCCCAAAGGGTATGTCTCGCNCACCGAGCTTTTGGAGGATGGCCAGATAGAAGCAGTGGCCGTAGTTCTGGGTCACCATCTCCATCATCGGCTGGTGATGGACTCCTGCTACACTGGCAGATACGTCTTGTCTTGGTTGAGAAGCCAATGGCGCTAAGCCTAGGGCCGTGTGACGACATGATCGCGGTAGCAGAATCCGACAGTGTTAAGCTTATGGTTGGGCAATCACAGATTTCTACGGCACCAGCCTGAAGACCAAGGAGATCCTCGATTCGGGCGATTTGGGGCCGTTGATCGCCTCACCTGGGTGATGGCGTCGTAGGCGGTGTTAGTGTCAGCCGTGGTTGGCACCAGAGCCCTCTACCAGAGGTGGGCTCTGATTCCGTTACCGCTTTCGTTCGTTACAAGAACGGACCCNCCGGTATCTTGGTATCTGTCGGTTATAATGATAGGACTCCCATTTTGAGTGTGAAGTGATATGTGCCCACGGCAGCCTACGCTTCAGTGAANACAGCGCAAAATTCGTCAAGGTTGATAAAGGCGGTAAGTGGGAAGATGTTCCATTCGACGATCTTCCGTCCCCGATGCATCACGAATGGAAAGGGTTTGTCGAAGCAATCCAGCAGGATCTGGAGCCACCNGCATGTGGTGAATGAGGACACCACACCATGGAGATTTTGTTGGCCGCCGAGGAGCCGTTGATTACCGGCCGAGTTCAACTAAACGTCCGGCACACCAGTAACCATCAAACACAGCTGGGTTTAGGNAGGTATATCCATGAAGTTAGCAGTTCCTTCTTATAGTCATCACGGATGAAGTATCGGTTGTATGGTGTGCGATCTAGGTCATGAGATCGTCGGTGTTATGGATGGAGAAGAGGGACCCCACCCCCAGCTGTAGAACGAGTTCAGCTGCTCCGGATTCGATACGGGGGTGTATGCCTGGATGAGGTCCAACCGGAGGCCGTCCTGATTAGCGGAAAACATATAGGAGAGATACCGTCTCATATCCAAACTTGTATGGATCGGTGTATTCTCTATTTGGTGGATAAACCGTTCGCGGATTGCGCCACCCGTCTGAGGCTGGTGGCAGAGGCCTCGGAAAAGCACGGCGTCTTCAGTGCCCTATCCCTGCCCAACCGCACGAGCAAGATTGTGGCCGACGGTAGTCTGAGCCAACTGGTCCTGTACAGCAGCCGGCTTAACGACGGCTCACCTATGCGCCATGACGCGACACCGCCCTCTTGCCACAACGTCCCGTCGGTATCCGGGGCGCTTGCTCGGCCATCGAGACGGCTCACGGCATCGATACCTTTCTGAAGTTCGTTGGCCTGGGGCCGATAGAGATGGTGGGCGCGGGTANTGTCCAACGCCATGTATGGTCGTCAGATAGAGGTATAGTGCGGTGGGCATACTGCGTAGCAATGACAGTGTCACCGGCATCATCGAATCTGGCTATACTTTTCCTTTGGGGGCAAGCGCAGCGGCGACTATTTCTTTCGCTCCATCGGTAGCAAGANCTCTGTATTTGCCTTCTATGGTAAGGANGGAGAACCCCCGATCGAGGTTAACACCTCAGGTACAGAGTGTGAAGAAGACTTGGAACACGGTGAACGCATGTNTAAGTGATCGATGAGGGGNTGTTCGCCCTGCAGGAGAGCCGAGTTCCTAAGACCAACATTCTGGATGCCGTCCGTATCCTAGAGATCCAAGATGCCGTCACCGATCATGCCCGAGCTAACCCCCTTACCAACGGTCCTCATCCTATGAGGGGCGGCAGCAAGACCATAGAACGATTATTAATTTTTATATAGTAGGCTGGTAGACCCGACAGTATCAATAGTTAGATGGTTACGTAATTTCCAAAATGCTCTTGTCATATTTTTATTTAACCGAAAAGGGATACACATGCGTAGCAACTGACAGTTCAACTTCCCTCTTGGGATGGGAATTAACAAAAGCCCAAANAAATGTTCATGGTGAGCAGATTGGANGCAGAAGATGCCGTTATTTAAAGCCCCAGGGCTAGGCTAAGGTACATGGTTATCNACGATATAGTGGAGACACGGCATNCTACGTCTCTACGGGTCATGTCTCTTTGAAGTACCCCTGTTGGTAGAGCGGTCTTTACTTTCGTCCGGTCTGGAAAACNCTACTCCAAGTTACTTGCCAGAGTTAGTCCAGGACNCCGACTAAGCCAGCTCAACAAACTAGTTAGTTTCACCTATCCAGTCACTTCGTTGACAAGTCGGCTTTGTTCTTTAGTTCGTACAGCAGGTTGAGAGCATCCAGGGGGGCTAACAGGTTCAAATCGAGATTCTGCAGTTGCTCCACAATCGGATGGGTTTTGGGTTTAAACAGGGACATTTGTAGAGCATCTGTTTGGAAGGTCGATTTGGTGTTACTTCTCCGCAATCGTGGNTTTTTAGGTGGGATGGGGACATCAGCCTTAGAAGCATCTGTTTGTTCATCAGACGCTTCACCGTCAATGCTGAGGTGGTGTTGTTCCAACACCTCTAAAATCTGGTGGGCCCGATCGATGACTGATCTGGGTAACCCGGCCAGTTTGGCGACGTGAATACCGTAGCTCTGATCAGTTCCTCCTTCCACAATCCGGCGAAGAAAGGTGATCTGCTGACTATCTTCGTGTACGGCTACATTGTAATTTTTGGCTAGCGGATACTTGCCGGCTAGTTCAATTAGTTCGTGGTAATGGGTAGCAAAAAGGGTTTTAGCACCGATGGCTTTCTGATCTAGAATATACTCGGCTACTGCCCAGGCGATACTGATACCGTCAAAGGTGCTTGTCCCACGGCCGATCTCGTCTAGAATAATCAGACTGCGGTGGGTTGCATTATTCAATATATTGGCAGTTTCGTTCATTTCGACCAGAAAGGTGCTTTGACCTTTAACCAGATTGTCCGAGGCGCCAACACGGGTAAAAATGCGATCAACCAATCCAACTTTGGCTGCTGAGGCGGGAACGAAACTGCCGATCTGACCGAGTAAAGTAATTAGAGCTACTTGTCGCAGAAAGGTTGATTTTCCGCTCATATTGGGACCTGTAATGACATGAAGCATCTGGTCGGCGCAGTTGATGGTAACATCGTTGGGAACAAATCCTTCCTCTTGGAACAGTTGTTCTACAACGGGGTGACGACCATTTTTAATAACGATTTCACTACTGTCGTCGATCACCGGTTTAGTATAGTCGAATTTGGAAGCCACATACGCAAAATTAGCCAGACAGTCAATAGTGGCAATGATGGTGGCGACTTTTTGGCTAACCTCTGTTTCTTCAGCTACTTGTGCTCGAATCTGACAAAATAGCTCGTATTCTAAGGCCTGTACTTTCTCTTCTGCGTTTAAGATCTTGGATTCATACTCTTTTAGTTCTGGCGTAACGTAACGCTCGGAGTTGACTAACGTCTGCTTACGAATATAGTCCTCGGGAACCAGATCCAAATTGGTTTTGGTCACATCGATGTAATAACCAAAGACCTGATTAAATCCGACTTTGAGCGAGGTGATGCCAGTTCGATCCCGCTCTCTCTGTTGCAGTTCGGCAATCCAGTCTTTNCCAGAGATAGTCATTTGCCGCAGTTCATCGACCTCCGCATTGTATCCATCTTTAATCAAATTACCTTCGGTGATAGTATTTGGTGGCTCGGGATGGATGGCCTCTTCGATCAAGTTGGCCAGTGGATCTATAACCTGGGCGGCCTCGACCAACGCGTCGTTCAAGGTCTGCAAAAGAGTGGATTGAGATTCAGCTAGCGACTGCTGGACCGGCTTAACCATCTGAAACGAGACTTTTAAGGACAACATCTCGCGCCCGTTGCTAACCCCTAAACTGATACGGGTAATCAGCCGTTCAATATCGTAGATCTGATTTAGGGCCTCTCGTAGTTCTTCTTGTAGATGGATCTGGTTTTTCAACTCCTCGACCGCGTCCAGACGAGTATTGACTAGATCTACTTCCAACAGCGGTTGCAAGATCCACTGGCGGAGTTTNCGGCCTCCCATCGAAGTCACCGTATTGTCGATAATCTCCAGCAATGTTCCTTTCTCAGTTCGATCTCGCATCGATTTGATCAATTCCAGATTTCGTTGCGTATCGGCATCCAACACCATAAAACTGGCGGTGGAATAGGTCTTCAAGGTGGTCAGATGCTCTACCTCTCTTTTCTGAGTTTCCAGCAGATAGTGCATTAAAGCACCAGCAGCNCAGGTGGCAGAGAAGAGGTGTTCACACCCGAATCCATCCAGTGAGGTGGTGCCGAAATGATCCAGGAGTTCCATTCGCGCGGTGTCATGACTAAACCGCCAATCGGGCAAAAGGTTAATCGTCGTCCCTAAGTCGACACGGATTTGCTCGAATAGAGCATCGTTAGCGAAATCTTCAGAGAACAAGCATTCGCGTGGTNCAGTTCGGCTAATCTCAGCCCACAATTTGGACTCTCCTTCTAACTCGGTAACCGAAAACTCACCGGTAGAAAGGTCGACAACTGCGAAACCAAATGTCGACGACCGCTTTTGGTAGTGAATGGCACAAAGATAGTTGTTGGCTTTCTGGTCCAACACATTTAGGTCGGTCACCGTACCAGGGGTCACTACACGCACTACATCTCGCTTGACGATACCTTTGGCTTTCTTGGCGTCTTCCATCTGTTCACAGATGGCGACTTTATAACCGGCCTTAACCAACTTGTAGAGATGGGAGTCCAGCGAGTGATGGGGAACACCAGACATCGGTACACGGTTCCCGTTCTTATCTTTGTCTCGTCCAGTTAAAGCAATTCCAAGTACACGAGAGATCAGTTCAGCATCTTCATTGAAAGCTTCATAAAAATCACCGACCCGACAGAGCAAAACGGCATCGCCATGCTGGCGTTTCAAGGTGTTGTACTGATCCATCAAGCTAGGACTCTGCTTTTCCCGACTGGTCAAAATGATATTCCTTATTAATCTATCTAGTGGTTAATTCGTAAGCGGTAGGCCAAATCGTATTCACTATATTTAACGATAAACCTTCATATAATGATATGCATCTGACCTGGAGAAAAAATAATTATTATACTATAACTTACTTTTTTGCCATTATCAAATTAGCCATAAAAAACGCACGGTAGTCCACAGAATCGGTGCTATCACTAATCTAAGGTAAGGCCNCACATACCGGGACAGAANAACCGTAAACGCTCAGTACGCTCCTGACCAAACTACCGGAAATAGGACGCAAGCATTTTTCCCATCCGTTCTTTACCAACGCGGCGTAGGCGTTTTGCGTTTTGCTCAATCGGACACNCCATACTAAACATCTTCAAGGTAAAACCAGACGGTGAGCATATCGGTTTCATTGGCGTCAGCGATAATAACGCCCTGATCCTGGCGGCAGGTAACGGCTCCCAGAGTTCGGTTACCGAACCGATTTTTGGGCAACAAGATGTTACGGTGCTTTAGTTNGGACATGCTAAACCGGGTTGGAGTAATTTCGGGACCGATCAGGGACTCGACAGCGTCATGCAGTGCTGAATCTGTGAGGGCATGGAAGGCGGCTAGTCCATTTTAGAAGGGAGTGTCAGTTTTAATCCCGCTTTTTGGCAGTGAACGGTTGAAGAATTGCTGGTGAGCTTGGCCCGTTTCACGACAGATAGTCGTGGAGCGCTAAGCAAAAGGTAGATGACTGTAATCAGATACAATTTGCCCGGATTNATACAGCTCAGTGGCCGGATGGTCTAGGACTTGAGTGTATTTGTCAATGACGGTATTCNGCCGTGATCAATTTGTTCGGATGATCGCGAGGACATTGAGTTACCTCCTGATCNTGTGAATGCTGGAAAATTTCGTGACTAGCAGCGGGTGAATGCTGCCAGACACTCTTTGGTAATTCGTATTAGAAAACAATTATCCCTCGCGCTACTTCACCCGCGGCTAAGGCCCGGAAGGCTTCATTCGATTCCTCGATGGTGTACTGGTGTGAGATCAGTTCATCGATCTTCAGCTTTCCTGCCATGTAAAGCTCGACCAGACGCGGAAAATCATCACGGGTCCGCGCGCTCCCATATTTGCAGCCTCGCATCACTTTTTCGTTGGCCTGCAGGCTTCCCGTGTTGAAGGTCACGGTGGATCCAGTCGGTGGGAGCCCGATTAGAACGTTGGTTCCTGCCGGTGCCAGACACTCCCACGCTTGCTTGATTACATCGGCTACACCAACGGCGACGAAAGCGTAGTCGACTCCTCGGCTGGTCAGATCCCTGATCGCTTCCACCGGGTTATCCACTGAAGCGTCCACACAGTGTGTGGCCCCGAGTTGCCTAGCNTACTCAAACTTATCCTTGTTCACGTCCACTGCGATGANCGGGTTGGCAGCCACCAGTGCNCCTCCCTGAATACAATTCAATCCGATACCCCCNACTCCAAAAACCGCCATGCTAGCACCAGCCGGCACTTGTGCCGTATTAAGAACGGCACCCACACCAGTCATCACCGAACATCCGATTAGGGCTGCTGTCCTGAGGTTCATATCGTTTCTGATGGGGATTGCACAGGAGGCGGGAACGACTGAACGGGAGGCATAGGAAGCTACGTGGCCATAGTGATAGACGGGCTGACCATTCAGCGACATTCTCGTTGTGCCATCAAACAGCCCGCCCATCATGGGCACGGTTCGCTCGCAAAGTTGAGAGCGTCCTGTTACGCAGTAATGACACTGACCGCAGGTTGGCGACCAGGATAGAATAACGTGATCTCCCGGTTTCAGGTGTTTCACGTTAGCACCCACCTCCTCCACCACTCCGGCGCCTTCATCTCCCAATACCATCGGCATGGGAAAACCGGTCCAACTTCCGTCTGCGGTATGCAGACAACTGTGGCAAACACCACTGGCGACCATGCCAACGACAACTTCATCCTCTTGCGGCGAAGCGAGGTCTAGATCCTCCACTTCCAACGGCTTACCAGGCTCAAACAGGACAGCAGCTTGCATAGCATCCTCCGTGTTAACGTCTCAGTATTTAGTTCCTATGTTATGGGCTTAGATTTGCGGTAGTTTCACTAGCAATAGAAATATCATATCAGAACTGGTTGATCATCGCAACGTGAAAACGGCCGGATAATNGACATTTATCGATCATTCCATAAGCATCGAAATACAGCATCTAGGTGAAACCAAGGTTTAGGCGGATTTGTTGCGGTTGCCAATAATCGTTCCATTGCTCATTCAGAACCACCGGTTAGTACCGCCTTGACACCTTCTCGCCCCCCAGTTCTGACTTCTCAGTTTCTGTCGCTGACAGACTATCGGATCGTAAATTAACTAACGTCAAGAATCGCATCGCCACGATAAAGTGAGAAGACCCAAATAGAGGGGAAAACCCGCTACGAAATTGCCGTTCCATTAAATGGATCCATTGCCCCGTAGTAGTCAGAATTCTCCGCTTCTACCGAGTTCCCCACTAATAATGCGATCTTNGGGGAAAAGTTAACGAGGTGTTCCAGTCAAATATTTTTCAGGATCCTGGTCGACTTCAACAACAATATCGCTAAATTCCCTATGGTAGACTGGAACCTGTTTCCTTGATCATCTTTTCAACATGACACAATCTGTATTGCTTAATCTATATTGGTAACTACCNACTGAACCAATCCGCGATACCGATTGGGGGGCCCAATCTCACTTCAGATNTNACTCCAGAAGAGACGAGGANAGGTTATCCGAAAAGAAATTGGGATTGAACCGTACTGATGTTTGGGTTGGTAATTGTACCCGATAGTTGGTGCCAAACTTGTTTTCCGGCAAATAGTAATCGGTACTGATGAAGTGTGCACCAGAATCTAGCGNTGCTTCCAACCGAGTTGTGTCACCCGCACGAGCCTCTTTCGTATCCGCATCGGCCCTCGTTCGAACCAGGTATCCTTTTAGGACTAAATCTTGAATATACCGCCGGTTNTTAACGGGATCGTTGATCACCCGAAACGCTGCTGCCGGTTGCCCCTCTTTCGCGTTGACAAACAGAATTCTATCTTGTAGCGAAGGATGACCATCTTTGTAGATGTCGATTTTGTCCTGGTCTGCATCCAGTGCGAAGAAGATTTTTCCACGGGATTCTTTCAGTGTTGGCCACTGGTCAGCAGTAATTGCGCTTTCTAGTGTCTTATAATCTCCTCGAACACGATCAGGNACAATTAACTCTGATATTTCAAAAACGCCCAGAATTTCTTGGTCTAGACGNTCGAACGCTTGCCCGTCAAAAGGTAGCGGTTGTACAAAATTTGGCTGATCGATAACACTCTCTTTAGTATTGATCGTAATCAAGATNGGCNTATGCCTTGGGTGTACTTCAGACCATTGGCGAACTTCCTTTAGGGCATCCTTAAACGTCAAGCAGTTACTTCGAAAATCTATATCTTGCGCATGTAGTACTTTGAAGCCTGGTTTTTCCATCTTGCCCTCCACATCATAAGTAAGACCAGGAGGCAAGTTCATCTTTTTGACCGCCGTAATTCCGTAGGGATTCGCGTATTTTCCACCNTCAGGATCATAAAATAGATCTAACTCTAGTTGGCGTAANCCTAAATCTAGTTGCTCAGTTAGGGAAACATGCCCGTAATCTAGCGAATCCGCTGTATCCGGCTCTATCTGTCTGAGGATTTGCATTAATGACGGGTCGATGGCCTCCTTGAAGCTATTATGGCTCCCAATGGTCTGAATCTGATTCATCCGCAAATGCTGATCCAACCAGGNAGCGGCGCGGTCGGATATTGTCNTATCTTCCGATCGAAGTTCGCACTCACGATTGCTGAGAAAACCGATCGCTAAATCTGGAAAATCAGTAAAAANCCCATCGATATCTGCCTCCAGAAAGAACATTCGTAACAGATGATCAAAGTCGATTACTTGCGGTGGTAGCCCGTCAGCTCTTAGGGTGTAAGGATGAACCTCTAAGTTTAATCTGTGGGCATCTTGGACTAACGACGATAGAATTGGCCTCCCATCCCTTTGAACCCCTTTAACAATGTGTTGCATTGACGGACCGACCCCGTCGGCGTAACTGGCAACTAGTTTTAAACCTGACGGCAACACCATCTGTTCATAATCGATTGCTGAATTTGGCCGGTTGGAACCAATTAACTGTACCAATTTAAGGTCGGTTTTCAAAACTTCACGTAACCGTCTAGTTTCAAATGGATCAAAACACTGTACGTATACTAGATCGTCTCGCTTAGCATACCCGTAATCATTCAGTGTCTTGAGAACTACTTGACTAACATCTTTTCCATGCTGTTGGTGCCATGCAGGCGCTTTAATCTCCACATAGAGGCCAACTGATTTACCGGTACTATGGTTCAACCCCTGAATCAACTCAATCTCTTCGCTCAATGTGGGGATTTGAAAAGTCGATTGGTGAGATGGAAATCGTGCAGGATAAACAATAGTATTCTTTTCAATATCGAATCGCTCGGTAACTTTCAACCGCTTAATTTCAGCCAGATCGAAGTCGATGGCATAGTATTTCCCATCTGTTCTAGCCCGCCCTGGAAAAACCTCGGCTACATTTGTAACCGCTTGAAGATAAATATCGTGTAAAACAATTGGTTGGTCATCTTTGGATAAAACAATATCTTGTTCGATGTAGTGAGCGCCCATACCATGAGCCAGCGCTATAGACGCTAGCGTATGCTCGGGAAGATAACCAGAGGCGCCTCGGTGAGCAATAACAATCTTTGAAGGTTGGCCAATCGATACCGAGGTATAAATTAGTAATAGCAGAAAAACAGGAGATCTCATTTTTTTTGTTTGAATCCAACCATGCTGGGTCGAATTCCCCCGCAACACTGAAGTTTGTAATAAATCCGATCAATCCCTTACCAGCATTGGGTTTGAACGAATATCGAGACATTCCCATTTCCGTCAACCTCTGATTTTTAACCGATTTCAACAACCTTTTTGTGGTCAAAACTTGGCTTCAATCCCCGAAAATCTAGACAGCAACAGGGTTTCCTCGTTTCCGTCAACCCCTTGGGGTTTTTGCATAACCAGAGGTTGACGGAAATATAACAAGATTTTTGGTGCTTGTAAAGACACTCGAGATCATCCCCCCAGGTTGCGTATTTTAGCCAGTGAGAAGGGGAAATATTCCCGATAGTGTACTTGCTTCAGGGACTCCTGAACCTTTTCGACTTCCCCATCTTGGACATCCCCCCAATCCCCAAAACGTTAAGCGTTCTTGTCCAACTGGTGTTGGAAGTAGTATTGCAAGGGTAGAAATAAGGTGAAGGCGAATACCAACCC
>PACG01000157.1 GCA_002699335.1 Candidatus Poribacteria bacterium
CTGATTGTCTTGCATGATCATACCCCTGAGTCTCTAAAAACAANTCAAAACTCTATAGGAGTAGAGATTNCCTTTACCTTNGTCAAGAGNTAGAAAATAGCATATAGATAAAGCGATGTAAAGTATGGCCTATCATCCAATCAGAACCATTTGGTTCAAGCTTGAATTGGTAGTCTCAAAAGAAGAGTCCAGAGCAAACCATTAATTGATTATAGGAGAACAGGAGGGTGCTTAGTCAGTTTAGGAGAANGGAAAAGGGGCCAACTAAAGGCCGCTGATNCCCGCCTGATTAACCCGTACATGAGTTATCTTTTGCGNGGGCATAGAGGTGNCGGGGCATGNGATTNCTCGCTAGTGGTTACGTTGCCTTGTGGGCTGTCGTTGAGATAACGAGGGGTGGCATCGTTCCAGTTGGCTCTTCGGGATAGGAGCCTTTGGCGGCGAAGTGGACGGCGGTGCTTTGCGAATAGCTTGTTGGTGTGGTTACGGAANCGAGCCCGAAGTTCATCCAGTTTACTGTCATTGCAGTAGTAGGTTCTCATTTCGAAAATGCGACCAACCTTTTGGCGTGGCTTTCTTCCTCGGCTTTAGGTGGAGGTACGGCTTTTCCTCCACAACTCATTACAAATACAACCCATCAGCAGTATAAACCGACGGTCAATCTAATTAGTTTCTGCATACTGTAACCTCTTCTGAAGGACTTTTTAAGTTCGTTAATACTCCGACAGACTAACANGCAGGTGCAATCCCGGCCAAAGGAATTTTTCCTGGTAGGGACTTGCCGACAAGATCCTTAGCCNCTGTAGAAATGGGCTGGTTCAATGGATTTGCAACAAATTATCTGTTGCATTCATGGCACTNATATTTCTGTTTTCCCTTACTAANGATACCGNTNGTNACAATNGGTTGGGAGTTACAACGCGGNCAAATGCATGATCCACCTCATCAGTTAGTTAANGAGAATCNAGATGATACTATCACCGCATGTTCAGAGCTNCTAAAACCGGAGCTACCCAATAGTAACCGATTGTTCAGTTTCGCTGGATTGATAGATGGCGTCCATAATTTTCTGCACATTTAACACCTCTTCCGGATCAACCGGTGAAGGTAAATCGTTACGGATAGCCTCGATGAATCGCTCAATCTCAATTTGATGCCCGGATCCTCCTGAAGGCAATTGGAGTGGAGTCTCCGCCAACTTACCATTGCGTTGTTCGTAAACCTTGTCACCAATTACATGAACCCCGCCATCCGTTCCTAGGATAAAGGATCCTCCAATATCCTCGATATTTGAAGCCCAGGCGCTCTCGATAGTCAGCAGAGCCCCATTCTCGAAGCGGACACTGCCNGCGGCNAAGTCGTCAACGTCAAAGTTTTCCACGTCCCACGGCCCCCAACTATTGATGACATCGTGCCGATGTCCAAACTTGGTCATGGCNGCACCAAAAGCGGATACGGGTTTTGGCGCGCCCATCAGCCAAATCACATGATCGATAGCATGCACACCGATATCATAGAGGGTACCCCCGCCGGACATGTCTTTGCGGATAAAAACGCCCCAACTCGGAATGCCGCGCCGACGCATCGACACCGCTCGACCGTAGTAGATTTCACCCAATCGACCGCTCTCGATCACCCCTTTCAGATACTCCGACTGTGGGGTAAACCGAGAGGCCAATCCAATTTGCAAGATCTTGTTGGCCTCTTTGGCCGCTTCAACCATGGCTGTACCCTCCTGAGCATTTACCGCCATTGGTTTTTCACACAGAACATGCTTGCCCATTTGCAAGGCGGCAATCGAGGGGGATGCATGAAAGGCNTTCGGTGTGCAGATACTAACTGCGTCAATCTNCTCAATTTTGAGCAGCTCTTCGTAGTCGGTAAAAATATGAGGGACGTCATANTCTTCGCCTGCCTTTTTGGCCGTTTCCAAGTTGATGTCTGCCACGGCCAAAATATCGACCTGATCCATTTTCTGATAGTTAGGCAGGTGTGCGCCACGAGCTATACCACCACTGCCAATGATGCCTATACTGATCTTTTCCACGGGGCTTTAACTCCTAAATCTTGAACTCTGAAAAAAGGCTGCAACTCACGGATATCTGTAATCAATCGAGATTCTATTTTATCATTTTGGAAGAGACTTTGCGTCTTAATTTTACGTTTATGTCCTTAATTTCTACTTCACTCTACGTCTACCTGAAACCAAGGCTGAGACNAATTGGAGTAAAGGAGTTGCCTTTACCACTAATCAAGTTGGTGATACCATTGCGGATGAATTCTGCCAGAACTGAGGGTTAGGTTTGACTCAGGAGGTATAATGGAGTCTTTTCAGAGAAAACTGAGATGATACTCAGCGCCCCTAACTGCTCCTCCGACCAAACCTCCCCACTTCAAAAAGAACTAAGCTGTGCTACTACTGCTTTGGCTGCAGAAGTGGCAGCCAAAGCAGTAGTAGCACAGCGGCACCCCTTTCAACTNCCTACAAGTTTCTGACTGATGTTGTGTTTTGGTCGTTGGTTGCAGGTGACTCTACTACTTCCAGGTGGGTTGGGTGATATGTTCTTAGCGCCTGGCTTGCAGTTCAACGCCGAGACAATTCGAAACAGGGAACAGNGCTTAGCACCAAATATTAACCGATATTCTGAGAGAAAAACGTAAAGGTGAAATTGGTCCCAGTTGGTAAGTTGATGAGACCNGTGTCAATCTCTCAAGCCGATGGTGCTATTTGTCGAGCNATCGATCATCATGGACAGTGTCAGCCACAAAAAAAGTAGTTGCTATTTTTAACCACTTGTATTAAGGTTGGGTTGGCCTCTGGGTAAATTTGCCAGCGAGTCAGATTGAGCATTGGTAGCAGACTAACTTTCCCCCCAATANTTTAAGGAGAATTAGCCATCATCCAACCCAACATTGTCTTTCTAATGACCGATGACCAACATGCCGGGGCTTTGGGAGCTATGGGCAACTCTCTGATCCAAACGCCTAATCTTGACCTGTTGGCCCAAAAAGGAGTAGTATTCGAACGCTGTTATGCTACCAGTCCCCTGTGTATGGCCGCTCGCGCAACCGTTATGACCGGGATGTACGAGTANAAGACCGGTTGCAACTTTCTGACCGGCAATCTGGGGGCNGAAGACTGGCAACAGATGGCCTACCCNGTACTTCTCAAAAAACACGGCTACCGAAACGGTTTTGCTGGCAAATGGGGCTTCTCAATAGATGGTGTTGATGGCCGAGAGGCTTTCGACAAGTGGGGCACACTGCAAGGCGGGCAGGGACATTATCAAACCCAGCGCAACCCTAACATGTTTNCCTACAGTCAGCAATACCCTCATGTCACTCGTGCATTAGGGGCATTTGGGCGAGATTTTATCGGCCAGTCGGTTCAAAGCAANNAACCGTTTTGCCTTTCCCTCAGTTTCAAAGCTCCCCACAAACCACACGACATTATCGATCCTAAAGACCAGGAACTATACAAAAATGTGACCTTCCCTTACCCCGACAGTTTTGGCTGTGAAGGATTGAGGCGTCTGCCCATTCAAGCCAAGCTAGGACGCCAGTATTACCAACGGGATGAATGGTGNATTGACCNGTACCAGCAACACCTCAAACATTACTATCAACTAATCTCGGGGGTAGACTCTGCCGTTGGTATGGTACTAGACGAGCTAGAGCATCAAAAAGTAGCTAACCACACGATTATCATCTTCACCTCAGATAACGGATATTTTTGTGGTGCCCACGGACTACAGGGCAAGGTNTTGCCCTATGATGATGCCTCTCGAATCCCATTGATTATTTATCACCCTGGCTTGTTATCTGCTGAGAAAAGGCTACGAACCAAGGCAGTAGTAGGCAATATTGATTTTGCCCCTACTATCCTGGATGCTGCTGGCATACAGATTCCATGGCGCATGGACGGTGCTAGTCTNCTCCCTATTGTCAACGATCCGATGAGGAAAGTTCGAGATGTCCTTGGCATTATTCAGAATTGGGACTGGACCAATCGCGATATGACCAAAGGCCTAGCTATAACCAGCGAAGATTGGAAATACATNAACTGGTGCTACGCCGACCGTAATATTACTCCAGCCGAGGAGTTGTTCAATCTAAATCAGGATCCAGCTGAAATGGAGAACCGGATCGATGATCCCGTGGCTGCNGGTGAACTGACCATGCTAAGAGATGCATATGACCAGTTCCATCGCCATTGGGCAAAACACTGCGTTGATNGCCCANATTACAAGCGGTATCAGCAGATCTTCGACCGACACATCCCCTGGGTGGAAAAACAATATCTGACTATCGATTCACAGTTACAACAAATCGAATGGCAGCAAAAGCTGCAGCAACAATACCAAGATTTAACCGGGGAAACTTATCCAGTTTATGATGATGGCTAACAATCGAAAAACGATTACCTGGNTCTGATGTTCTGCTCCCAAAGGATGACTACTGAGAATCGACAAAGCCGGTGCCTCAAGGGACGTCTGTTTGAAGNTGGGNTAGACGATGCGATTAAGCTATGTCTGCAAGAACTAGAAGGTGTTCCGTCTCAGAAAAGCTAGAGCCTCATCAACTCAAACNATCTGATCAGGTGCGTCATACTCACCGTTCTTTTTCTTTTATCCTATTCAGTATCTGCCTTGAAGTTGAAGGGGCGATCATCTACAAAGTTAGCGCTAGTGATCGTTGGACACCAATAACGCTCAATGTGCTCTATGATCAAGTCAGTGCCACGAAAATGGCTCACGAACGGACGTTGTCGAGAATTATACATCGTATCTGTCATGTCGCGCATTAACAGTACATTTTGCCCTTGATAGACCAACTGCCGAATCGAAAATGGGCGCCCTAAAACGCACATGTTGGTATGAACCCCCATCACAATTACATTTTTAATCCCTTTTTGTTGCATCAGGTAATAGGCTTCAGCNCTATCGGTGATGGCATCTTGATCGTGTATCTCGATGGCAGCTATCTGACGGAGATTCATCGGATTATCGGCTGAACTACACTTAGGTTGGCAGTCACATCCACCATCGGAGTCGTCGATTGGCAGTTCGGATTCGCGTTCCGGATCCAAAGAACACCAATCTTGCAGTGGTATTTTAGTGGGAACAACCGGCGCCTGTTGAGCTCGTTGCCGCATGGGTGTATCGGCGTAAAATTCCAACCCTCCACTGGGACAGTGAATGATCTGAACCCCTTGACTGCGTGCTGTTTGGATCACCNTGTTCATGCGAGGTGCCATTTCAGCCACTCGCTGAGTTGCACCATTACACCAATGTTTGCTCCACATATCACAGACTACTATCGCGGTAGCACTGGCATCCCAATTAATTTTTTCCCTCTGCACTATAAACTGAGAAGAATCGCTTTTGTCTTTAACTTGTTGTTGGATGTGTAACACGAGTGGGTCAGCCGAGAGTGAAGAAGCCATGGCCAACGCTATTGTGCTGGTAATCAGATTAATCGGTTTCATTAGAATCCTCCAATTCATTTAGTGAAAAGTGTTTAAGGGTTGCTTGTCAGTGTCGGGGACAGCTATTGTCTAACAGACAAAAATCCGTCTGGCCTATAGAGGTCTGATTGCGGGCAGCAGATTCTCGATCCCCTACTATCAGGACGTTTCAAACCTGGTCTCTGTATACCAATACCATATCCTATATTTTTGACGCTTGCACCTCGGTATATATCAATAATTAATCAGATGTTATCACTACAGTAAATGTGTGAATTAGAAATTAAGAATTCACTATACCCTGATCAAGTCGGAGACATGTTTAGCTGAATCGCCCTCAGTTTTCAGGGGGCATTGAGTTTCATAAGCCAAGATGTGAGGCAGTATGCTTTCAATTTGATTGAGGGATTGATGGAATAGTAGGANAAGACCCTCTTAAATCAAACACGATCAAGTTTAGGGAATGTATCANGAAACAGTATCGATCGATATACCCTGTTTTCGGAAAAGACTCAACCAGGTTTTCCATGAACTCTCGCGACTCCAGTTGGAAACATGTAATTCTCACCGTAATTGCAGTGGTACAATTGGGTTGTGGCAACTNTTTCTTACGCCCATAACCCAACCGCATCAGACCTGCCCGCAGAAAAAACTGGAGGCGAGTCTGATCTGGACAATCAACAACGGTGTTGTGAACGGATAGGAGAAAAGTAAAACTGTCTGTTTCGCTAGGATTCGACCCCGGCGANAGTAACTTTGGCCCGATGGTCAATTTTCCCCATTCGCCAACGGTAAGCGGTCCACATCATGACACCTTGCACAATGTTAGAAACTGAAATACCGATCCAAATCACTAAAAGGTCGACCTGCTGCCAGATCATCTGAATCAACAAAAAGGCGATCANCAAGCCACCTTGACTAAAAAAGGTGAGTGTCATTGGCCAGAAGGTGTCTCCCGTTCCGTTCAAGGCTCGACCTAGTACCAGCGAGAAGGCGATAAAGCCGAAGGTCGGTGCTAAATAGCGGAGAAAAACACGACCAATTCCGATGACTTTTGAATCATTGATAAACAGGCATATTGACAAGTCTGGAATTATAAAGACGACTAATCCAACTATGGTCATCATAGCGACGGCAACAATTGTACCGAACTTGGCAGAGGCTCGGGCACGATCAATCTGTTTGGCCCCGATGTTTTGTCCCACCATTGGGGCTACAGCCCCGGCCAGAGCAAAACCTGGATTCATCACGAACACCCGTAGCCGCATGCATACGCCGTAAGCAGCCACCGCCAATGTACCGTGCTTGGCCACAAACCAGATAAAGCCGATCCGGGATAGGTGTCGCCAAAATCCTTGCATAGCGCTAAAAATGCCGAGTCTCATAATTTGCCACATCTTGTCGAAGTTTGGTCGACGGTATCGAATATACAACCCTTTTCGGCCTGAAATACATAAAAGCAGGAGCGCCAACGCCCCGACACCTCGACCAATTACCGTAGCATAAGCTGAGCCAGCCACCTCCAATCTTGGAAAGCCTAGCAAGCCGAATATTAATACCAGATCCAGGATAATATTGAGAATCGTTGATAAGATCAAAACCACCATTGGGGTCATGGTATCACCCGTACTGCGATAAATTGCCCCTAAGGTCATGGAGGTGAACATGGTAATGCTGCCAACGAGCGTAATCTGCATGTAGGTCTTACCCTGTTGGATTACACCAGGTTCAGCGCCTAATATTCGCAAGCCGAACTCAGCTGAAAAGTAGCCAACCACACTGATTAGCCCTGAAAAGGCAACTGCTAATATCAGGGCTTGCGTCGCTAAATCTTCCGCCTGTTCCTGCTTTTTCGCCCCGATTAATTGAGAGATCAGAATTACCGTTCCGGTGGAAATGCCGAGTGAGAGGACCCCGATTAGGCGCAACAGATTACCACTGATTGTCACTGCGGCTAAGGAGACGGCCCCCAAGCGACCAACGCAGATCATGTCTACCACATTGAACGCATCCTGTAGAATATGGCTTAATATTATTGGTCCTGTCATGCGGAGTAGATGGTGGGGAATACTGCCTGTCGTTAAATCAGATGGGTTTCCCTCCTGTTGATTCGGTTTAGAGTTCTGCATGAAGAGACGGTATATGCCGTTGCTCCTTTACTGTAAGTGAGGTTTTCTGTGCAGGGTATCGAACTCCAAAAAATTGATAATCTCTCGTGCGTTGGCTTCAGTTAGACCCGATCCTGCCTTACGCATCATTTGATGAACGTAGTCGTTCCAGCGGACAGATCTAAAGTTGGAGTTGATTGGACGAGCCAGTGTATGGCAAAGAGAACATTTATTGACAAATAGCTTGTATTTTCGCTGCATCTCAGCCGGATAGCCGGAGATATCAATAAAGTTGGGGCCAGCATCAGCCGGAAAGCGATATGTTTTGGAGAGATGAAAGATCAGCGCACCAAATAGAACCGACAGCAATAGAACAATGCTCGTTGCCCACCAGACGAAGGGTGAAGGTTTGGCTTCATCATCCGTTAATTTTTGAGGCCTCAATTGTTGGGATTGCCTTCAAATTGCCAGAGAACACAAGCGCCTGTGTTCCAGGACAACGAAGCCAAGTAACGGCTATCAAAGCTGAATTGCATCTGTTTGACGATACCTCGGTGCTCGGCTAATACGGGCCGAGGAATACCTGGTCCTAGATCTATTTCAATATATTTGTCCCTAGCTACCACAGCATGCTTAGCGTTATTGGAGGCTGCGCGTGAGGTTTGTTGACGGTAAATAACTGGCCAATAAGAGCGTTCTCTAAAATGAAATTGCTTCGGTGCTTTCCACAAGACCATTTTTTGCTCATCGGTCATGACAATGTAAGCCTGATCTCTGGTAACGTCAAACGCATCAGCAAAAGCTTCGACTTCCACGCTAAAGTCAAAAGGTGCGATAATGTCAGGATCTTCAAATTTGCGGGTTTCAATTTGATCTCGATTGGCAATTAAGTCTGTGCCAATCTGTTCGAAGGTGTTGGCATCCCACATCCGTAGCACCTGGTTAGGTCTTTTCGGATCTTCAGGGTTAGGTTCAGTAATAGATCTAGACAAAATTCGATTACCATCTGGACTGAATCGAACAGTGCTAATTTCGCTTTGATGGGCCGGCCAGTGGTTGATCATCTGATTAGTTGGAATATCCCATAACATCAAGTCGCCAGAAACTAACCCATCGGCTTCGCGAACAGTTGAGAGGATCACTTTAGTACTATCAGCACTAAAGCCAAAATTATTGACCCGGTAATAAACGTCTCTCCTGGTGATCACTTTTCCATTGCTAGGGTTCCATATTTTAATTGAATGCGGCGTGGCCGTCACTAGCTGATTACCATTGGGGTGAAAGGCAACCGTGATGGTTCCGATATCGGCTTGAAACTCGAATTCTTTTCTTTCTAGCATTAGATCCCAGATGACAGCTCTTCCGTTGGAATGGCTGATGGTGGCAAATTGAGAATGCGTTTGGTCTGTTGCCAGATGATAATCGTAGCCGGTTCGTTTGGAGTGTAGTTTTTTGGTTCGTTGCATGGTTCTGGTACTCCAAACGCGTACCCCCTCCAAACTCCCTGCCACCAATTGACTCTCGTCCATTGAGAAAGATAATCCATTGATTAGGCCAGCCCCGGTTAAATTGCCTATCCACTTGCTATCGCTCAAGCGTCTTACCGAAATAACTCTATCCGCAGCTCCTGTGGCAACATAGGTGCCGTTAATGGAAAAAGCAATAGCACGAGGGCGATACAGATGCTGATGCCATTTTTGTGGTTCAGCAACAGCAAATTTGTCTAGGTCCTTTTGACTGTTCCAGACCTGTACCACCCCATCGGAGAGCAAAGTAAACAAACGGCCATCAGGCGAAAAAGCAATACCTGTAACTTGCTTGGCTTTCTGGATCTGAACGACTTCTCCAGTTCGCCGGTCAATGATAAACGCATCACTTCCGGCGACCACGGCGATTTGCTGACCATCAGCTCTATAAAAACTCGTTCTGGAGGGGCCGGCCTTCATTGGGTAGAATGCGACCGGTGAGAGGCTGGACGAATTTAGGATTTCGATACCCAGAGTCGTGCTAACGGCAATCTCGTTCCCTTTGGGAGAAAAGGAAATTTCTTGAACCAAGCCCGACCCAATCAGATTCATCGATCTTGCTATTTCAGATGCCTCCGGTGCTGCTCTTTGTAACCCACCTGTTCTGGTGGTAGTTTGTGCCTGAACAACTAGATGTATGAAGGGAGCCAGAAAAGAAAGAGTGCAGAGAACCGCAATGAGACGCGTAGATCGAAGTATATTTTTGAACACTATTGAACAACCTCCTTATAATTGGGAAGCCAAGCGAAAATGAAAAAAAACATAAGATAGAGAAAGATAGCCGCAACTGTAGAGAGCAATTGAAATGAGCGAGAATCCGCTTCCACCCGTTGCCCCGGTGTATGCATCCGTCAGGACTTTTAATAAGAGGTAAATTGGACTTAATAATACTCGATCTGGTAACAGTCCCGGTAAGATCAGCATAGCGATAATTATACCGAATGCAAATAGGAGACGAGTAGGTTGTCTAACCGACAGGGGAAGTATCTGACTTGAAACGGCACCAACCATCTGTAACCAAAGGCTGGCAAGGGTGAAAATCAGGCCAAAGTTCAGGAAGTCTATTAGGCGAAGCTCTGAGTCGGCACGCTGGATCTGCATCACAAATAGAGGGGATAAGATTAGGATTTGCCACCAGACAAGGCCGACCGAGGCTATCAGTTTACCTGCCCAAATCTCTAGTTTTGACAACAGAGTTAGATGGAGCAAGCTATCTTTCTTCCAGTTAGTAAGAACAAACTGAACCATGTGGGTGGAGACAGTCAAACAGACAAAAGCAACAAAAGCAACCAGAATCAGAACTGAGTACAGTACTTGACCTGCATTAGCCTGATTGCGAGCAAATAACTCTGTGGCCACCACCAAATAAGAGATTATTACCATGAACAACGTCAATAGCTGTCCTTTGCGGTAAATCTTCGAGTTCCAACAAGTCCGTAATTCGTTGAGGGCGATTATCCACATAGTCTCATCTAAAAACAGTCCGTATCTCCATCAAAATCCTTGTAATAATGGAAGAGGTCAACTGAGAACCGTTTCTAGTTTAGCGACAACCGACCGTTAACAGTTAAAGGCACCGAGGCCTTATTAAGAGTATCCTGAATCGAAACTTCCAGAGTGCGGATTAATTCGTCGATGCCGCGTCTAAAATCGACCTGAAGGTGTTTCTGCTGTTTCTGAATTCGTATTGCCAAACGGTCCAAATAGGTTCTTACCTCAGCCAAACCGTCACTCGATTGGTGAACCTGCTTGGTCAACATCTGCTTGAAGTTTTCGAATTCCTCCTCCAGATATTGACCGAAAATGTGCTGATGGAAGGTGCTGAAAGCATCTTCCACCCCATGGCGAAAATCGATATGGATTTGCTGATATTCTCTCTGTGTCTGCGTTAGCAACTGCCGAATCTGTGATCCAACAGTTTGTAATCGGTCGGAGCCAGAATGCGCTAGTCGTTCCAGCCAGTACCGAAATCCTCCCATTTCTGTTTCCAGCGAATTTTTGAAATCGTCTATGGCAATTTGCTGAGAGGTCGTCTTCTCAAAATGGTAGCCCATAATGGCTAGTCTAATAGCCTCTGGGAATAGACTGGGATAATCTTGCAGCACTTTAAGTATGAAACGGAGATAGGCAGGTCCTTGCTTGGAGAATAACTGGCGCCTTAACGATCTGAGCACGGCCTTAAATTCGACTTTCCTTATTTTACCCCATCGATAACCGTTTAACGTTCGACCTCGATCTGGATATCTTTCAAACAGCTTTAAACAACGGTTAAAATAGTTTTTCAGTGTGGGGTCATAAAGGGTTGAGAGAACGCGCTTATATCCGTCTACCAAGGTCTGTCGATCCATCTCGGTTTCAAAATTCAGCGTAATACTGACGTTATTACCCGTCGACTCTTCCCGCAGACGCCCCTCACTTTGCAAACGGTGATAGAGATCTGTACCCTTTAAGGCAGTTAGTAAACCGATCATAGCCGTCGGGATTCCAGCTTCTTGAACGAATTGGATCTGATTGTCAAAAGCATCTTTGGTGTCACCGTCCAGCCCAAGGATGAAACCAGCGGTAACTTCCATCCCCTTGGACTGAATCTTCTCTACTGCGCTAAGTAGGTAGTTATCGGTACCGGATTTGGTGTTTTGCTTTTTCTTAGTTTTCAATAGGGCTTCGGGGTTAGGGGTCTCGATCCCTAGAAATGTCATGTTGAAACCGGCCTCGACCATAGCCTCCAGCAACGGTTCCAATTCAGCCAGATTAACGCTTGCTTCGGTATAAAGCCGAAAGGGAAATCCGCGTGCTTTTTGCCATTCAGCCACGGGGGGTAGCATGCGCATGGCGTCGCGTTTATTACCAATAAAGTTATCATCGACCAGGAAGACGGGTCCACGCCAGCCCAAGCGGTATAGTAGACTCAACTCATCAATCATCTGCGTGCTGGTTTTGGTTCGAGGGACGCGGCCAAATAACTTGGTAATATCGCAGAATTCACAATCGAATGGACATCCACGCGAAAATTGCAGCGCCATAGACCCGTAGGCCTCTAAGTCGATTAAATCATATCGGGGCAGTGGGGTTTTTGTAACGTCAGGTTTACTCGTAGCACGGTAGATTTGTTGGGCTTGGCCATTTTCTAGATCGAGCAGAAAGTCGAGGAAGAAGTCTTCAACCTCGTCGAGGATAAAATGGTCCACACCTTCGATTTCACTATAGAATGAGGTGGGGTGTGGCCCTCCAGCGATGATCTTAACTTCTTTCTGTCGACATCGCTGAATCACTTCAGTCAATGAATCTTTTTGGACAATCATGGTTGAAGTGAAGGCATAATCCGCCCAATCCAGATCTATCTCCGACAAGGAATCGACATTCATGTCAATCACCCGTAGGTCATAGTGATCCGGAAAGAGTGCTGCAACCGTTAGTAGGCCGAGTGGCGGCATAGAGGATCTTTTGCCGACGAACTCGAGTGCGAAGTGTGCTCCCCAATATGATGGAGGGAATTCTGGGTAAATCAATAGGGCATTCGGCATAAAACCTACTCCTTTTTAACCGTGATAGATCGGCAGACTAAGTCAATGGTGTCCGATCCCTAATGCAAGCCGAATGTATGCTTGATAGGGTAGCGGCTTTAATTGACCTTGATGCGTGTGAGGTAGACATCTAAATGTTATAGTTCCTGAAGGAAGCCAATGTTTAAGTTGCTCTGTTGTTCTATTTGGATGGATGGGTTATCTGACAGATATAGCCGTTTTGCGACTTCACAATTGCAAAAGCCAATGTTGCGACCGTTCTTTGTAACGACAAATCCCCGATCAAGTCGAGAATATGCTTGAGTCTCAAGTTTCTCCATCAATGGATACAGAACACCCCCTTTTCTCTGCCCCTAATCCTGAATAGAAGTAAAGATCCGCTGAATCCGGTTGGACCGGATTATTTTATCTCGGTAGCAGAGAGGCTACCATCAATAAACGGAATTGGTGAGGATGGTATGTCATAATTACCAAAATGTCAAGGATAAGGTCTGTTCTTTCCTGGCCTGTATCAGGCACATATACATTTGTTATCACTACAGGCTATTTTGGCATCCAGGTCAATAGGTTAACGTTTCTCGATACTATCCAACATTTCCCACATCAAATTGGGAACTATGCTTGAATACTTGATCCGTGATAACTGCCGTCCGACCTCTGTTTTGTTTATCGAACCCATAATAACGTCAATCTGTCTTCGAGTGGTGCCAAAGACCTTATGTTGAAAAAAAACAGTAGTCGCTACGTTATCCAGTTTTGTAGTTGTGCCAACGGAAGAAAAGCTGTTATTATCCTTAGCTATCTAACTGATCTAAAGGGGAATAACCAATGACAGAAGTGTCGGATAAAACCACTTCGGAAGCAGCTAAAACAACAGATCTAGAAGACTACCTATTCGATTTGCAAGGCTATCTGCTTCTTGAAAATGCAGTTGACGCCGATCACATACAGCAACTCAATACAGCACTAGACCCATATGTCTCGATGGAATTGAACGACTGGCGAGGAAACATACACAGATTAAAAGCGCATGAAATCCACAATATTGTGGAGGCTGGAGAATCCTTTGAGCGGTTAATCGATCACCTCTCCTGGATCTCACATATTCGCCGCTACGCAGGTCACGACGGATTATTTATTGATGAAGCCTTTGCCAACGTGAGGGGACAAGGAGGTGTAACCCGTCTCCATTCTGGCGGTCACAAGCGACGAATCCGAACCCAGTTCCGGTTTCACAACAACGAATTTCGGTGCGGCCAGATCGTGATTTTATTGGCCTTGACTGAGGTCTATGCAGGTGGCGGTGGTACAATGGTAATCCCGGGCAGCCATAAATCCAACCTGCCCCATCCCGCTTTTATCGATGGCCGCAGTGCGGGTGGATCTGTGGAGGGAATCGAAGGTGCAGTTGA
The DNA here is from genome assembly GCA_002699335.1 of Candidatus Poribacteria bacterium. The sequence continues at coordinate 14,038 of PACG01000157.1, forward strand.
GGTCCAAATGAAAGCGGGAGATGCATTACTTTTTGTTGACTGCATTGCTCATGGCTCAGCCCGGCGTCGAAAAGCCGGAGAAAGACGGGTTGCCATTTACCGGTATGGGCCACACTGGGGAAATAGCCGCTACGGTTACCAACCCTCGGCAGCCTTGCTAGAACGGTTGACACCCGAGCGCCGTCGGATCATCCAACCGCTGAATCCGCGTCGCAATCCTGAGGCGTCGATTTACTAACTCAAGTAATGAGCCCGTTATACAAAGGTCTTTATACTAACCGGATGATGAAAAATATAGATTCCTTTGCTATAATTAACCCCAAAATTGATACCAAGAAACTAGTTCACCGTTGGAGTTAAGAGTGGATCCCATTTATCTCGACCATAACGCAACCACCCCGGTAGACCCAAAAGTCTTGACGGCTATGGAACCATTTATGACCACCCAATTCGGCAACGCTTCCAGTATTCATACTTTTGGTCGTCAAGCCCGCAATGCTATCGAAGTCGCACGGGAACAAGTTGCAGCCTTGATCGGTGCTAGTCGTTCCAGTGAAATTGTTTTTACCAGTGGAGCCACCGAGTCAAACAATCAGGCCATCAAGGGAACTATAGCACATCATCAACAAAAGAGCGTTGCTACTCGTCTCCATCTGGTTGCTTGTGTGACAGAGCACCATGCTGTTTTGCATCCATGTAAGTATTTGGAGAGAAGAGGAGTTGCGGTTACCTATTTACCAGTTGATCGCTATGGGCGAATTTCACTTGAACACTTAAAAGAGGCGATTCGAGAAAAGACAGTCCTAGTCTCCATCATGTATGTCAATAACGAGATTGGCACCATCCACCCGATTAAAGAGATTTGCCAACTAGCGAAGTTAGAAGGGGTGCCTGTCCATACAGATGCGGTGCAAGCAGCAGGAAAAATTCCCATTGACGTCGATTTGCTTGGTGTCGATTTACTCTCACTCTCTGCCCACAAGTTTAATGGCCCAAAGGGGGTTGGTGCTTTATATATTCAACGGAGACTGCGTCTTAGCAGTCTGCTCCACGGAGGGGAACATGAGCGCAAACGCCGAGCTGGCACAGAAAATGTAGCGGCCATCGTCGGTATGGGCAAGGCGGCGGAAATTGCCCTTCGAGAATTAGATCACAAAGCTCAACATTTAACTAATCTGGTTCAGCGGTTACGCACCGGTATTTTGACTAATCTGGATAATATTGTCGAGAGCAGCCCATCAGCAGGCCAGGAATTGGTGCCAGGCACGTTGAGTCTCTCCTTTACCGATGTGGGTGCCGAAGCCCTTATTTTACGTCTCGACATGGAAGGGATCTGTGTTTCAAGCGGGTCAGCTTGTGCATCTGGTTCACTTGAACCTTCTCATGTGCTAGCGCAGTTAGGGATCTCCCCGCAACTGGCGCAGAGCACCATCCGATTTTCCGTCGGATCGAGTAATACAGAGGCCGACATCGATACTACGATAGAGAAAATCACCAAAATTGTCAAGCAGATCCGCAGCCTACCTTAGTTTGATACTCCCTATGGCATGAACCATTTTGAATATTCGACAACGATCGATAACGATCAGGTTGGATGCCGGCTGGACCGCTATCTAATCCAGCAATGTTCGCATTTTGCAGGTCGAGCCAAACAACTGTCCAGATCCACGGCTCAGCAAATGGTGCAGAGGGGCTCTGTCACAGTCAACGGCTCAATTCAAAAACCGAGTTACAAGCTGAAAGCAGGAGATCTCGTCTGGATGTCAGTTGAATTAGATAGTACTGTTGCTCCACCCCTTAAGACCTTACCTCCAATTAGCAGGTCCGCGCATAACATTCCTCCCGATCAAGGTAGAGGGCATAAATTAGACCTAGCTCCAGAATCAATTCCTCTGAACATCTTGTTTCAAGATTCAGATCTGGTGGTGCTAGACAAACCGCTAAACTTGATCGTTCAACCGACGCCAGCGGTGCGATCCGGCACATTGATCAACGCCTTAATTCACCATTGTGGGGCTGAGCAACGAGAACTGGCGAGATATGGCTTAGTACATCGGTTGGATAAAGATACGACCGGGGTAATGGTCGTAGCTAAAAGTAATCCAGCCCAACAGCACCTGACAGCGCAGTTTAAAGACCATACCGTTCAACGCACTTACGTCACAGTGGTTTGTGGACAACCTAAAAATAGCACTGGAATTATTTCAGTCCCATTAGGCAGAAGTCGAAACGACTTCAGGAAAATGACAGTCAAAGAAAATGGCCGACGTGCCGTCACTCATTATCGCGTCTTGCACAGTCTGGATCGATTGGCACAGTTGGAATTAAAGTTAGAGACCGGACGGACGCATCAGATTCGGGTGCATCTGGCGTCGATCGGACATCCGGTCGCCGGCGACCCCACCTACGGCGGTGGAAATAAACGAGCCTTCAATGAAGCCAGCACCAAGCAGATACGACAAATCGTCAACCAATTGAACCGTCAAGCTCTTCATGCCCTAACACTCGGTTTTATTCATCCCCGAACCGGGAGATTTATCCAATTTTTCAGTTCCATTCCACTTGATCTGGCACCGCTTTTTGGCCTGTTTCCATCATTAAGCTGTAATGGTCTACAACCACCGTCAGCCAGGGAATCCAGTATCAACGTTGATGCCCTCTAAGCACGTCGCTATTCCCCATGAGCAAAAGATCCGTCATGCCGTTACCTACCGGGCGATTCTTATCGGCGTCTTACTGATTCCACCGAATAGTTTCTGGATTATGCAGGTAGAAGGGGTGTGGAACATCAGTCACTCCACCTGTCTTTCATTGATGTGGCACGTGGTATTGAATCTACTTACCCTGATCCTGATCAACCGGTTGCTGATCGAACGACTATTTCCACAACAATCCTTAACCCAGGGAGAACTGATAACCATCTATACTATGCTCTCTCTAGCTGGTGGTATTGCTGGACGGGACTCGTACCAGATCCTGATTCCCGTTATGGGCTGGGCTTTCGAGTTTGCCACCCCTGAAAATGAGTGGGATCAACTATTTCACCGTTTTTTACCTGATTGGTTAATGTTGCGAGAACCGGATGTTTTGCGCCAGCTATACCGTGGAGAGTCAATGCTCTACAAATGGCCAACCTTACAGGTACTCGCGGCACCCGTCCTCTGGTGGAGCCTGTTTGTATTGGTACTTGGCCTAACTATGCTCTGTTTGAATATTTTGATTCGTAAACAATGGACGCAGAATGAGAAACTCAGCTATCCGATCATCCAACTGCCTTTAGCTATTACCCAAAGTAGCGATAGTCATTGGCAAGCACGCGATAGTCGATTTTTTCGAAATCGACTTTTATGGACCGGCTTTGCGATCGGCGGGTCAATCGATGTCATCAATGGTATCCATCATTTGGTACCATCTTTCCCGCATCTCCCTGTTACCTACTTAGACCATAGTCTAGGCCAATACTTTACCAGCAAGCCGTGGAGTGCTGTGGGTAGATTCCCATTTCCGATCTATCCGTTTGTTATTGCCATCGGGTTTTTCCTCCCCTTAGATCTGGCGTTTTCAACCTGGTTTTTCTATCTATTTCGCAAAGCCCAACAGGTGGCCGGCGTGGCGTTAGGCATAAAGGCCCTACCTGCCTTTCCCTACCTCAATCAGCAATCAACCGGTGCCTGGGTGGGATTGTTCCTGGTGGTTATGTGGGCAGGCCGTACTCATTTCAGGTCTGTTTTTCGCCAGGTCTTTCATCCATCTCCCTCGACCAAGGTACTGGACATGAATGCCGAGTCGGAGAAAGACTCACCAATGTCCTACCGAGCGGCTTGCCTCGGCATTCTATTCGGCTCAATAGCAATCGTTCTATTTTGTCATCAAGCGGGTTTATCCCTATGGATTATCCCGCCTTTCTTTATCATATTCTTCATGCTTTCGATTGCCATTACCCGGGCGAGAGCCGAGTTGGGGCCACCGACACACGAACTGGTTGGGATGAACCCCGGAAATATGATGGTGGACCTAATCGGCACTCGTCAAATAGGTGCCGACAATTTATCGATCTTCCCCCTCTTCTGGTTTTTCGCCGGCCGCGGGTATCGCGGCCATCTGATGCCACACCAACTGGAATGTTTGAAAATGGCAGAGCAGACCCGGATGAATGTCCAAAAATTAGGATTGGCGATGTTAGTCGCCATCTTTTTGGGCAGCCTCTCCGCCTTTTGGGCCCTGTATCACCTGGCTTTTATTGAAGGCCTGGACGTCATTCCGATCGGACACGATTCCGGTGTTTTTCGCACGTTGGCGGGACGCCTCAACCACCCGACACCGGCCGATCTGCCGGCAACCAGTTTTATGGGAGTTGGTATGCTGGCGACCTTTTTGCTGATGTTCTTGAGGACTCGATTCTTATGGTGGCCGCTTCATCCAGCGGGTTATGCACTATCGATGAACTTCGGCATCGACTACATATGGTCCTGCCTGATTTTTAGCTCTATCATCAAGCGAATCGTTTTATCTTACGGTGGCGTTGGCACCTACCGTCGTGCTATCCCCTTCTTCCTCGGCGTTATTCTAGGAGAGTATGTAATCGGTGGTTTGTGGAGTCTAATTGGTATGATACTGCAGTACAAGACCTACGATTTCTACTTCGCCTGAGATTAGGCGTAGGGAAAATCGTATAGACAAATCATTATAAAAAACATATTGTGAATGCTTAGGAAAGAGTTCATCGACACCGCAGCGATGTTGTCTTCTGACGGCTTTCATTTGAGCCCATTTGCGTTCATCTAAGATTGGCTATACGTGGAAGACACACTGCCATACACTGATGGGCGCCGATCGCTTCCAACATATCATAACGCGGGTGAAAGCTGGCATTGTCCATCACAACCACTGACCCTGATGGGATTTTGAGTAAGAGTTCCTGTGTGAGCCCAGCATCAAAAACATCAGAGTTAACATTGCCATCAAGCAGAACAAGGGTTAAGAAGGTCATGCCAATTATGGGTTCCGTCGCAACGCTTTTCCTTTTTCGACTAGCCGTGCCTTCTGGGCATATCCTGAGCCAAGTCCCTTTCATCCAGATGAACCGTGGGGTTACCCGTCTGTTGATAGGTGGTTATTTGCTGTTGGAAGTTGAGACGCGCCTGTTGGTTAGCCTTTGGATATTGCAACGTTTTTTATAGCTGATACCAGGACGCAACAGAGCAAAGCCTATGGTCGATTGTGCTACAGCGAAGCGTTTGAGGGGCTCCCATTGATAATTATCCGGCTGCAATTCAATATCTTGGGCCAGTAAAGCCATTTCAATCCTTGTCGCGAGCTTGTTTCGTGTCATGCTTGGCTTAATTGCACCAACGAAATAAACGTCCGAATAGAAATATCAAAGCGGTTACTAACTGGTTCAAAGATCAGTCCTTATTTTCTCTTGGAGTTGAAAAACTATGGTTCGAAAATCGAAAGAAATATGTCGTCTATTATGCCATACTATAATGGATCTAGCTATAGCGCAGCAGCTGTGTGTACCACTGGTCTCCTACCAATGTTTCAGTCTGTCGTATTTATTGTGCATTACTCCAGCAAAAGGTAGTGGTCAACCAGATTAATTTTTAATATTATCATAGGAGGTGGCAAACTTGTCGCTAGCTTTTTCAGTCGTGAATTGCCAGTTGACAGTAGCTCGACGCTGATTTCGCTCCTCTTTCCAGCCAGCAATCTCATGTCTGAGTTTCTCTCAATCACCTAGACCTCGATCGGTGCATTGTCGGCCCAAAACATCAATCTCTATCTCGGCTATATTCAGTCAATTGGCATATTTAGGCCTGTCATGAAACTCCAGTTTTCTGAATATCCTACCTGCTTCTCGGGCCGCAAAAGCCTGATACCAAGACACTCCTTGGTAAATTTAAGGTTGTCCTGAAGTATCCGTATCTTCTCCGCCTTCGGCATAGTCCATGCCTCTGCGCTGGGCAGTAACTTTTACCTGACGCCAGCCGGCTTGAGGGTAAAAGAGGACCAAGAAATTACAGTTGCTATTACGTTTATAGGTTATAGTCCTCTCACCTGAGCTTTCCGACTGGTGTGGGCCGGGGTTGACGAGTATGTTCCAACAATTGATGCTACGTTTTATCCCAACAGACGATGGGATATTGACTCTCCAAAGCTTCGGCATACAGCTCCAGAATATCCTCCATCTGGCAGATAAAGGCGGCATCTACTTTGGACAGACACCACCGCTGGTGCAGCCAAGGTTTGAGCCCCCCTTTTTTAGGCAGCAGCGAACAGTCTCCGCCGTGATAGGCTCCATATATTTCAGTTGCACCAGTTTGTCGGCTATCATTTGTATGGTCCAACAATTGCGGGCGGCTGGAGGCCGGGAACCAGCGCTGGCAATAACATATGCTCCACCTTTGACACCTGACTTCTTGGACGCACCTGGACGCGGCTTCTCATTCAACGGCATCTCCAGTCCTTATTGAACCAGGCGTTTACGAATATTATGCCCCGTTTGTAAGCCAACACCCACTATCTGGGCAACTTCTCGATCTTTCTTTCCTTGATGGTATAGAAGAACACTAGCAGGATTGAGTTTGCGTGACGAGTGCTGGCCTTGACGAAGTAGTGAATTTAGGTAATTCCAGTGTTTCTCCGACAATTGAACTGGATACTTTCTTTCTCTCATCAATCAACCTCGAGACAGCGGGAATGGGCCTTACCTCATCACTATCAGGTTGACACAAATGATTAATCTGTTCAAGCCCTAACAGCATTGGTTAGAATTTTACAAATATTCATTACCCGATTTGGACTTCCTGTCCAATTTCCGCAGATTGGTAGATTCCCTCCATCATCTGTTGCACGTGTAGCATCTGGCTGAATCTGACGATCGGTGTTCTATCTTCACGAACCGCATCGACAAAGTCTTTTAACACCGCAAAAAAATGATTCCCCGATTCAGTGATTTTTGGTGTTCTATCGAAAACCTGATTGCCTTGATCCACGAAAATCTTTAAAGGAATCTCAGCCACACCATAATCTCCTAGGATTTCAATCTGCGGGCGGATTTTCCAGGGATGAGTCAGCCAATTGCTTTCAATCGACAGTCCAGAATCATTTTCAAAACGGATATAACCAGCGGCAAAATCTTCTGTTTCGAAATCCTCCAATGTTCCTTTCCATGAGATTAGTGGGTTTTTCATGTGGTGTACTTTCTGATAAATTGTTCCTATGGCTGCTACGGGCGTTGGATCGCCAATAATCCAGTTTGCCAAATCAAGGGTATGTACCGCTGTGCTGTAGAGTACGCCTCCGCCAGATAGACCTTTTTTATGAAACACACTATAGCCCGGGATATTCATCACATGCCCCGAAACAACCCGAGTGTAGTAGATTTTGCCCAAACCGCCTTCATCGATAAATTGTTTAAGTACACGACCTTCTGCACTGCCACGGTTCTGAAGTCCCATGCTCATTTTCTTGTTGTGTCGCTTACAAGCGGCAATCATCTCTGCGGCTTCGGCGCTGCTGACAGCCAATGCCTTTTCACAAATTACATTTGCACCGACCTCAAACGCATCGACGGTTTGCTCCCGGTGAAACGCGTGTGGTGTACAGACGCTTACCAAATCCAAATTATGTTTGTCTAATAACTCTCGGTAGTCGGAGTAAACATACGGAATACCGAATTCTGTAGCGACAGTCTGTGCTTGTTCTAAATTGACGTCACAAACGGCAACCAGATCAACGTCATCTATCTTGTGGTAGTTGGCAACGTGACCTCCCCTACCTTGTGCACCACAACCGATTACAGCTGCCTTCATAGGATCCTCCGATTCAAGACTATTGCCGAATATTAAAGTCGCGTAAATTATTTCAGGCAATGTTTATTAAAAACGTTCCGTTTTTAATAAACATTGTCGCCTTGCCAAGTGTGCCATACTCTCAGCCACCATTTCAAATACGTATTGAAATGGACAGATGGATTCCCACCCGGGTGACTCTTCAGAACTTCAATGGAACTCTCTTTTCCTTCCAATCCAGGTTCAGTAAACTCTCCTCGAGAATTAAGGAAATTAAGGATAAATAACACAATTACACTCGGTTTCATTCAGACACATAATTTTCTCGATCATAGTATTTTAGATGCCTCCTCCAAAAACGAGATTATGCTAACCTTCAATCGATACACAATACACTGTCAAAGCAAGTTCAAAAAAGTTATATTTTTCATTGACGGAGTAATTCATTCGTGTTAATTTACACGCCATTTCTATTAATCTGTTCTTCAAAACTCAGTTTTGAAGAACAGCACGTTCAGACAAAGACACTAAGGAGTTACTTGTATGAAACGTTTAATCAGTTACATCTCTATGTTGGTACTATCATTCTGACACTATTCCCGTTATTGGCTCAAGTCGCTGGTCCCGGTGTCCATAAATATAAACTAGCTGGACACTGGACTTTTGAGAAGGGAGAAGAGCTAAAAGATTTAACGGGCAATTTCCCTGATATCCAGTTGAAAGGTGCCAAATTGCCAACGGCGCCCTAGATGTTGATCTTGCAAATGGGCCATCACTGTTGGCGACTACAAGGGACTGGATATTACTGATAGGACATTGGTTTCTTGGGCAACCATGGAAGACATAGGCGTAACCAAAGAGTCAATCTTGTGTATCGATAAGATCAGCGGAGATCATTTTGACTCGATCGTCTATGCTGAAAGACAGCCCAACCAGTGGATGCTAGGTAGTAGTTTTTCAGGCGAACAGGCGATCCCAAACCTGGATTTAAAGAAGTAAAGACAGGAACTAAAATCATGATTGCGATATCCTATCAGAAGGAACCTGAGACTGATATCAAAATCTACCGCAACGAGGAGAAAATCAGTGACTATATAAAAGTCCGACTGTCACCTGGACTCAAGATGTTGATGACGAAGTGATTTGGGGCAAACGTCACGGTAGCGTTGGTGGAGGCCCTGGGGATCTGGACTGCTTGATCCNCGAATCCNGAATCTATGGNATCGNTCTGNCAGAAAAGGAGATTAAAAGCTTGGAATTAGGTTCGATCTCCGTTCAGGTTGACGNCAAATTAGCTACTAAATGGGCGGTCATTAAGGNAAAATAACCACCCGGNTCTTTAATCACCACCCATCAATTTTCTTGACTCACACAAGCGGCAACACTTATAGGTGATTGTCGCCTCTTATTGAGCCACATTTATGTGGCAGATAGCTTCCATATTCTCTCTCGAAGAGCGNCCTTGTTAAAATGCCAAACCGGAACAGCGGAATCTCAGCCAGAGCCATTATCATCGGCTTGGCCTGTGCTGCACTAGAGTGTTTGATCGCNCCTTACAACGACTACGTNATCCGCAATATATTTCTGGCTGGNGGCCATTTTCCAGTTGGCCCTTTTTTCGTCATTACAGTTCTCATCCTGTTGGTCAACGTAGTGATCAGAAAAATAGCCCCCAGATCAGCCTTGCAACCAAAAGAAATCGTCACTATCTGGTGCATTATGATCGTGGCTGTTGGCATCCCTTCCACCGGGTTGATGCGCTACGCATTGTCACCGATGGTGGCCTACAAATACAGAGCAACCCTTGAAAACGANTGGGAATACCTGTTCCACCAGTTCATTCCTGAATGGCGGGTNGTACAGGACCAAAAAGCCATCCACTCTTTTTATGAAGGTCTCCTGCCGGGGGAATCGGTGCCGTGGTCGGCTTGGCTCACGCCAGTCCTGATCTTCAGCAGTTATGTCTTGATTCTCTATTTCGTTATGATTTGCCTTTCGGTGTTACTGAGAAAACAGTGGGTAGAAAATGAAAAATGCACCTTTCCTCTGGTACGTTTACCTGTCGAAATGTCGAGTCGGCCAAAGGGACTAATCGGCTCTTTTTTCAAAAGTCCGGCCATGTGGTTAGGCTTCGCTTTCCCTGTCTGTCTGCACACCATGAACGGCATTCACGCTTTCTTCCCTAAAAGCCCGCACATCCCCCGTGATTTTTGGCTCAATCCCTTTTTGGCCGAAAGGCCATTTAGCCTCCTACGNCCTTTNCAAATCGTCATCTTTTGGTCGATGGTCGGGTTCAGCTATCTATTAACGCTAGATGTGTCTTTTAGTCTCTGGTTTTTCTTCNTGTTCTATAAATTGCAATGCCTGATCGGTGGTATCTTGGGCTTTCAACTGGGATCAGGTCCAGGCGTGCAGTGGACGGGTCGATCTTTCAGTGCGGCCCAAGAAGCAGGGGCCTGCCTGACCTTCGTTGCCATCACGCTAATCAAATCGAGANACCACANCAAAAACATGTTCCGTCAAGCTTTTGGTGATACAAATACAAATCAGCCCCGAATCAAAGATGATTCACCGGGGATAACCATTTTCGGCCTACTGGGTGGAATTGCAGCTCTGGTCTTTTTCAACCATCTGATGGGCATGACGCTTGGATTCGCATTGGTTTTTGTTTTATTGCTGTTGGTTATATACATTGCCCTGACGTGGCAAGTTATCAATGGCGGTATTCCTTTTATAAATCCCTCTTTCTCGCCNCAAAGTGTTTTNCTGACCACACTGGGGACAGAAAGNATCGGTCGCTCAACTGTCACTTCGCTATTGATGCACCCCGTTTGTTTGACCCTGGATCTCAGGGAGTTCATGATGCCTAACATTATGAACAGCTTGAAAGCCGCCGATGAAGTTAAAGTCAAACGCCGACATCTTCTGCTAGCCCTAGGGGTATCTATGGTCATCGGTTTGATCGTATCCTACTATTCTGCGCTGAAAATCAGTTATCAGCATGGTGCACCCTATACAGGTGGTAGCGGGTATCTACANCAGTTGGAATCGCTGTTAATCAGCCCTAGAAAAGGTACCGATTGGGTTAATACAGGGTTCATGATATTCGGTAGCTTGTTTACGTTCTGGTTGATGTGGATGCGTCAGGTGTTTCTTTGGTGGCCNTTCCACCCGNTTGGTTACATGATGTTGTCCGCTTGGGCTTCTTTCAAACTCTGGTTCTCGATCTTCTTAGGGTGGGCGATGAAGTTTGCCATTGTCAAATACGGAGGATTGCGTNCTTACCGTAACGCACGTCCAGTTTTTCTNGGGCTGGTGTTGGGAGAAATGGTCTGTGCTGGATTGTGGGCCATTATCGGCATGGCAACAGGCGTCAGCACTGGCTATCGGATTATGCCTGACTAAGAACTCGTTGAAAGTAAATGAGAGTGGTTTGAGCATCAGTTGAAGCCGCTTTGCTACTAAGCCTACTAGTTGANCCGAGACTCACGATCCCGTGCTTCCAGAGACTCAAAGAGNNGACGCACGAAGTCAAGATCACGACGAAGGTAGGAGATACAGANATCTAGCATGGATCGTAGACCTGATTAAAGATTGATTTGTCATATTACAAGTTATACACTGAAACTGGTATTGCGCTGGTTCTTTGCTATTGATGTGCAAACCTTCCGCCTGATAAAGGACGAAATATAATCTTACATCGGTCGTAAGATAAAATCAGATTTTGGTGCTAACAAAGCCAACACAACTTGGGTTATCTGCGGAGAGGGGATTTCAAATTATTGATAGANGCGTTGAATCCGTCGATAGTTGGACTGCTGTTTGGCTGTTCCATCCAAGGCGTTAGCCAGCTGGCCCAAATTGACCGTTGTTAACTTGACCAAAGCTAAGATCAAAGCCACGAGAAACTTAACCCGGGCTTGGTTCCAGTTCAATTGATATTGCAATCATCTTTGTAAGGAGTTGTGCTCCATTTTAGGCTTCCAATTAGTTAATGTGTGACCTTTAATATAACTCATCTGAGAACGTTATCTACACTTTTTCGTCGTGCAGTAAAGCAATAATTACAAATGATAGCCCACTATCAATCGCTCACGGCAAATTCTAGGCCGCTCTAATGCTTTGGAAACAAGGAGTCTTTTCCTGGCCAATTGTTCTAGATGCTATCGTAGTGTATGGTTCCAACTCTCAACATGGTTTCTTTTTACCGTCTCCTCTCCTACGGCCTGAGGTAGATCTTCGGCAATAACTGCTTGCTAGGCCAGCCAAAAATCACTACAGTCAGTTGCATTGTTGTAGTTTTCTGCAACGCTAGCCTATAATTTCTGANAGCTTCTTTGCCTTCTGTCACTGACTGCATAGGCCACAACTGGAGGTCTTCAGCAGCATAATGTCATCCAAATGNATTGAATGAAATGGGATTCTATGCTAGAATAATTANCCGAGCGGAAACTGAATATACAGATTCNGCCCGTTCAGCATGTCATAATTATGATTACTGAGCGACCTAATTTTTAATTTAGTCAATAGTGTGCTGGTTTGGTTCTCAGCACCGTATGTTAAAGTCGAAAAGGAGATTGGTTTTCATGACAAGACAATCGAAAATTATGACCTATTTACTGATGTTACTGGTTATTTTCAGCATGACATCAGTTCAAGCAACACTAGACGATTCTGTTGTCTTATACCTCCCATTTGATGAGGGCTCAGGTAACACTGTGGCCGATGGTTCCTCCTATGGGAACGATGCTGTTGTTAACGGCGGCGAATGGGTTTCCGGCAAGTATGGCGGCGGGATGGAACTTGGTGCCGAGAAATTCCTGGAAATTGCTGATAACGACAGCTTAGATTTAACAACAACCCTATCGATTAGTATGTGGGTTAAAATCGCCGCCGGTGGAGAGGCGACACAAAGTGGGTTAGAGAAACAGCCAGCATGGCAACCCGGTGAATACAATCTAGCCGCAGTTTACGGCGGTGGTGTTCTACTACAGGCGGCAGACTTACCCGCAGACTGTGCGGATTCTGCAGTGACTCCAGAAGGTATTGAAGACGATAATTGGCACCACATTGCGGGCACGTGGGATGGGACAGTTATCAAAGTCTATATTGATGGCGCCGAAAAGAAATCCCTAGATTGTGTCGGTGAAATCAAAGTCGGTGATGGAAATGTATACGTAGGTTCTCGCGGCGGTACCCAGCGTTGGGTGAACGGATTGCTAGATGAGATCAAGGTTTTTAACCGGGCACTAAGTGCAGATGAAGTCAAAGCTGATATGGAAAAGACATCGTTAACTGCCGTTGACCCAAAGTCTAAACTGGCAATTTCCTGGGCAAAGATCAGAGCCGCCAAATAGCCCTTTGGGGGGTTAAACTTACAAGAAAACATACTGCGCTGTGTCTGGTGAAGGGTACAGCGCAGTTTCCTTACGAAAGGAGTATTGTGGGAAAAAGTTTATGATGGGAATTGCTGGTAAATCTATATTTATAGTGTTGCTAAATCTCACTAACTTCTTCATTTAGCCACAACAGCCTTGGCCCCAATCATATTATAGCTCCACTTGATAGTGGAGTAGATACCAATCCAGGAGAAAATTAGTAGTGAAATTTATTGTTGTACCTAGTGCTGTTCTATTTTTACTGGGTTCTATGGTCTTGGCGGCAGTTGACCCGACTATTGTCCTCTACCTCCCCTTTGAAGAACAAAAGGGTAAAATGGCCAGGGACCTGTCGCAATTTGGTCACAAAGCTGAATTTCGCAAGAAAACGGCCTGGTCTAAAGATGGGAAACAAGGGGGCTGTATCGAACTCGGTGTCGGTAACTGGTTGGAAGTTAAGGATCATAACAGTTTGGATTTGACCAACAAGATGACAATTATGTTTTGGTCCAAGTTGATGCGGGCAACAGGTGAGGTGCAGAGTGGCGTAGAAAAAGAACCCGCTTGGCAAGTCGGGGAATACAATCTCTTACCTGAGTATAATGGTGGGATCCTGTTGCAAGCCAACGATTGGCCTGATGAATGCGACGACGAAGCCGTCGGGGGACCCCCAACTATAGACAAACAGTGGCACCACTGCGCGGGTACCTTCGATGGTAAAGAGATTAAAATTTATGGGGATGGCAAGGAGCGCTTCAAGCTCCCTTGTAAGGGGGCCGTAGAAAAAGGAACAGGCAACCTGTACATCGGATGCCGTGGTGGCGGAGGTCGGTGGATCGACGGCTTTCTCGACGAAATTAAGATGTACAATCGTGTCCTGACAGAAGCTGAGATTGTCGAAGATATGAATGACTCCATGCACAACCTCGATGTTTCTCCTAAAGATAAGGTCAGNACAACCTGGGCTTTCCTCAAAAAGGCAATTTTACACTAGNCTCAAATCTAAAGATCAAGGTTTACGATCTAAGCTAAAGCGCCATTTGGCTGGTTGTCCGGCAAAGATGGCGCTTTTTTGTTTGAATGGTTTAGTCTGCTGATGGTCCNGTCAGTGGAGATGGCGTGTTATTGGCTGTTAATTATAACCAGGTGGTCAACAGTATTTAGGACACCTGAAGCTACACGGGAGGATGGAGTTAGTGCAATTCCACGACGCCATTATCGCCATCCACGGTAATTCTTTGACCCGACGAGATGGCTGCTGTCGCCTCTTTAGTTTTCATGACAGCGGGAACGAGATATTCTCGAGCTACAATGGCCGCGTGCTGAGATAGGTCACCCTGATCCAGCACCAATCCACCAATTACGCCAAATGCCGGGGTCCATTCGGGTCCGACATTTTTTGCAACCAGGATGTCTCCCGGATGTAGCCTCGGCCGGTCCATTCCTGCCGTAACGATAACGGCCCTTCCCGTTACGTGGCCGCGAGATGCACTCACTCCTTGGATCGCATTCTCCTCTCTACCGAACGCATCACCCCCATCTTTTTTCACGGGATCCTCCGGCTGAACACCCAGCCATTGGGGCGGACGCATTCTCTTTCTGTGTTCCCACTCATTCATTCGTTCTTTCACAAAGTTTCTCTGGTCGCAGGGTTTCTTCTCTTGAGCGATCGTTCTGAGTTCGTCAAATGAGAAATGGAAGATGTCATCGGGCGAATCGATCAGGTCTTTTCTCACCATTAGCTCCCCAACTTCAAAAATAGCCTCCCGCATCGTTCCTACCGTGCACTGCTCCATATAGTAGTTGTGGTCTTCCATGAATCGGACTGTTAAAGTGGCCACCATCAGGCGTCGATTAAAACGTTCCAACTTTTCTGGTTCCGTAGCGAGTTTCCTGCGCATCCGCTTTGTCGAATTGATACGCTCGTTCCTGGTCTTGTGCTCTAGTTGATCCAAGGCATCCAAATTCTGTTCTACATAGGATGCAATGATTTCGAGGGGAATGGTCTGATTCATATTCCAAGTTGGGGTGGCAAATCCGGAACTGGAACCATAGCCTTGACCTGATCGCAATCCGTAAACCCTCAACATCTGTTTGAAGCGGAAATTGAAATGCTTAACCGTTTCTTTAGCCTTGATCTCTGGACTGGAGAGAGCTTCATACTGACTGTCGGAAAAGATTTCGGAGAGTTCCGGGTCCGACTGCACAATGCGAGCAAGCTCACGCAATCTGGCGATCAACCTCGTCATCCGGTTTTGTATTGCATAGAGATAGATAGCTGCATTCTGAGCTTCATCGCCAGTAATCTCGTGATATTCCGTTTGCCAATCGGGTCTTGGACCGGGTCGCACCATACTCCAGTGAAGGTTGCCNTGGACATATCCACATGTTTGAAGACAGGCGTGCAAGTAATCCACGTAATCAGAAAAGTTAATAGCCGATTTTCGGTGTTCCTTCAGCGTTTCCAATCGATCTTCGAGAAGTGAACGTATAGCCCCTTCAAAGTAGGATAAACCCTTATCGTAAAAGGCGTCAACCCGTTCCNGTTGTGCATCGTGTCTCTTGGCGAGAGTATCCTCACCCACTTCCTGCTTCCGGGCATACATGTAACCATTCACCGCGTGAATGATGTGGTTTGCTATCATTTCGAACCCGGTTTTCTCGAAGCAGACACCCATATGTTTTCTGCGCTCGGCCTCATAATCTTGTTGCAACCGGTATAGAGGAGTCCCGGAACATAGGCGCCAGGTGAATGACAGATCAAGCGATGCATCCCAGGGCTCATCGGGTTCAACGTCCTCCGAAATAGCAGTGAGGGGTCGGGACTGCAGGATATGAACAGCTTCTCCTGTGAATGCGAATTCGATGTCCTGTGGGCAACCGAATAATTCAGCGAGTTGCCGGCCAAGAGCAGTAAGGACGGTAAGCTGCGCAGTAGCTAGGGCAGGGGTATTGCTCTCCTCAGGAGGAACTGGCGCAGAGCTGATTCCTCCTGATTCTATTGCGATGAATCGAGTTGGTTTTTCCGCTACGGTCGAGGAAATAAGCTCACCGGTTTCAGGTTTAAGAACAAAGCGGTCTGTATTCGTGGATCCGGATACCACCCCCTCACCAAGGCCCAGTGTTGAGCTGATGACGAAATGGTTCTCTTCAGAAATAGGGTCTCGTGTGAATAGAACACCTGAGGATACTGGAGCAAGCTGTTCCTGGACAATTGCTGCCATTGCAACCTGTTCCTCAGGAATCTTGTTTCGCCGCCGATATTCGAATGCGTGTGGAGAATACAGGGATGCCCAGACTCGCTTGAGAGAGTGAATTACGTCTTCCAATGAGCATACATTTAGAAATGTGTCATACTGTCCAGCAAAACTCACCTTGGTTAGATCTTCGGCCGTAGAGGAGGATCGTATGGAAACCGGGGGACTCCCCATTGAACCAAATGCCTCGGTGATTTTTTCGACTGCGTGTTCGGGGAGGACTGTGTTCAGGATGGCTTTGCGCACTTGTTCGCAAGCCCCTTCAAGTGCACCAGAATCCGAGTCCGAGAGACTTTTTAGCCTAACCAATACCTCAGCAATGCCCTCTTCACTGCTCTGAAAGATTCTGGTTGACACAATGAATCCCGGAGGCACAGGAATACCTGTTTGCGTCATTCTAGCCAGAGACGCCCCTTTCGAACCGGACAGGGAAGCATCCTTCGCACACATGTCGCTTAANGGGAACACCATTTTTGTCATAATTGGGNCATTCGATAATTGAAAACTCAGTGANTTTCTAAATTCTTGGAACCCACGCTTCAGTGAGCAANTGCCGTGGGTTCATGGATTCCTGATTCTGCCGTTCACTCTCTACGTTCTCTGTCATTGCAAGCAGGTTCAGCACACCTNCTACTCTGCTACTTTGAGGAACCNAAANCAAGAAGAGANNGGCATATTGCGGAGAGTTCCACCGGCGGCTTACGTTTTCCGGATACCTGGCAAGAACTAAAATCTAACCAACAATAATTCCCAGAGGTCGTTTCACCTAGCCCTACTAAAATCGTTTGCATGCATCCTGCCGATAGCAGCCGTCTATATTCGAGATGCGGATGACTGAGCATAATGTTCACAACGGATGTGGGGACAATTAATACAGATTATCCCGCAGGCGTTATTTCTGCCGCGGATGGTGCTATGACTGTCGGAGATTTGCATGGTATCCTAACAGCCTCAGAGGAGACGGAACTCCGGCGTCTCCTTTTTCATCCTGACCCAGACTTAGGTGCATCTGAGTAGCGGGTAGTCTCAGGTCTATGTGGCAAATTTGTGGGAACAATCTCGCAACGGATACTGCCCTCCAGCAGCAAGAAACCTAGCGAGTTCGGCCGATGATTCTATCCCGAAAGGAGTTATGTTTCTATTGCGGGAAATAGATGTTCGGGAAATCGAGTTGCTAAGCTTGTTGAATTCACACAATTTCGCGTTCTACAAAACTGTTTGTCAGCAAAACCTATCAACTCTCAACCAGATCACTGAACTGAAAGAGAAAGTATCCTGCGGGCTAGAGAAGGTTGGGATTCCCGCAGATTTAGATTGATTTTAGCGCGCAATTTGAAACCCGATAGCGGATTGGAGCAAATCCTAAACAGTACAACCGATCTTGCCATTAGAGCGTAAGACACGAATCGCTACCACTAATAACCCTTCTTAATATTGGCCCAAGAGGTGGCAACTTTCCTTTTCGGATCGACGGCCACGTCATCTCCACCAACTTGGAATTCAACATTAACCAAGCCAACAGTTTGGCCTCGAAGTTCAGGTTGGGTGATAGAGGTGCTATCCTCGGAGCCCATCCAGATCGGCAGGATCTGGTTGCTACCATCCGTCACCTGAATATTGTCAACTAGAATCACGAACAATCCCTTGCTGGCCGATTCACCGTCGGTACCAATAGCAATGGTATTAATTACCTTTCCAGCAATTGGATCGAGGGGTAACTTTTTGTGAACCCACTCACCGCTCTCGACCAGACGCATCTGCTGAATGGCGTCGGTTGGCTTCAACATTTCGCCCTCACTGGTGATAACATAGACGCCGCCGACGGTGTAAGAATTGGGGGTAGCAAACTTGATCTGATACTCGATGAATTGCCCCGCTTCTGCCTTGATTCCCTGCGCATCCCTCCAGACATCAGCCAGACCTTTGACCGGTTGTCCATCGGCTTTAATCGCAGCCTTAAAGGTTAGTACTCGTCCGCCCTTTTCATGCTCAACTACGATAGGGATCTGTTCTGTCATCAGTTTCATGCCAGTTGTCTTGGTAGAGATACTATTTGCATCGGGATCCGAGAGTTTGGCATCCTTCAGATTGATGGCCGAGTCTTTTCTAGCTACCACTTCGAAAACGGCGGTTGCTAGTGTTCCCGTAGCTAACTCTGCGGCTTTTCCCAATGACGTTGCTCCAAAAAGAACTTCTCCTGGCGTACTGGTCTTGGCCGGTACAGCAAAGGATTGAGCCGGTAAATAGTTGGCATTCTCGATACTGACGAAGTTGACTACCTGATTGTCAAAAGTCAATTTGAATTGGTAGGCTAATACATTTTTGGCTTCCGAAATCTCAATGTTGAGCTCGATCTGCTTCCCTACAGCGGGGATGATCACTTCAGCCGGATCTATTGTAACCGTCGTTTGTGCAAAACCAACAGAAACAATAACTAGAGCGGACAATAAAAAGATGAGGATTCGCATGATTTGTGTTCTCCTAATTAAAAAGTTGGGTTGAGGCCAGGCTGGCACTAAGGTTTAGTCAAGTAATTATATCATACATAGATAAAGTGGACAAATATTGAAAGGGGCAAATATTGAAGACCTGCTATTAGGATGTGGTAAACTATACTTTCGAAATTAAGATCTTTACTGGATACTATCCTAATCCGGTTTAGCGTTCTATCTATTAAGATCCAGTAGGAGATTTATGTTGTCCCGATTGTTGGCTTACCGAGGCCTGCGTGTCTATATTTGTTCCCTTTTTACTGTTTACGTCTTGCTCCTCAATACGGTCGCTCAGACAGCCGCTTTCGATAGCTCTCTGCCAAATCAGATCATCGAGTCTGCAATTCAGTGCCAAAACCTAGGGTTAGCTTACCTGGAGGAGTCACAACCCCAGAAAGCCGCCGAGCAGTTTCAGAAGTTGGTCGAACTATTACCCAAGGAAGCCATTGGCTATGGCAACCTGGCTGTTGCCCAACTTCGTCTTAAACAAATCGATTCGGCCTGGCAGATAATTCAACAGGGATTGAAGGTGGTTCCAACAGAGAGCCGGCTCCATATCATTGCCGCCGAGATTTTACAACTAAGAGGCCAGTTCGAACCTGCCACTGAAGAAATCGAGGAAGCGGTTCGGCTAAATCCCGACGACCTGGAAGCTCGTTATCAATTGGTTCGACAAAATCTACGCCAAAGAAACGACTCAGCAGCACAACAACGTGCTATCGCCGACCTGCAAACACTCCGGCAACTAACACCAACCAATATTGTAGTGCTGATGAAACTGTCGCAATTATTGGCAACAGAAGGGGAAATAGAATTAACACAACAGATCGGGAAAGAGCTGCAGATACTGTTAGCCGATATTCCAGCAGATAAATTGAAATTTCTGGCCGATGGGCTGACGGCTGTTCACAACAGCCAGCTAAAGACTGCCAACCGAAATCTGCGGATCTTCGAAAATATCAATAAGAATACGCCTCGCTACCAGCAAGGAATCGCTGAATTGGATACCCCAATCTTGGGGAATCCGATCGAGGACTTCGACCTAGGATTCCGCTCACGTCTGGTTGCCGAATTGACCCCGCCGATAGAGATCTATTTTACGGCGATTCACACCCACATCGAAAAGCCGAAAACAAACAATATCCAATTCGATTATGATCACGATGGCGATCTGGATGCACTTGAGCTGAACGCTGATCGGATGAAGATGTGGCGCAATGACGGTGATGGCACCTTTTCGGATACCACCGAAAAAACCTTTGGTAATGGGTTCCAAATTAGTGGTACAGATGCCACTTTTGCTGATTTCGATGATGATGGTGATGTCGACCTCATCACGCTCAACAATGAANACTGTTTTAAATTCGACAACCTCAGACAGGGAAAATTACAACCTGTTCCCATTCTCACCGGTCAACGGACGCTCAGTGCGATTGATAGTGGTGATTACGACAACAACGGTGCTGTGGATCTGCTACTCGTTTCCCAACAGATGGTTCGNACCTATAAAAATCGTGGAGACGGGACCTTCGTGGCAGACCGGACCATCCAGTCTACTGATGGGACAGATTGCCACTTTGTGGATTACGATAACGACGGTTTTCTAGATCTGTGGCTCATCAGTCCAAGCGGACATTCGATTTGGCGTAACGACGGCCAGGGGAAGTTCTCGGATCAATCACAGATCTTACCTCNTTTGGAGGCCTACGGTGATTTGGGGCAGGTCAGCGACTTTGATCGAGATGGTGATCTAGACCTGATCCACTTTCCGGGTGACAATGACAGTCAAGTTTTGCAAAACAACGGTGGTAACCAGAACAGATGGCTGCAAATTGAGTTAGAAGCCATTGTCGAAGGAAGCAATAAAAACAACCTGAAAGGAATTGGTTCCCGACTGGAGATCAAAGCAGGTAACCTCTATCAACTCAAGTATGTCGATCAGACAATTTCCCATTTCGGTCTGGGTAAAATAGATCTGGTCGATGTAGCACGAATTGTCTGGACCAACGGCGTACCACAAAATGTAATTCAACCCCAAGCCAACCAGAAGATCGACGAAAAGCAAGTTTTGAAAGGCTCTTGTCCTTTCCTATATGTTTACGATGGCAATACATTTACCTTTGTTACCGACCTGCTGTGGAAAAGTCCGCTGGGGATGATTACGCCGATAGGTACAGTTGCCTCCTCTAAATCNGCTGACGACTATGTCTTGATCGGNGATANGCTGAAAGAGAAGGATGGCCACTATATTTTGAAGATTACGGAGGAACTCTGGGAAACAGCCTATTTTGATCAGGTCAAGCTGATTACTGTCGATCANCCCACCGGCACGCAAGTNTGGGTCGATGAAAAGTTCACGCCTGTACCGTTCCCGCCGTTTGAAATTCATCAAGTGGAAACCGCCCATTTCCCAATTAGTGCGGTTGATTGTCAGGGTAACGATGTGTTAGATCTACTAAAGGATATCGATTACCGNTATGCAATTGAACACCAGCCAGGTCTGTTTCAGGGAGTAGTTGAACCACACTTTATTGAACTCGATTTAGNACAATTCAATGGAGATTCTGAGCAACCGGTTTTTTCAGCAGGAACACCTGCAATGGTTAAGCTTTATCTAACCGGTTGGGTTTTTCCCACCGACACCTCAATTAACGTCTCCATTTCGCAGAATCCNGCCGTCACCTCCACTTTTCCCTACCTAGANGTGCTGGACAAGCNGGGAGAGTGGCAAACAGTTATAAATCCAATTGGAATTCCGGCCGGTAAGAATAAAACTGTGGTGACAGATCTAACGGGTAAGTTTCTGTCGGCTTCCCGTAAAGTTCGAATTGTGACAGACATGCAGGTATATTGGGATAGAGCCTTCTTCACCGTTGGGAAACAGGAAGTGCCGACGGTTGTTACCGAACTACNCCCCCAAATTGCTACCCTGCAATATCTGGGGTTTCCCAAACTGTATCGTCCAACNCCACATGGACCTCATCTCTACGATTATACNCAGATCGACAAAAAGCAAAGATGGAGAGATATGGGGGGCTTTTACACCCGCTACGGCAAAGTGACGGAACTNCTGACCGAGTTGGANGATCAACTAGTGGTGATGAATGNGGGCGATGAGATTACGGTTACCTTCTCAGCAGATGATCTACCGTATCTACCAGTTGGTTGGCAGCGCTCTTTTATTTTGTTTAGTGATGGATGGGTCAAAGACGCTGACGTCAACACATTGGCNTCGCAAACAGTTGGGCCACTTCCCTTCCACCAGATGTCTGACTATCCGCCGCCGGAAGATTATCCCGCCGAGTTACGCGCGTATAACCTCGAGTACAACACCCGACTGGTTAAACACGTCTTGCCGCCGTTAGAAGAATAGATCTGTATAGCTGGGCCCCAAAATACAGGAGCGTTGAGCAATGTATGGGATAGTAATTTTTCCCTTTTAAGGGTTTCAGGCGACGTTTGACAGCAGATTTTGGTTGGAGTATAATTGCCACGAACACAAGTGAAGGACTAGATATGTTGAGCCAAGAGAGCATCCAGACTTTCAAANACAACGGGTTTCTCCTCGGTGATCGGATTCTAGATGACGATCAGGTAGAAGAACTTCGCCAAGAACTTGATCGTGTCATCGATAGTTACGAAGATAGTACTCAGCCACAACCAGTCAGAATNGCTAATTTGGGTGGTGATCCAGAGACGCCGGTCTGGCAGATCGTCAACATCTGGCAAGCCAGTGAGACTTTTCATGCTTTAACCTTCCACCCAAAAATTGTGGAAGAGGTGGCTCAATTGTTAAATGCTCAAGAACTCCGCCTCTGGCATGATCAAGTACAATATAAGCCGTCCGGCACTGGTGGGGTAACGGGTTGGCACCAGGATTCCCCCGCCTGGCCCAATATCGCTCCTAAAACGACCCAAATCTCTTCTTGGGTCGCTTTGGATGATATTGATGAATCCAATGGTTGTATGAGCATGGTGGTTGGTTCCCATAAATTGGGACTGGTGCGAGGCTTCTTTCCACATGCTAAAAACTTTCACCAAATGCCTAGCGAGTTTGAAGGGATACAACTTCAAGTAGTTCGGTGCCCGGTTAAAAAAGGGTCTGTGCATTATCATCATGCGTTAACCTGGCACGGATCGCACGCCAACACCAGCGGCCGCAAGAGACGAGCTATTGCCAATCACTACATGACCGAGAAAACCGTCTACGATGAAACTGGTGGTCATATTATGAAACCGTTTGTTACCGTCGCCCACGGAGAGAAACTGGTTGGTGATGTTTTTCCATTAGTTTGGCAAAAGCCTTAGCCACAAGAAATTAGCAGCAGCAGGGGTAAATTAAGCCATAATGACCGAAGAAGAAAAGTTTATTGTCGATTTAGAAGGGTATCTGATTATTAAGAATGTTTTGACCGCGAATGAAGTAGCGGAAATGAACCAGATGATCGACGATGGGGATAAAAGTGGCCCACCTAGCACCTGGGGCGAACCGTTCAAAAACCTGATTGATCACCCTACAATCTTGCCTTACTTGCTGGAGTTAATAGGTCCATATGTGCGAATTGACCACGACTACGCTATTTTCATGCAACCTGGAACCAGAACTGGAGGCCGCCTACACGGTGGGGAAGATGGCGGTCGTCCCGGTGGTCCCGAAGGGGATCACTGGTATAAATATCGGGATGGAATAATCCGTAATGGTCTTTGCGTTGCGACTTACAACCTGGCACCAGTTAAAGTCGGCGACGGCGGATTTGCCTGTGTGCCGGGTAGCCATAAAAGTAACCTTCTGATCAATTGCCCCGACGATGTTAGGCGGTTTGAGCGTCGACCACACTATGTGGCGCAACCTGCGGTCGATGCCGGAGATGTGATCTTTTTCACTGAAGCACTTATTCACGGTACCATGCCCTGGGACGGACAACAAGAACGCCGGGCTTTACTTTACAAGTATAGCCCGGGACATTCCGCCTGGTCAGGCAACTACTACGACCCCAACCAATACAGCAATTTGACGGAACGGCAACAGTTGATGATGATACCACCCTCGATTGGCAGCCGACCCCGTGTAACGCTGGACGAAAATTAGGAGGTGTACAATGATCAATCCGATAAAAGTAGGACTATGGATCTCAGGTATAGGCTTAACTGTCAGTTTGGCTTTCTTCCTTTTTGGAAACGCATCAGCAGCACAATCGGTTGAGCCACCAACACTACTCCCTCTGGGCTCGGCAGTTTCTAGTCCGATCTTTACATTGAAGACGACGACACCAGAAGGAAAAACAGCGCAATCGGAGGTTACAGTATCGACAGTGCCAACAGTCCTATCATCCTCCAAGGTTTATTTGGGTGGACAAGCTAAGAGCCCGATCTTTCCTCTCAATACCGCTCGATTAGCACCTGCTACAGAAGAAACATCCAACTCAATTATTCGAGGCAGTAGCAGTGCAACTGCCAGTCGCTAAGGGCGGCAGTAGCACTAAATCAAATAGGGTATATCAAGGTGGATGACTTCATCTGGCCTGACGTTTTGATTGCCATTCAATCGCTGTGTTTTACCAGGAAAGCGAATCTTTAACATCTGAAATTCGATTTTAAGTCCGGCTGAAACCAGAGGTTGCTGATGTTTCCAATGGTTAGCATCGATCTTCATTCGTGAATGTAGAGTGGAAAACTGAGCCTTATTTATTTTCCACTCTACATTTTTAACTGTCCACTCTTACTGCCGCTGATGTAACTGCTGGCCATTGGTCAGAAAGCGAAGATTTGATCCAGCGAGATCTCGGTGATCTTACCGTTCCGGGCCAAGGCCTCCATATCAATTTTGCTTTTGTCTCCCACGATCGAGATCAACTTTTTCCGTTTGGTAATATTGGTGCGGTGGAAATCAAGCAATAGGTCGAGATCTGATCGCTGGACCTGCTGATAGCGGTCAACACGTGGATCAACTTCCAGTCCTTGATACTCCCAGCGACGGACCGCACCGATAACTTCACGGAATCCAACTTTAGCTGTTTTGTAGCGGTTGATGATAGCCTCTTTGCCAATAGAAAACCGTTCTTCTGAAATCGGTAGGTTATCGATTAGATCGATGAATGCTCCTACTGCTTCTGCTGTTTTATCAGCTTGGCACAGGACAATAGCCATCATCTGGTTCTGTTCACCGGCACGACTCCCTGGCGCGTAACGGGCATAGCTGGCGTAGGCTAGCGCCCGTGCTTCCCTCAGTTCTTGAAATACCACTCCTGACATGCCACCGTCGAAATACTCGTTATAGAGATTGATAGCCGGGCGTTTAGCTTCATCGTAGACTTCATCCCCAAAATCTATACGCACGTAAGCCTGGGCCATCTCTTTGTCGAAGAGGTAGATCTCTGTCTCCTCTGGACGACGCTGAACGAAGAACTCATAGGAGGGCGGTGGTTGTAGTTTCCCTCCTAGCGGATGGTGCTGACGCAGCTGATTTTGCAATTCTGCCACTGATAATGAGCCGACATAGCTAATCGTATGCTGGTAACTCAGCAGGTCAGCAATAGTTTTGGTCAGTTCGGGGACCGTTAATTGAGAAATTTTTTCGTTAGAGATCTTCCGCAACATGGAGGACTTATCGCTATAAAGATTGTACTCAGCCATAGCTTGAGCAACAGCGCGGTAGTTTTTTTGGGCGTCTTCCCGGTTGGCTAGAATAATTTGAATTAGTTTTTGCAAAGTAGCCTGATCCACCTGTGAATGTTTGACCAAATCGAGTGCCAGAGCCAGTGTCTGGCCGAAATTCTCATCTAGGCCTGAAATGGTGAATGAAGTGGATTGATCCCCCGCCTGCAGACCGAAGTCTGATCCCAGTTTGTACCACTCTTTTTTCAATTCCGGCGCTGAGAATTGGGGGGTGCCGGATTTATCCAACAGTAAGGCGGCGGCCCCAAGTTTTTGGTTATGAAGTTTTCCAATATCAAAAGAGAAGGTCAGAGTAAATAGATCATTGACCGGGTTTTTGGAATGATAGAGTTTTACTCCCGGATGGTAGCCAACGATTTGGTAATCCCGGTCAGGTTGGATGAAGACCGGTTTAATCTCATTTACTAATATTGCCATTACTGACGCAGCAAAGGCTGACTGACGGGTTGGATCCACCTCGATAGGGTCAATCGGTGGTTTTGCGACCTGAGGTAGTTCATGTTGGGCATCTATACGATAACCGACCGCATAGTTATCTCCAAAGTATTTGTTAGCTACGGCCACCACCTCGTTCTTGGTCAACTTTTCTATTCGCTTAATTGACCGAATCGCATAGTCCCAGTCCTGGTTAGCAAGAAAGGCTCCCCGCATCGCACCAACCCGACTTTCATTGTTTTCCAGGCTTGCTTTCTGTGACTTTTTGAAGTCGGTTACAATGGCCGGGATGATCCAGTCCTCAAACTGCCCTTGCTTAATCAAGGCTACCTGTTCCAAAAGCAGTTGTTCTACCTCTTCCAGGGATTGATCCTTTTTCGGGATACCCCATAGTTCTTGACTACCGTAGTCATTGCTCAGTAAAGGACGAGAACCGGCTTGGCGAACCTTCTGCTGTTGGTTCAGGTTGAGGTTAATCAGCCCAGCCGTCGCATTATCCAGAATCATATCGAACAGCATCAAGGCTTCTGCATCGGGATGGTTTTGTGGCACAGTCCGAAAGACGATCATCACATATTCTTCGCCTTGATACTGAACTGTAACCCGTTCGACCCCGTCAATGGGATCTTCTCGCCACTGTTTGAATTCCGGTAAGGATCGGGGTTCCCAGCGGTTGAAATTGTCAGCGATAATCTGGATAGTCTCCTCGATGTCGATGTCGCCTGAAATACAGATAGCCATATTGTTAGGCACGTAATAGGTCTTAAAGAAGTCGTAGATCTTGACCAAAGACGGTTTTTTCAGATGCTCAACTGTTCCTAAAATAGACCTGCTGTAAGGGTGTTTTTTATAGACTCGCTGATAAACCGCATCTCGAATCAGCTGACTTTTATTGTCCAAAGCCCGGTTTTTCTCCTCATATACCACCTCTAACTCGGAATGGAACAGCCGAAAAACAGGTGTGCCAAATAATCGATGTGATTCTATCTGTGCCCACTGCTGTAATCGGTTGGAGGGTAGGTTAACCTGATAGAGCGTCACTTCCTGACCTGTTCCGGCGTTTTTGAAGGATGCGCCCATGGACTGGTAAAGTTTATCGATTTCATTCGGCACTGCATATTGGGCCGCCAGTTGGGACTCAGCATTGATTTCAGCATAGATCTCTTTACGTTTCTCCGCATTGGTCTCACTATAATGCTGTTCGTAAAGTTCGGTGATCCTATCCAGGTGAGGTTTCTCTTTCTCGTAGTCTGCTGTTCCCAATTCTTGTGTCCCTTTGAAAAGCAGGTGTTCCAAGTAGTGGGCCAGGCCGGTCGCATCTTCTGGATCGTTCTTGGCACCGGCACGGATCACCACTTCAGCGTAAAACCGGGGCTCCTCGTGATTTTCGGTCAGATAGATGGTCAAGCCATTGTCCATCTGAAAGATGACCACATCCATCAAATCAACCGGATCCGGTTGATTGATCCGTCGATAACTCCGACCGGAGATCGGGCTATGGCTATCCGAGCCGGATGGTAGATTCACTACAGTCTCTGATTCGATTAGATCAGTCGAAACTGAAGATGTTGTTATTGGTTGTCGGCGACCCAAACAACCAACCATCAGTAGGAGGGCTAAAACGAGATAGTGAATTCGATGTCGCATATATTTACCTTAAAAGAGAAAGCCCAGAGGTGAAATCGAGATTTCCCTTTGGGCTTTGGATGTTAGAATTTACGGTTTAGAGATTGTTGAACTTGCGGTCGTCTAATAGGTCTGCGTCCAACTAACTACTGTTAGTCGTCGACGCTATCCCAGTCACAGAAGCGTTTGCCCTCTTTCTTTTCTTTGGATAAAATTAGCAGGGCAGCGGAGGCACCATCTCCTGCCGAAATGACAGCTTGAACCTGATGAGGACGAGTGGTGCGTCCGACAACAAACAGGTTCTCAACTGTTGTCTCGGCCTCACGTGTAGCCTCAATAGCCCCCTCTTCACCTCTTTCCAGGCCCAGACTTTCGGCCAGTTCCCGGCTCGAGCCAGTAGCGATGATCAGATATTTTCCCGAGTAAGTATCGTCGCCATCGGTAGTTACCGTAAACCCATCGTCTGTTTTTTCGGCTTTCTCTACCAGAGCTTCGATCAGATCGGCCCCCAAATCTTTTACTTGCTGTCGCCCAATTTTCTGGAATTCGCTTCCCGTCATTGCGGGAATCCCCAGATAGTTGTACAACATGGCGTAGTGCATGGGAGTCTCGTCCTGACCAAAAATTGTGGTTTCGACGTCGTTTTTGGCCAAATACAAGGCAGCACTCAAACCACCCGGCCCATCTCCAATAATAAGTGCGCTCGACATTGTTCGTTTTCTCCTTAGATTTGCGTGACGTTAGGATTTTATCACAGCCGTTAGGCGAGTGCAATAGCGCTCACTCGCTTTCTATCGCTGATGGCGTTAGGTAGACGGCCAAACTGACGCTCAAGGGAACGGCTTTCGATTTCTGCACTGCCAGCGCAGTTGCGAAACCGACATCGCCTCAAATCGCGCAATGCGCTTGGCTCGACCGACGTCCCTTCACAGATAGGGATCCGTTTTCCATCGATGAAACCTTCAACTGAATATTTTAAGACCTGTTCTCCTTGTGCCATCTCTTCCAGGATAACCAACCGGTCTATTTTGGTGGGTTGGCTCAGATCGATAATTAATATCTCTCCTTGACCACTAACTTCTGCGATTTTGTGGCTAAAACGTCGCTTGATCTCCTGCTTAAAGGCAGTAAACTGTGCCACATCAGCCTCCGTAACCAACCCGCGATGTCGATCACCATCCCCAACAGGAAGTTGGTGTTGCGCCCGGCCGACAAATCGTATTTTCTCATCAACGGAATAGAGCAGATGATTGGTATCTGCGATCCAGATCCACTAATGGTTACGGTTCGGCATATCCGATTCTGCTGGGGCCCATACCTCTCCCATGGGATCTCCTGATCCTGACGGTGGAAATTGGTTGTTACCAGTGAATTGACCGATGGTACTCTAGCAATTGGCGGAGGCTTCTCCTTGCTCGCTTCCAACCTAACGAATTAGCGAACCGGTTCCCTTTAGCCCTTGAAAAACGACCGCTTGTGGCTGTAGATCCCATAGGAGACTAACGACATCGGTACACTGTTGATCCACGATACGGTTATATCTGACCTGCGCTTCGGCATCCCCGTACCTGACGCGGCCCGGATTATCCACGTTACAGTCGGCATTATAACCGGTATGATAATACAAGCCGGGACAAAGGGCGTATGTGCGGCAGGAAGCGATAAAATCAGCTACAATGTCACCCGACCCATTTTTCCAAGGCGAGCTTTTCGCTATAGTTGTGTGCTGNCGTCGACTAGAGGCTAAATCCGCTCCCATGCTTGGAACCAGGACAGCGTACTCNGCGCCTGCGGNTTGGCCGTTTGGGTCCACTGATCGGTATCGAGTTGAGTAGGATCAAAAACGGTCGCTGGCGGTGCATCATTGAATTGGTATCCCTCGGGATGGAACACCTGAATATCATAGTGGATCAGCACACCGACTTCACAACCTGGACATTCGACCTGTTGTGTTGTTTTAGCCTTGTAAGTTTTTGAGATTCCCAATTTCGAATTAACCCAAGCGTCTAGTATCTCTTTTTGACACAACTATCGTCTGTTTGTCAACTGATTTATCGAGTGTACAGGGTAAATCATCTAACGGCGAAACAACGATTGTGTCTGAGGCCCTTTTCTGGTAAGATGTTGAGCGACACAATAATTTGAGTTAACCAAAGGAGAAAAAAAGGAGATGAATTCTGAAGTCTTCCAGGTGGGCGAATTAACCGCTGTTATTGGTGATAATTCGGCAGATGACGGTCATCGTGCCGGCTACAACGGGATCTGGTCGTTGAAACACCAATCCAGCCA
This sequence comes from Candidatus Poribacteria bacterium, assembly GCA_002699335.1. The sequence continues at coordinate 43,983 of PACG01000157.1, forward strand.
ACGGAATCTGTTTGTGCCAGCCTACGCTGGTTGGAACCTGGAGCATATCTTTGACGGATACACCAACGGTTCAGCCGAAGTCTTTTTTGAACCCCGTCACGCGCCGATGGCCTTTCACCGTTTGTCAGACAACCAGGCCGAACTGTATCAACCGCCAACCCCAACCTTCCACCTCGAAAATTGGACCCGCTTTAAGCTGGTAGCCCCCTACTATATCGACGTCGATTTTCGTTGCTTGGCCCATCAACCTCTATTCAANGGTAATTACATCGGTCTCTTCTGGGCCAGCTATATCAATGCACCGCTGGACAAAAGCATCTATTTTCAGGCCGAAAACGGTTACTGGGCGCAACTCTGCACCCAACAGCACAACGATGAAAGTACAGTCTGCCATCCTGATGACCCGATCCAATTGACTTTCAGTCAGGACTATCGTGATGCCCTGTTTCGTAGCTTCTCGCCCTTCCGCTATCGACTGCCGCTGTTCTACGGTTTGTTCGAGAACCTGACTTGGGTTGTGATGTTCGATCGCACAGAAGGAATCCGTCTGACCCACTCGCCATCCGGTGGAGGCAGCAGTCAACAGTATCAAACCGCTAATCCGGCCTGGGATTTCCAGTTGATCGTCCCCAATTATCAGGTACAGACAGAGTATGGATTCAAAGCTCGTCTGGTCTATCGACAGAAATGCTCCCGCCAGGAGATTCTGGATGAATATTATCAGTGGCGGAAATTAATCGATCCTGGTCATTAGTTGACGAAACCCAGGAAAAGGAAGGCAGAAAAGGTCTCTATATGTCATTGCAACCAAATATTCTTTTTATTATCTCCGATCAACACAATGCTAAGATCCTGAAACACAAAGGACACCCAAACGCCAGGACACCGCACCTAGATCGGCTAGCTGCTGAGGGCGTTCGATTTGATAATGCCATTACCCAGAACCCGATTTGTACCCCGAGCCGGGTCTCTTTTTTGTCGGGACAGTATTGCCACAATCACGGTTACTACGGCCTGAGTGGCCCCAATCCAAACGGTTTGCCCAACCTCTTCTCCCACTTCCGCCAATACGGTTAGTATGACCAGTGCAGTGGGCAAAATACACTGTCCGGAATACTGGGGGTCGAGGATGCGGTCGATAATTTTCACGAAACCTGCAACTGTAGTATCGGTGGCCGTTCAGCCAAGTACGCTGTTTTTCTCCGCAACCGAAACAAACTTCACCTGGAGGATCATGGCCAGATGCCGGACCTTGGTGACCGCGGGCGTCAGTCGATGGAGGGACGTCCCTCACNGCTAACATTTGAAGAATCCCAAGAGGGATGGATCGCACAGGAGACAATTCGCTNCATCGAATCGGCGCAAGAGGTAGACAGACCTTTTCTGGCCTTTNCCAGTCTGCNCCGGCCGCATCAGTGCACATCGCTCAGTGAACCTTTTTGGTCCTGGTACGAGAATGAAGAACCAGTTCTACCGCCCAATATCGACTACGACATATCACTTAAGGCTCCACATTTCCGGCAGACGGTGGAACGCTGGCGCAAAGGCGACTGGACACTGATTGAACCTAGGATCTTCCAGGCCGGACGCCTGCGCAAACTCCATGGCTATTTAGGGGCCGTTAGCCAGGTCGATCATGCCGTCGGGCAGNTGGTAGGATTTTTGGAGCGAAGTGGATTGCGCCAGAATACTATTGTCATCTATACCTCAGATCACGGTGACTATGCGGCCGAACACGATATTATGGAGAAAGCNCCGGGAATCTGTGCAGATGCCATTACGCGTATCCCCATGATCTGGTCCTGGCCGGACCATTTTCAGTCTGATCATACTTCGCCACAACTGGTTGAGTCTGTCGATGTTTCAAATACGCTCTGCCGATTGGCGGATATTACACCACTGGAGACCTCAGACGGTAAGGATATCTCTCACCTGCTGCGGGGGCAGGAACAGGCTGTACGAGACATTACCGTAACCGGGTTCGCTTGGAGCAAGAGTGTTCGCAAAGGGCAATATCGACTGGTCACTTATCCTGCCATCATGTTTCCGGAGGTCGACGATTTCGGTGAACTCTACGACCTGGAGGTCGATCCGTGGGAGATGAACAACCTCTATTTTGACCCTAACTGGGCTGACCTGGCGCGGGAAATGGAAAGAGATTTACTGGAATGGCTGATCACTACTACCCGGCTAGCCACCACAAATGGTGTTGAAATCCCATCCGGTCGTCAGACCCGAAAGCGGAACAGGTACACCACCAATTTGGATGGGAAGATTCACCCGGACCGGCTACGAGATGCTCAGACCAAAAACTACCTTTGATGGTAAGAATTCGGCGAATATTTCCCTATTAACACTGTTGTATGATACTTCTCCGGCAAGGCATAGAACACCAGTATGGGGTGGTGTCAAAGATGTAATGATTGGTTATGGAAATGGACCAAATCCCAAACGGCGCTAATCTTATTGTAGTGTTGGCGAGGCAGTAAATATGCCAGTTCCATCCGAAGATTATGTCGGCGGACAGGTGCCGGTGGAACTGGTGAGACCTAAAATGGTTAACAATTTGGGGTAAGTCATTTGTTGATTTGTCTTCGATGATGAATTGTTTTTAAGCCAAGAAATTATTTAAGGTGAGTGGATTCAGGGCCATATTTGGGTGAGATTTGTTCTTTGCTGTAGAGATGAGATAAGATGTCAGAGGGAGTTAGTTAGTTCTGAGCGATTAGAGTGAGGAGGTCGTGAGCGGTTTTCTTCAGCATCGATAATATACGGTTCAAGGTAAGGTGTTGTCATTTCTTGGGAAGGATGAGCATAAAAAGGAGAGGAGGCAAGCCCTCCAAGCAAAAAAATAGTAATATTAATCAGTCTGACCCTGCCACTGGCTGAGTAGTCTAGGCAAATTATTTATGATGATATAGTTTGGAGAAACAGTATTGAACGCTATGCAAAACAACATTGAAACTAAACTTTGTCATGCTTGGAGACACTAGATTCGGTTTAGAGGTTTCTAGTCAGATGGAGCAAGAAATCGCTGACTGGGAAGCACGAATCAAAGAAAAGGAGGCTGAGGCGGAATCCCTTACNCTTGAAATACGGGAACTAAGTTTCGCCCTTAACCAATTTCAGATTGACTATCACTTGAAAATTGGTGTCCTCTATGCACAACTGGATCGAATCAAGTTGCAAATTGAGGAATACCGCCACCGANACCAAACTTTACGTGGTCGTCAGGGGGCGACCACTGAGGATTTAGCCCAGGTCGAGGAAGTGGTTAAAACCACTTTTGACCGGCAAAGGCGCAAGGTTGGCGATTTCGATCAACAAACGGAGCAAGCCCAACAGAACCATGCCAGGTACGCTAAANTAGANAAAGANAAAGTGGAATTAGCGGANGAAGTAAAAGAAGATCTCAAAAACCTTTATCGCGGATTATCGATAAAATATCATCCAGATAAGGCCAAAGATGAGCCGGAACGAGAAAGGTTCCACGTTCTGATGGTTAAGATTAATCAGGCTTATGAAGATAATGATCGGCCAAAGTTAAGAGAGTTGATGGATCANGCTGAGCGTGAAGAGGCGATAAAAAGTGAGATGTCATCAGAGAAATTGGCCCGACTGAAACAAGACTATCAAAAGACGATAGCCATTTTAGATCAATTAAAGCGGGAGATACAGCAAATAAGAGAGAATAAAACCTACTGTTTGAGGACNTCAGTGCAGGAAGCATCGGAGCAGGGGCACGATTTACTACAAGAATTGGCCGAAAATATTAGTCGGGAAATAGAGCAAGATCAAACGAGCCTCAACGAATTGATTGAGGAATACCGACTTTTGATAAATGAGATGGCTTATTAAGCAAATGAAAGAGGAAGATAAATCACTAATAGTTAGACCGTCAGGATCCGGACTAGATAAATTTGATCCAACTCGTCAGAATGAACTGATTAGTAGAGGGATAGCTGCAATTGAATCTGGAGCCTTGCAGGCTTTGCCCCAAAAGCGCATAACTTGGCCGAAAGATAGTTCCGAAATGGTGCTGATCCCGGCCGGCTCATTTGAAATGTGCGATCATTTCGATGAAGGGGATAATGACGAACTACCGNTACATGTAGTTGAGTTGGATCCGTTTTACATGGATGCTTATCAAGTGACGGTGGGGCAATTCAAGCAGTTTGTAGAAGATAGCGGATATGATTACGATAACTGGGACGATGTAGCTGACAAGTATTCACCTACTAACCAGCATCCCATGATTTCCGTAAGCTGGAATAATGCGTTTGCCTACACTGAGTGGGTAGGCAAGCGTTTACCGACAGAAGCGGAATGGGAGTACGCGGCACGTGGGGGATTGGCTGGTAAGCGCTATCCNTGGGGAGATGAGGATCNCACNNNGGACAAAGCCAATTACGATTGGAGTGTGGNAAAAACCAGTCCCGTTGGAAGCTATGTGGCNAACGGGTATGGGCTGTACGATATGGCGGGCAACATTTGGGAGTGGTGTGCCGACTGGTACGATCGAGAGTATTATAAAAACTCACCGGCTAAAAATCCGCTAGGACCGGGGACCGGTTCATACCGGGTGTTGCGGGGTGGGTCTTGGATCAACACNCCTTANACCCTGCGCGTGGCTTACCGCGGCAACAACCCTCCGTATCGTAGGCGCAGTAACCACGGGTTTCGATGTGTGTCAGGATTGAACTTTGAGATGGATACTGTTACCGCCGATACTGACCNATCTGCTGATCATCTGCCCTAATTCAACCGTTATTTGCTCTACCTAAATAGTTATTGAGCATGAGGATGAGAGAGAACAAATGACNACATCACGGCCAATAAATTATTATCGGACGTTTTTTTGGAGTCTCGCCTTAATTGGCTTTGCTGTATCCTTCTTGTTTNACAGCTTTTAGATAAATCCTTACATGGTGGATTTTTATAGTTGGAATCAGTATCCAACCAATCAGATTCTAACAATCGTTTAATTAAAATTGTTGGCGATTCGTTGCACCGGCGATGCTTGAAAATGTCGGTTAATTGGTTATTTGACCGGTTGTATTGTTAGTTAGAGATAGCGTCCAAATGCTGAAAATAATCGTTATAAAGCCGTNCAACTAGGATTTCATTAATTAGGTATAATAAGCCCTTAAGGATGGCCTTAGATCGATACTGACTCAGTTTTTCAGGCTTCCCCTCGGTCATNGGTGNTATAGTGCTTCTTTCTTTTCTTTTTACCGTGTAGATGACAATGCTGGTTTTCGCCCACCTACTTTCATTTGTCAGGATAGATTGACAACAATGAGGCGGATGGATAGGGGCAGATGTGTTTTCATCTTGCTGATAACCAGCTAGTTTTTAGATACGTGATGCACTATGACCAGTAGCAGAATTATTGGCCAGGACGGAAACCCGCTTGATTCATCCACACCCACACTATACTATATTTCGCAGCTTATGGTCATAACCCCGGTGCTGCCGTAATAGAGGGGCATCCGCTACCTCAGCAGTCCAACCCTATCATAATCAGAGGAGACAGATGAGTTTCGGAATCACTAAAACCATTCCACAATCCAGAGGTATCGCTGCGGTGAATGCCTTATATGACGGCTCCATTAACGAGTTTGAGTTTCACATGGCGGGTAACCCGTCCAAACTATCGGTTGGCGACTACGTCTACACTATTTTTCAAGATCAACTAGTTGGGCGCTTAAAGATCAAATCCTTGATCTGTGGTGCTACCAATCCAGACTCAGGGAAACCTCGCACTTTGATTTTGGTAACGGCTCCCGGTCAGCGGTTGGAAATACCTATACCAAGAAAAGGTCATCGAGGCACCCGATATTATGATGGACGTGACTGGTCGAAGTTTGAAGGGACGCCATTCCTAGTGTGAGTAGGCGCCAATGAGATGATTGAGCAAAGTTGCTGGTCGATGATAAGCAGTTTCGTCGACTAGGTTTTATCCTAATTGCGATTCTATTTCAGTAGTGATAGTATGTTCCGTAATGGTTCGGTTGGCTCGAGCCCGCATAACCGTGCCTGACGGAGTCAGTATGTGCGTACGGGCTAAGTTACAAGCCAAAGGCAAAATCAGCGTCACAGATAAGTAGAGAAGGATGATTCGGAATTCGGGACACTCGACATCAAGTTGGAGTCGGCGAATTCCAGAAAGTTATGCACCCGCTACTTTAGCCCAAACAGAACAAAAATCCGGTATTCTTTCACAGCCGACCCAACACAAATACTCAATCCTCCCCAAATCAGAATCCTGGATAATGGCCACAGTCGCCATTAATCCTAGAACTGAAGCGACTAAACTGCTATTCTCAAGGCCATTTCTTATCTGGCTTAGCAATTCCTCCCCCTTGACATAAGTCAGCCGGTGTTTGAATATGCAAAAGGACGCTTAGTTCATTTCTAAGCTGCAAATCTTACCTCCATTTCAACTAGGCTATCGGGCGTACCGACTAGGGCAACGTGATCTCCTAGTTTCAGCCGCGTGGAACCATCTGAAATTATTCGATCTCCTTGGCGAGAAATAGAAAGAACTAGCACGTCGTGAGGGAAATGAATCTCCCGAATGGCAATGCCGCTGAGATCTGGGTTACTCATCTCTAATTCCATAAACTCTTCATCCGGATCCATCCCCAGAAGCAGTGAAGCCGCGAAGGGTGAGCGCACGAACTGGTCCAGCAAACTAACCATGGCCGTGGCTGGTTCTACCACCAGCGCCCCCAGCTGGTGGAACGCTTCAAAGTTGTGCCTCTCATTTAGCCGAACAATGACGTTTTCAACACCAAACTGTTCGTAGATTATCTCACAGATGGCGAGATTTTCTTCATCAGATAACATCAAAACAACGCTTTCCATCTCTCCAACATTCAGCTTGCTGAGTGCGACTTCAGTTATTTCAGGCATAAACTCAATACGAGGTACATCCACCGCTGCATTTTCCCCCAAATTTCCCATATGATGATTGACCAACGTAACCTTCCACTGATGGGCCTCTAATTGTCTNGCTAGTGCCAGTGATTCCCCTTCTATCCCAAAGATGGTGGAGTTGTGTTGCCCGCGAGAGGCCGGATTAGTAACTGCATGTGTGTGGGATTCTCCTACCCGGTTGATCNCCCATTTGAGCGCAGGTGGGCCAAGAATCTGATTTAGCACAACTACACCAATGGATAAAGTAGATAATTCAGTTCCCCAGTTGCTAAACTCAACTGCTACTTCTTTAGCCAACCCAATACTGACACCTGCTTGGGTGATAAAACCAAATCCGAGAAGGACATTGCCTGGCCCCGAATCCCGCGCAACTGCTGTTCCGATAAAGCATCCGATAAATATAGCTCCTAGTCGAGCAGCAAAGAGAAGAATAACTATTTGCCAAGCTTGTCCAAGAATTGCTAGTTCCAAACCCANACCGACCAAGGTAAAGAAGACCAGAAAGATACCCGGAGACATCTCCTCCAACAGGTGCTGAAACTCCGATGCAAGGGACGAATAGTTGGTCACATAAAAACCGGCTACCAAACAGATCAAAAGAGGTTCAGAAAAAAGGNCAATTGGCAAAGANAATAGATGGAAGCTGTGAAGTAACGCTGACAACCAGAAAACGCTCATACCCAACAATAAAGTTAAAGCGCCTTTCAGGGGTCGAGTGGGTAGTAACATGATCAGCCGAAGTATCCCCCCTACCAGAATGCCTAAGCCCAGATCGNACAAGATTTCAAAGGCTACAAATAGAAACAGTCCAAGGTTAACGTCCGAGCCTTTTACTAGGACTTGCGCAAACGAAACTGAAGCTGCAAAGATCATGATGACAACAGCGTCCATCAAAACAGTAGCGCCCAAGANTTTATGCGTAAATGGACCTCTGGCCCTTAGTTCTTTAATTATTGCCAGTGCGGAGGCAGGAGAACGGGCAACCATGATAGTCGCANCCAATAAAGCAATTGCTATCACTTCACTAAGGGGCAAAGAGGCCATAAAAGGAATTCTATCCTGGATTAAAACAAAAGTACTTATACCAATGGCTAGGACGGAAATCACCAACCCCCCGATCAGAGAAACAATGCTTCGAAGGTAACCTTGAATGACACGTTTTTCTAATTCGGCACCGGCAGCGAAGGCAATGAAGGCTAAAGCCATTCTGTCGAGGAAAAGCAGTTGGGGTAAGCTTTCGGCTTCGATGATATTCAAGACGAAAGGACCAGAAATAAGACCAACCAACAAAAAACCAGTGATAAGTGGAAGTTTAAACCGGGCAATCACCTGCCCAATTTGTTTGGCGGCAAATACAATTATTAAAAGTGATGCGAATAGTAAAATTTGCGTATGCATTTAGTTNGGGTTGTAGGACCATTCTGGCGCAGGATAGCANATAGAACAAGGGAAATAAGCNCAAAAACGACTGACAGAAAGCTAAAAACCTGCCAGTCGACTCTGATGAAGTATTCCTATGNCAAGAACTATTTTATAGAATAGCACAGGTTGGTAGACTGATCAAGGAGTAGAAGTTGAGCCAAAAACCTAGCTCTGGATAATGTGCGGGGTATGACTGAGAGCGGCACAAAAATCAATCTCGACTGGTCCGTCTCGGTTCACGTCCATCTTTTTGACTATGGANTTCAAGACGGTTTTTTTGCATCTATATCAACATATCCTACCNCCTTACTCCTCAACTGATCTCTGAACATCTTCTAAGTCCTCTGCTGTCGGTGCTTTAATTTCTTCCTGTTGTATAATCCTGTCCTGTAAATCTCTCAATCTCTGCTTTGATTCTCGTCTCTGTTTCTCAACTAGTTTCAATTGCTGTTGTAGTTNATCTTCGATGTAGCCCTTTTGCAGTTATAAATTTATTGATCATTTCCATTACCGTATCCTCAATTAAGTCCTGGTTGTAGTGCCTACGATTGTCACAATTAGCCTGGGATAATCTTCTATAACCACAACAGTAATAGGCTTCGTCATTTCTTCTGTTGTATTTCATTTGAAGATTATGTCTACAAGGATCACAATTGACTAACCCTGCCAAAAGGTATGTTGCTCTTTGACCTATTCTTTTTTATGAGTGTTGGAATTGTTCTTCTGCATATTTTGGTAGGCTTGTTCGTCCTGTTCCATTTTGATAATAGCAGGATGAGAATCTGGGATAATCACCCACTCTTCTCTAGGATGGAAAATTCGATTGGCCCGACTCAAAACAATTCTGGAATAAAACACAATAGAATTGTTTTGAGTCGTGGTAATTATTTCTTGTTTCAACACAGACTTAGCAAAAAACATCATTTCAATGATATACCAATTCAGCAAAAAACGTTTGAATTGGCNCGCTTNAATCTGATAAAAATAAAGGGTTCCTCTAAAAATTAGTTAGATTCGTGCAATTTTCTGCCCATTTGTTAGAATTAGCCCATTGACAATNAAATTAGGATGATTCAACTCAT
>PACG01000158.1 GCA_002699335.1 Candidatus Poribacteria bacterium
CACGATCACGACCACGATCACGACCACGACCACGACCACGATCACGACCACGACCACGATCACGATCACGATCACGACCACGACCACGATCACGACCATTCAGGCCAATCGGCTAAAATTGTCTCTGCTATTATTGTGGCATTGTTGATTGTAATCTTTGTGATCTGGAAATTCTTCTAGTTTGAGGAGACCCCGCTATGCATGAAGGTGGACATGGTATTCTCCATAACCATGGCACGTCAGATCGGAACACGTCGAGAACGATATGCGGTAAGTTTGCAGTACCGGCAATTTTGTTGTTACTGATTGTCTTGTCCGCAGTTCAAAACTGGTCAATCATTCAAGGCCATTTGCTGAATAGCAGTGAATTGACCACCGTTCAAGAAGAATCGCTAAGGCGTTGGTTCGAATTCGAATTAGCCGTCATCCCCATGCTGTTAGGTGGTGCGTTGATTGCCTATACCACGCTGGTTTCGATGATCGAGAAGCGTCAAATCACGGCCGGATTACTGGTGGTGATTGCCCTCTTCGCCTCAGCACTAACTGAAGAATACTTGGCCGGTGCGATTGCTGCATTCATTATGATTAGTGGAGAGTTTTTAGAAGAGCTAACCTTAGCCAAAACCCGCAGTGCCGTTAAAGCCCTTATCGAACTGGTGCCAGAAACTGCTTGGTTATTCCAAGATAAGAAATGGGTACAAGTTCCGTTGCATCAAGTTAAACTTTCAGATTTAATTTTGGTTAAATCTGGTGAAAGAGTACCGGTGGATGGAGAAATTGTATCCGGGCGCGCTACTATCGACGAATCTACTCTGACCGGTGAATCGATGCCGGTGGATAAAACCGTCTCGAATATGGTCTTTGCCGGTACCATCAACCAGGATGGTGCTGTTGAAGTCAAGGTCAGTCAAACGGGGCATCACACAGCAATCGGTCGCATCATCGACATTGTCTATCAAGCGCAGGAAAATAAGGGACAAACACAGCGGGTCGCAGACAAATTCGCACAGTATTTCACTCCGCTAATTATAGTCGTGGCCACGATCGTTTGGTTTTTAACAAACGGTAGTGTGACTAAGGTAACGGCTGTACTATTGATTGCTTGCCCTTGCGCCTTGGTTCTGGCGACACCCACGGCTGTTGTGGCCAGTGTCGGTAATGCGGCCAAAAGAGGCGTCCTCGTTAAAGGCGGAATCGTGATTGAGGCTGCTGGACAGATTGATACTATCTGTTTTGATAAAACCGGTACATTGACCCACGGTAAGCCGGAGATCGTTGCCTTTGAATCGTTCGGTTTGACAACAGAGGAAGAGATCTTACAACTGGCGCTATCGGCTGAAATCCGGTCTGAACACCCAATTGCTAAAGCCATTACTGCCTACGCCCAACAAGAGGGCGTTCAACCGGTTGAAATTCACCACTTTGAGCAGGTTTTTGGGGTCGGCGTCAAAGCCACCTTAGGTCAAGATCTACAAGTTTGGGTTGGCAATTGGCGGCTGCTGGCACAAGGCGCAATCGAAGTCCATCCGCTAGCCGAGAAGTTTCTCCAGCAACAGGAGTCCGTGGGTAGAACGGCACTTTTAGTGGTAAAGGATCAACTGATTTTAGGCGGAATTGCCGTAGCCGATACAGTTCGCGAAGATGCAACCGAAATGGTGGCCAATCTACGCCAGAGCGGCATCCAAGATATTGTCATGCTAACAGGTGATAATCAGGCAACGGCCAATACCATCGCTGAACAGGTCGGAATCGAAACCGTTCAAGCACAATTATTACCCACAGAAAAGCTGGACTATATTCGTCAACTCCAATCGCAAAATCGGACAGTGGCCATGGTAGGCGACGGCGTTAACGATGCGCCGGCACTAATGTTGTCGGATGTTGGTATTGCGATGGGGGCAGCTGGCGCGGACGCGGCCATTGAGTCCGCAGGCATTGTCTTGATGGGTAATGACCTGCGTTTACTGAATCATATTATCGGCTTAAGCCGCCAATCATTAATTCTGATTAAGCAGAATATTATTGGGTTTGCAGTTGGCATGAATATATTGGGTATCATGTTAGCCGGTAGTGGCATTCTCAACCCGATCATGGCAGCCGTCATGCATAACATTTCCTCTGCTTTTGTGGTGATTAACTCCTCACGCCTGTTAGGTTTTGACAAAACGAGTTAGCTCACGCTACTTGGATCAGGCGGTCCGAATTCTGGAGCGCCTGATCCAGTTCAAGACTGTCGATAACTTAGATCAGAACAGCGATTTTGAAACTGGGGCTGTCTACCTCCTTAAAGTCGCTCACCAAATGGGGTTAGAGTCCCGTTTAGAGTTACCAGTCCCAAATAAACCCGCTTTGGTAGCTAAAGTGGCCGGCCGATCTGAGGAATCACTACTCCTCCTTGCCCATCTTGACGTTGCACCTGTTGATCACCCGTCGCAGTGGAAATATCCACCTTTCGGTGGCCAATTGGCCGGACAAGCAATCTGGGGACGTGGTGCCATTGATTGCAAAGGTCTCATCGTTGTTTGGCTAACAATTTTGCAGTTGTTGCAAGATCTACAAGTTCCACTGCGACGCAGCGTAGTGATGATGGCAACCACCGATGAAGAATCTGGCGACGGGTTAGGCATCCGCTGGCTACTCGACTCTACACCTGAAGCTGAAAAAGTGAGCTGTGCGCTGAATGAAGGTGGGGGTTATCCGACCCAATTTGGACAGCGTAGTTTTATAACTTGCCAAGTAGGGGAAAAAGGCTTAATTTGGCTTAGAGCATGTAATGATGGTTCAATTTCATTTCAATCGAAGAGAGTTCATCTCCCTGCAACAATTCCAACTGCAACCCATCGTCTACTAGAAACCCTCTTACCATTTCCATTGTCTTACGTTTGCCATGGTTCTATGCTGGCTAAACTCTCACTATCTTGGTTGCAGCGATGCTCCCCGCAGAAGTTAGATCTAGAATCCCTATTCCACCAACAGGTAGAGATTTCCGTCGATCAGAACACTGTAGATCTTAAACTTCGAATCCTTCCTTCAGATGATTCAAATAGCACAAATTTACGACACCAGCTCCTTCAGGCTTTAAAGCTAGAAAATAGACCTTGGCAACAGATTGATCAGATACCTGCCACAGTCTCTTCGCTCAACCATCCCCTCTATCACCAAATTGAATCTACAGTGAACAGCGCTCTACCGGGTTTTGGTCTGATACCTCACGTCACGTCTGGCTATTCTGACAGCCAATATTTACGTCAAAACGGGATTCCCGTTTTCGGCTTCTTTCCACTACCAATGGGCAGTCCAATTACCAACACACATCGTTTAAATGAGCATCTAAAGGTTATAGACCTTCGCTACGCTCTAGAAATCTTGTTGGAAATCGTGATTGGATATTGTACTTAGATTTTCTGCTGCTACTAACCTAAATCCGTTACCAGTTTGATTTTATAACTGATCTTTTGTTACAATTTGCGAAGGTTTGTACCGTCGAGTTAGTCGCCGTGTTCAATATAAAAAAGCAATCGTCTGCTGCTGTTCGCTTTCTTGCCACTTACTTTTTGCTGTGCGTCTCGATTATGTCACTGGCTTTTTTCTACTATACCAAGCAGATTCTTCAACTTAACCAGGACTTGGAGGCACAAGTTGAATCTCTGGCCAGTTTGGCCGCGGAGATTCCAGAATTGAGTGACAGTCGGCTACAGGACCGGCTCAACCAAATTGTTAAACAGTCGATTCGGATGGGACGCCTATCTTTCGTTATCACCGATGCCAACGATCGGCAAGTGATTATTGCTAAGGGGATTGAACCGGAAATTGAGCGTAAACTTTCCGCCGAACCGCCGATTGTGCTCACGGCCGAGGAACACCGACAACTGAATGCAACCTTAGAACGAATGCGAAAAAGGGATCATAGTCGTCCAATTCAATATTTGGTTGAGGATCGCGAGATCTATGGCTACCTGTATCACGGTATTTCCGACCCGACGGCGATAGAGCAGATTCCATTCGTGTTTACCGATGCCAACCAGGAACCGCAAAAATGGCAACGATGGGGCGGCTTGATTACTGCTACCTCCTCGACTTCGGACCAATCAGCACAAGCTGAGATGTTAATTCGAAGTGCTACTGCACAAAATCATGTTGTCCCGCTGCAGACAACGCCAACATGGCAGAAAGGTTATTTTTACTACGAAAAGAAACCCTACTACAGCCTAATTTCCATGCCGATTGCTTTAGCGGTGGTTTTTATTAGCTTTTCAATAGTCGGTTTTTTGTCCTATCGACGGATAAAAACCTATGAACAGACAGCCATTTGGACCGGGTTAGCCAAAGAAACTGCACACCAACTCGGAACACCGATCTCGTCACTCATCGGTTGGGTCGAGTATATTAGTTCCCATGGTGATGAAAAATCAGATCCNGTCTTATATGAGATCTGCNACAACATGCAGAAGGATCTGAACCGTCTACAGCAAATTACACGACGGTTCAGTAAAATCGGTTCCATGCCCCAAAAATCGTTGGTTGATGTCAACTTGATCGTAAGCGAGGTCGTTCTCTACTTCCAAACTCGTTTGCCTAAAAGTAGGAAAATCTCGATTGATATNGATTATGGTGGATTGCCCAAAATACAGGCTAATGCTGAGTTGCTACAGTGGGTTTTTGAAAATCTGATTAGGAACTCTGTTGATGCTATAAATAAGCCGGTTGGTCACATACACTTGAGTCTAAACTATGATTCGGGAAGCNGGTTNATTTCAATTATTTATGGCGATAATGGAAGAGGCATCCCGCGGAAGGATCANCGTAAAATCTTCAACCCTGGTATGACTACTAAAAAGCATGGTTGGGGGCTTGGCTTNACCTTAGCTAAACGTATTATTGAACAGTATCATCACGGTCAAATCCGTTTATTATCTACTGATGCCAGCGGCACGAGCTTCGAAATCCAGATTCCTATTCTTCAGCNGGAAGAACCGATCTTGCCCGAGCNACTAGCTTAAATTTGACTTAGATATTTTTTNCTAAAAGAAATGCCACAACAAACGCATAACATTCTGTGGGTAGATGATGAAATTGACGTCCTTAAACCACATATTCTTTTCCTAAAGGAGAAGTCTTTTGAGGTGACACCGGTCACCAACGGGGAAGATGCCCTCGCGCTCATCGGTCAGCACCACTACGATGCANTTATTTTAGACCAGATGATGCCTGGACTAGACGGCATTGCAACGCTGGACCAACTTCGCCAAATTGATACGACGATTGCAGTCGTTATGCTAACACAGATCCAAGACGAAGCGCTGGTTGACGAAGCCTTGGCCAAGCACGTCGATAGTTTTCTGATCAAGCCGATTGGTGGAGCACAAATTGCCTCCACGCTGAAGCGAATNNTGGATCGAACTAAAATTATCGAACAGCAAATCCCACAAGCCTATACTGGCGACTTTAACGGTATTCACCAAGCGATTAATAGCAACCCAGATTGGCGACNGTGGATTGAAATATACCTTAAAACTATCACTTGGGACTTCGAGTTTGATCCTCTGAGAAAAACAGGATTAGAAGAAACTCATGTCGCGCTCAAAAAAGAGATCAACACCAAGTTTTCTGACTATGTAGAAGCCAATTATCTTAAGTGGTTAGACGGAGAAGATAGTCCCATGTTATCGGTGGACATCCTTGATCACTATGTCCTACCCTACCTCAAAGAGGGAAAACAGGTCCACTTCATCGTCGTCGATTGCTTACGTTTAGACCACTGGCTGGCAATTGAACCATTGCTTCAACCTTACTTCTACACTGACCTTAACTTTTACTATTCAATTTTACCGAGTGCAACCCTCTATTCGCGGAATGCACTCTTTAGTGGGCTTTTCCCTTCTGAATTGGCTTCTCGCTTCCCTGATTATTGGCAAGAAGGTGNAGACGACGAAACGAGTACGAATCGCTACGAGCGACAACTTCTCCAGCGGAAAATCCAAGACGAAGGACTTCAACTTAAACCTAAATTAAGATACTTTAAGATTTTTGATGCTAAAGGTGGCAACGAGTTTATCAGACAAGCCTCTACTTTTGACAGAATTACGCTCTCTGCATTAGTAGTTAGCTTTATTGACATCTTGACACATCAGCGTTCTCAATCCGATTTATTACAACAAATTGCTCCGGACGAAGCAGCACTTTGCTCTCTCGTCAAATCGTGGTTTATGCACTCCATATTCTTTGAAATCTTGAAGACTATTGCCACGCAAGATGCGATTGTCGTCTTGACTTCAGATCACGGTTCTGTTCTCTGCAATCGACCGACACCTGCATTCGGCAACCGGGAGACATCGACNAGCCTTCGCTTCAAAACCGGTACTAATTTAGGATGTGATCGGGATCAAACCATCTATATTGATGATCCCCAAACATACAAATTACCTGCTGGCAGTTCGAGCAAAAATTACATTATCGCTAAAGACGACTACTACTTCGTTTATCCGAATCAGTTCAACGAATATACGAGGCAGTTTCGAGGCGGTTTTCAACACGGAGGCGTTTCGCCTGGGGAATTAATTATTCCCATTGCGACGATGATTCCGCGTTGAGGTGTCAAATGAGTTGGTAAATCTACGTTGGTGTTTCAAAACAGAAGATTTGATATTTTCCGCCTTGATAGATTCACTCGTTGCCTCCCGGTAGCACCTGGAGACGACAATGGAAAAAGAACTTATCATTGCTGATGATGAGTACGAAATTAGATGTGCGATTTTGGAGGACGGAGTTCTCAATGAGATCCACATTGAACGTGATAACCACCAACATATTCTCGGTAACGTTTATAAGGGTTCAGTCCGAAACGTTCTGCCGGGAATGCAAATCGCATTTGTTGAAATCGGTTTAGATAAGCACGCATTTCTGCATGCATCAGACCTACACCACGATTTTGAAGCCGATGCTGATACGGCTGACGACTCGGCCAAGTTGCATCTCGGCCAAGATTCAGCCACCCCCAAGCAGAAACGAAAGCGACCCCGCCGGGGTCAAGTTGCCATTAGCGAAGTTCTGTCTACTGGACAGGATATTCTGGCACAGGTGATCAAGGAAGCAATTGCCCACAAAGGATCTCGGATTACAACTGCGGTCTCTTTACCGGGACGATACGTCGTTTTTGTGCCTAATTCTTCTCATATTGGTGTTTCTCGTCGGATTCCCTCTGTCGATGAACGGGCACGACTGAAAAAGATTGCTCAGAAACTTCAAGCGGAGTTTCAGGGCGGCCTGATTGTGCGGACTGCGGCTGAAGGTAGATCGCACGAGGAATTGTTCACCGAAATTCAGCATCTCAGGGGCGAATGGGAGACAATTTGTAGTCAAGCAGAGCGAGTTAAATCTCCTTCTCCTGTCCATATCGACCACGGCTTTNTCGGACGTATCATCCGCGATTTTTTCAGCGAAGATGTGTCACAACTGGTAATTGATTCAGAGTTGCTTTACAACAAAACAATTGACTACCTCTCATCAGCTTTGCCCGAGTTCCAATCCAAAGTCAAATTCTACGATTCGCCAATTTCTGTTTTTGAAGCTTACGGCATTGAAAAGGAATTGCGTAAGGCAATACAAGAAAAAGTTTGGTTGAAAAGCGGCGGTTATCTGGTAATCCAAGAGACCGAAGCCATGGTCTCAGTTGATGTTAATACGGGTAAGTATGTTGGTAAAGANGATCCTATGAATACCATTCTCAATACGAACTTAGAAGCTGTGGAAGAGGTAGTTCGCCAGATGCGGTTGCGGGATCTAGGGGGTATTATTGTCATCGATTTTATTGACATGGACTGGCGGCAACATCGAAACATGGTCTATCAGAGGCTTCAAAAAGAAATCCAGCGAGACCGTGCCAGAACGAATATTCTGCACATTTCGGAGTTGGGTTTAGTCGAAATGACACGGCAACGAATGCGCCCTAGTTTAGCTAGCCTAACGACTGAGCCGTGTCCCTACTGCGANGGACATGGTTCGATTTTAGCCACCGAAACGATCCTGATTAATCTCCTCCGAAGTATNAAGTCAGCCTACCAGCGGACACGTCGTCGCAAATTGAAGGTGATAGCAAACAACCAGATTGTGACCAAATTACATAATGATTCACGGATAAAATCCTTAGAGCGGAATCTGGGCATTCGGGTGCGACTAGAAAATGATGTCGATCTCCACTTAGAAGATTTTCAGATCTTTGACGACCGCAACAAAGAGATCTTCTTAAACTGGTGAGTTTGCCGACGAGAAAGAGATTTTTTGGATGAAAGAAGGCGGTGCTAAAGGATCTTATCCAGTGTCAGCCCGTTTTCTTGGATGCCTGTGGTGATGGTGAGCGGATCAGGATCAGAAGTGGCGTACGGCTCGCGCTGCTCACTGGTAATGCTAGAGATTTGCCGGAGATTGCGGGTGAATTGGCGACCGGAAGGGGTAGATNGCGTTGATCTAGAGATTTCGGAATCGCCAGAAAAGGTTCGAGAGGGCAAAACCTGCTCGGTTTTCTGAAAGCCAGAGAACTCATTCGCTAAGTCTCTTGCATCACGAAGGTGGCTCTCGATCTGCATTCGTTGAGTGTTGTCGATCGGCGTAAAGCGAGGGGCAACACGATCAGGTTCGGAAACGATTGCTGAGGTAGCCTCTTCTCTGCCGGGCTCAAGTCTAACCTGGCGGGCCCGGCGGGTCCGCGACTGGTTTTCTAAGACAAATCGGCGCGCTTCCTGAACGATGTTACGCGAAAGACTAGCAATTAACATGAGAGGCTAAGAACCCTTTCTACGAACTCTACCATAATTTCTGTCATAACACAAGCGAAAAATCCATCTGATTACCCACGAGGGCTTTGGATTTTCATCAACTAAACTAGAGCAAATTATGAGGCCAGAACATTGACAACCGATTTCGGATTTCGAGACGGCTTTTCGACTATGGGAACCATGGACCGAATTCGGCACCGGTGGAAATTAATCTATCCTTCAGAGGAGAAGAATTAGTATGCAGTATCGTCAGCTTGGCAGCACGGGGCTGAAAGTATCAGAGGTTGGGTACGGTGGGGGTCGCGTCAGAGTTGGGCAGGACCAGCAAGAACTCATTCACATGATTCATTACGCTTTTGATCAAGGCCTCAATTATATCGATACCGCACCGGATTACGGCAAAGGCCTGAGTGAAGCAGTGATTGGTCAAGCTATTCAAGGGCGGTCATGTATCGTAGCCACTAAAACAAAAGCCTACGATCCTGACGGCATTACGAAAGAGGTAGAATCAAGCCTCCAACGTCTACAGGTCGAGACCATCGATATTCTTCAGTTCCACGGGGGGTGGTTTGCCGGAGAAGAAGCAGATCAGATTCTGAATAGCGGAGGTCTGGAGACTTACCTCAAGTTGAAAGATCAAGGTAAAGTACGGTTCCTCGGTTTTTCAGCCGACGGCCCATCAAGCGGTGTAGATCGCTTGATTGCGAGTGGTATATTTGACATGATGCAAATCCACTACAATTTGATGTATCAGAACACCTGCGACTTATTCGGAAATCGTGGGGTAATTCCTGACGCAGTCGAGCAAGGGATGGGGATTGTATTGATGCGCTCAACCACCAGTCGTGTCTTTCCACGATTAATGAAACAGTGTTTCCCGCAAGAGACACAAAATCTGAATCTGGATGCATTTCTACTCAACTACGTACTTTCTAACCCATTGGTTAACGTAGCTCTGATGAGTCTACAATCCACAGCTGATTTCGAATGGACCAATGCTGTTTCGGATCGGGTAGAAGATCGGTTGGACTTGAAAGCTCTCCATTAATATATCAACTCCACCCAATTTTAAAAAGGGAGTTTGCAAAACCAATTTCCCTCTACTGTAGAACTATTGTTTGGGNCCGTTAGAATTTGAAACCAGATCCTTCGTCTGATTCTGGCTTTATTACGCTCTCCTTCATGGTTTTCTGCACTTGACCAGCCATTATTAATTGAATAGCTTCTTGCAGTTGTCGATCATTCTCACGGTCAATCAATTGATAGATACCTACGTTAGCGTTGAAGATCCGTTCAGCCTCTAGCTTTACCAATTCTTCACTCAGTTGAATCTCGTTTCGAGCCAATTCTTGCATTAGTCCTGGTAGTTTCAAAGAGAAGGGCAAGAAATCTTTTGGTATCGCTCCTATACGCTTTTCTTCTTCCCCAATCCACTTCATCACAAACTTATTGACATATTGGCCCAGACGCATCTTCTGGCGCATTTGAGCCACTTCAGTTTTAAGTTGAAGCGGTTCAACTTTAATGTGCGGTTCGATACCTTTTTTGTTAATTGAAACATCGTTAGGTGTGTAGTAGGTTGAAATAGTGAGGGAAATCGCACCGCCGTTTTCTAGCGAGAATCGCTGTTGAACAACCCCTTTACCATAAGTTTTTTCACCAATCAATACTGCTCGTTGGTGATCCTTTAATGCACCAGCCACAATTTCCGATCCACTGGCGCTGTATTCGTTGATCAGGACGATGACATCTACTTCCGGTGGACAAAGGGTGCGTGAAGTAGCGCGATGTTCACGGTTGAATTGGGTAAGACGTCCTTTAGTTGAAACAATTAGACCGCCTGACAGGAAAGCATCTGTTACTGCGTTAGCGGAAATCAATAGGCCACCTGGATTATAACGTAGATCTAGAATCAATGATTTAACATCCTCAATCCGATCATCGGGGAAAAAGGTCTGCATGGCTTCGTGGAATTCTTTGTTGGTCAGGCCGGTAAATCGGTTCAGGCGGATATAGCCAATTTCTTCGTCGATGGTGGTTTGTTCTACACTACTGATTTTGATTTCGGCGCGCGTCAGAGTGACATCAAATGGTTTTTCAACGCTTCGTCGCTGGATGGTAATCGTAATATCGGTATTAATCTCGCCTCGAATCTTACTTACCACATCGTTCAAGGTAACGCCCGTGGTTCCACCGATATTAACAGGTTCGCCCTCAACTTTAATGATATAATCACCAGCGTGCAGTCCAGCCCGCATGGCCGGTGTATTGGGGAGTGGTCGAGCGATTTTAACCAGGCCATTATCCTCGTAGATCGTAATTCCTAGACCACCAAATTTGCCGCGAATCAGTGTCTCCTGCTCATACTTTTGTTCTTGCGGAGACTGATAAAAGGAGTAGGGATCTCCTAAAGCAGCCAGTGCGCCTTGAATTGCCCCTTTATATAATTTTTCGCGGTCGATTTCTTCGTAAAAATTTTTCTCTGCTAATCGAACCGTTTCATTGAGCGTCTGGATCATCGTCAGGGTATTTCGGTTCTTGAAGCGCTGGCTGACCGCTTCACGTCCACCGAGGCCAAAAAATAGGGAGGCCGAGATGACAACGAGACTCAATGCAACGACTGAGACGGTTCTCTTTTTCAGATAAGATCCCATAGAATTCCCTTAATATTTCCGATTTTGTTGATACAGTTTACCATATTTAGTCTGCACTTATCCCTACTGCGTGGCCTAATTGTGCGTAGGCCTGAATTTCCAACGGTTGTGCATCCATAGCCACTGTTCGGGATATCGACCGATGTAAGTCTCAAGAATTTCAAGCATCTTCTGTGTATTATATTGAACGTCACTGTCGTAGTCGTCGGTGATGCGCAGGCAGGCCGGTTCTCGGATCTCGATCAAATGTCTTCCGTTTGGCTGACGGATAGCAATTGAAAACAGAATCGGTGCTCCTGTTCTGAGTGCCAGTGTTACGGGGCCTCGAACCGCATAGACTGGCCGATTAAAAAAGTTGACGAAAACTCCGGCATTAGCTGCATTTTGGTCGGCGAAAAATCCGACAATTCCATTGTTCTTGAGTGCTCTAAGCGTTTTTCGAATGGCTTGCCGTTGAGGAATAATTTCAACACTCAAACGCTCACGATAGGTCCAAACCAAATCGTTAAGCCGTCGGTTTTTGAATCGGAAGGCGACAGCTTTCACCTGATCCGGGAAACGTGCACCATAGGCCAAGGAGAGAATCTCCCAATTGCCAAAATGGGGTAGAAATAAGATAACACCTTTTTGCTGTTTCAGTGCCTGCAGAAGATGATCTTCCCCATGAAACTCTACCTGTTGCCAGATATTGGCGCGGCTAAAGATCGGGAATCGCAAAAACTCAACTGTGGTCTTGCCAATTTCCCGAAAGTTATGCTGACAAAGCCGGTCGATTTCAGCTTTGGAGTATTGGTTGGAAAAGACGGCGGTCATATTCTGTAAGGTGATGCGCCGTCGTCGCTTAAGCAAGTGATAAGCAACAGTTCCCAACTGGTTTCCGAGATTACGTGCCGTCGAGCCCGAAACTCGCTGGAGAAGATAGGATAGAAAGCTGAAGCTATAAAAGACCAGTTGATGTTTAATATCGCGCCAAGTCATCAGCCCTGCTTGCCAGTTCAAAGTCGAGGTCGCTTATTCCGCCATCATCATAAGCCGTCAGATCAATGACTACTCGGTTATAGACATTGAACCATTGCGAGTGATGATTCATCGATTCTGCCACTAATACCGGTTGAACCATAGAACCGAAAGCTTCTGTGAAGGACGAAAATCAGAACTCCTTGTGTAGATCCTCATCCGGAACTATCCAGCTCTCGACTCTGGTTAACTGGGTTTGAATCTTGTCTGTAGTCAGTTTCCTCGTCATAACGAGACCTTGATCCTCTCAAGCCGGCACTGACAAAATCAGCAAGATAGACTAAATACATCAAAGGTATCCATAACAGGGAAATGAATGCACAACCAACACTAATTACCAACCGAACTAGTAGCCCCGAGCAACCCTTGGCCTCCCGCTGACAAATCCAGTTATAATCGACCGACGCTCATCCAGCCAGGTTTCATCGGGCCGGAAATAGTGACACAACCAGATGAAAGAAAACATAAAAATTCGCCTCGAAGATTGGANATAATGATTAGTTCCCAAAGCGGAAGATGTAAATACAGAAACGATAGCTCAGATAGATCTTGTTTGCGACCAAAGCACTGNCCATCTACCTTCTTAATTGAAGCCTTTGGCCTCTTAATGAGTATTTACTTACTAGTAGCAGATGGTAGAGGCCAGAAGTTGCCGGCCATAAACCCACCATCCACATAAATGATTTGTCCAGTTACATAATCGGAAGCAGGAGCAGCCAAAAAGACGGCTGTTCCCACCATATCTTCAGGTGTAGCCAACCGACCCAATGGAATATTCCCCTCGCCCCAATTGCGCATAGTCGAATCGGACCAAATCTTTTCGGTCAAGGGCGTGACAACAAAGCCAGGACAAATGGCGTTGGCCTGGATATTGTACTGACCGAGTTCCAGTGCCTGTGCCTTGGTTAATTGACCTACTGCACCTTTAGTCGCCGTATAGACCGAAACCTGGTTGAGTGTGGTACTGGTGGTTAGCGAGCCAATATTGATGATCTTTCCCTGCTGGCGTGAGATCATCCGCTTGGCGACAGCTTGGCTTAAGAAATACAACCCTTTTAAATTGACGGCCATAATCTGGTCATAGTGTTCTTCAGTTGCTTCCATCATCGGTTCTCGAACATTCATTCCAGCGTTGTTGACCAGAACATCAATCTGACCAAATTGATCGATTGCAGTCTGGACGCCAGCATTGATCGATTCCAAATCGCTAACATCGATTTCAACCGCCAGAGCCTCACTTCCGCCACTTTCAATAATAGCAACTGCATCATCCAATTGCGAGCGAGTTCGCGCCGCACAGACCACTTTGGCACCATTCGCACCAAACTTTTCAGCGATTCCTCTACCAATTCCACGACCTGCCCCCGTCACCAATGCTACACGACCTTCCAATGAAAATAAAGACAAGGTTATTCTCCTTTAATTTGGCCCAATCTCAGTAGCTAATTTGCTCATAAAAAACNTTGAAATGGACCTTACCGATCATTCATATTAAATTTGTTATCCAAGTATTCGCGCTACTAGGAGNTAATGGATTATATCAAATCTAACCCAAGAAAAGGAATCTACATTGCACCGACTTTAGGCGAAATGCNTGGGGTTATTGTCTATTGGGGAATATTATCGTACTTTTGTTGAACAATAATCTTAACCCAATCCTGCCAACCAAAATCTTTGGCTTCAGCCTCGATTATCGATCGAATGTTGGCCAGCCGCTGATTATGCTTCTGGTCTCCACTCCTTTTTCGGGTCTTACCTGTTTCGGTGTTAATTCCGTAGTCCAGATATTCCCACTCGATTACCACTGTATTGGCATCGTAGCGAAGACCCAACTTAGCAATCTGTCTCGGATCTTGTCGCATGGCCCGGTCGCCGACCTTGAGCCGATAGGTATAGTAGTTGNTGTTAATGCGCCGAACTGTTTTTTCTTCTTCCGTCAACATCGAGTTGGTATGACTGACCAACCAATCAATTTGGCGCAAGGTATATGGACGTGAACCCAAAAAAGATTCCCTCTCAGAAGCTACACCGTCTTTTTCAACAGCATTCACCGCTAACCCACTCANGATCAAGCCCGTTACAATACCGACCGTGAAGGTNGTNATCAATAATGTTCTATTTCTCATTTTCATTAATTTCTCCTGGCAGCCAACCNTATTATAGACCGATCCTTAGTTGACGTCAATTATCGAAAGCGTTGATATCCGGTCTTTTGATCGAAATAACTCCATTACCATTGTTACCCAACGTACAATTAGTGTGTTGAAAACTACATCATTGTGCTCTTTGAGTTCTTGTGATAGAAAGAGTATGCAGATACCATATAGAATTTAGTGGTTGACAACATAATTTCTCATTGAGCTAAAAAATACAAACAACTTCCCAACAGAAGGAGCCCCCCGAATACCGACATAAAATAAGTTAGCGCCTCGAAAAATTGGAGTGATCCGATCCCATCACTGATAAAAAGGTCTTCGTAAAGTTGTATGCTAATCGANCCGGTATAGCCAATCGCATCTGCGACGTAGATTGCGAAAACCGCTGTTCCGATAAATTTCGTGTGGGCAATTAGCCGATCAAACAGCACCGAACCATATGGAACATAAGCTAAGTAAGCGCCAAGTCCGATTAAGATCATCCACTCAGAACCGTTGATCACGTCGTTCTGGCGGAGCGGTGTGCTAATTCCCATCAGCGAAACACCAGCGATCATGATCACGTAAGTACAGATCAGTCCCCAGCGGTTGTCCCTGATCAGATAAAGCAGACCCATCACGCCCATCACGAAAAAGGCAATAATCGTTTCGGTTTTTGTGATAATCGCTTTGTTGTTCTCGTAAGAGTAGCCAAGTTCGTTGAAAATTTCGACTTGGTAGTTATCCCGATAATCCCGATAAGCGGTCAGGAAAAAATAGGCGGTGCAGAGCATAATTATGCCGAACAAAAAACGTTTCATAAAGGCCACTCGATCAGAGCTGCCCATTGTTTCGCGTTCCGTTCGGGCTTCGATATCCGCTGCGGTCGGCTGTGGGATCTGTTTCAAAAGCCAAACTGCGATCAGGAATAATGGCAAAAAATGAAACCCGACAACCGCCGGCATCCACCCTTCGCTGACATTACCCATTTGACTGACTGCNCCCCCGATCAAAGGGATCTTTGCCCACCACCCGGCTATGACCCCGCCCATCACTGCACGACCAAAATCCTTGACGACTCCGCTCGAAATGATAAAAGAACAACTCAGCCCTGCGAGTAATACCTCCGAAGTTCGCCGACCTTCCAAATACCAAACTACAANCCCCCAAACCATGCCGAGCGGAAGACCGTTGAAAAAGATCACCAAAACTTTGTAATCGTTCGGNACGACACCGTAAACGATCAGTGCTAATTCCGCGAAAAGTACCAGCCAAACGAGTGCGATTGCCCGATTTTTTGCTGGGATCTCCGAACAGAACTTAATGCCACCGTATTTTGAGATTGCGTAGCCGATGATCTGGCTAATCACAATTGCTTTTTTAAGAGTTATCTCTGTGCCGAGAAATTTAAGACCGGTAAACGTCGCTGCAGCGAAAGGCTTTCGGAAGGCATACATACAAAAGTACGTTGAAAAAGAGGCGAAGATCGCATAGAGAACTAAAACGATCTCTGGAGAGTTTTGAAGAAATTTCGTAACTGTTTTTTTATTCTGTTGAGGCATTTCACGATGGGCTTTGTCTGTAGATCTGTGTTCTAGCCCCAATTATAGCTAATAACTCGCGGTTTGTGTAAAAGGTCAAGTAGTTTCCCAGAATCGGCATCACCCAGCGAAAGAGGATCAGTTACTGGCTTATATTCGCTTCAATTTTAGTCCGGATAACATCATTGTTTCAGACCTCTTTGGAATTATCGCTAGTCGATCATTCCAAAGATGCAGAAACCATTGGAAATTCATCTAGCGACTCGGGATTCCGGTGGTCTGTCGAGTACAGAGATCAACATCAATTATCTGCCCATCAAAGGCCGGTGGCCGAATCTTCATGTAATCTGAATGAAAGACCTATNCGGGTCGAGCAGAATGTGGGGCACAGTTCTGAAATCAAGCAGAGGTCATGGACCGAAATCCAACCGGGTGCTGGTATTAGATGAAATCCCTTGACCCGATTGCGGCATTACGGTACATGAGGGTAAGGATATCTCAGCCCATGCATCGAGTAGAATCGGATGCCTTTTACATGGATACCCACGCAGTGGCGGTTGGATAGTTTAAGCAGTTCAGCAAAAATCGCAAGTATCAATCCAACGAATAGTCAAAGTGGATGGTTGGAAAACTCTGAAAAGCTTTGGTGA
>PACG01000159.1 GCA_002699335.1 Candidatus Poribacteria bacterium
GCCGCCCTTCATACGGGTTTACTTACGTTCTCTGGCCCACTCTACCTGCATCTATTCTAGGTTTGATCGGCCATTTTGCGTCAATCAATCCATTTCAGACTTTTTAAGAATTCATCAGCTAAAGCTAGTGTTTGGTGATAATCTTGGTCTCCATTTTGCCCTCGACCACGATAAAACACTCGTGATCTTTTCCCTCAAAAGGATGAAGGGTATAATCATTGCCCGCCTGTTTCATCAATTCGGTAAATTCCTCCGCTGTGGCAAAAGTGATAGTATCATCTGCCGTACCATGAAAAATTACATATGACGGATGGCCGGGGTAAGTCTGGACGTATTGGGCGTGAACTCCGACTGATCGACGATCTTTTGCTTGAAGGCGACGCCAAGAAAGCAGTTGCCAAGCTTGTTTTCGAGCTGAAGTAATCCCCTGTTTGTAGTTTAAAAGCGCCAGTCCATATATTATCTCATAAATTATTTTTTAGCGTAAATCCTGAATATAA
Source organism: Candidatus Poribacteria bacterium (assembly GCA_002699335.1). The sequence goes on from PACG01000159.1 coordinate 501, forward strand.
AAAGTAGAACTCTTTCCTGCTCTTAACTTTACTGCTATTAGTAGAGATCTTTCCAAAATAGTTGCTGATACCACCGTATATTTACGGGAGCCAAAGCCAATAGGAAACGGCTCCCCTTAGCAAGAAACATGAAAACTGTGCTATCAGTTGTCACCGCTTGACATCTAGACCGAAAAAGAGGGTTGATGCTGCGAAACGCATTTGAGAAGATGGAGGTGGTACAAACGAGAATGAAAGCCAAGATGGTGTAAGTGAACATAGCGATACTGACCGCAACCGAGGCCGTTGGAGGAGAAGATATTCTTGAAGTGACGCTATTATTCAGCATAAACATTTCGAGTCACTCCTTTAGGCCGGTTGATATGAAGAAATTATGTATAGAACCCTACCATGAAAAGAAGTTTAAGTTGACGCATTAATTCCTGTTGTGGTTGAAATATAAGGCACATGGTAATTTTCACTTGTAATTCAATGGGTAAGTTTAATATGACCGGTTTTGAAAAATGAAGTTGTTTATTAGCTTGGTTCAGTTATTCAATTTCAACGATTGACGAGGTAGATGCCGATTGCTACCAAGCCAGCGCCAATTAGCAAGGAGGAGGTGATTTTCTCCTGAAAGAACAGATGGCCGAAGGCCATTCCCCATAGCGGTGTGGTGAAGAACAGGGAGGACAAACGGCCTGGTGGATACTGCTTGAGGATTGAAGCCCAAACAATAAAGCAAAAACCTGCGACGACCGTCCCCTGATAGATTAAGCTTAGACAGGCACTAAGCGAAGAAAAATTATAAGCCGCAGTTCCGCCTTCAAAGACCCAACTCAAGATATAGTAGACGGGAACGCCAAAAACCATTTGTCCAAACAGGGTTTGGAACTGGTTCATTGGTTGAGTCGGATTGTCACTTTGTGGAACCATGAAACGTCTGAGTAGAATGTTGATCGTGGCTAATCCAAAGGAACTCAGTAAAACCATTCCGTCCCCAATTCGAACATCAGTTGATCCAACCTGACCGCTAAAGATACAGAATACACCAATAAAGGCGGTGATTAATCCGATAGATTTCAACCAATCAAGCCGATCCCCCGTAATAAAGAAGTGAGACATTAGTGCAACTAGTAGCGGATACGTATTGAGGAGTAGCGAAGCACGCCCCGCATTGGTCAGCTTAGTCCCCCAATTGAAGGCAATGATTTGTACCACGAAAACGATGCCTAATAGCAACAAACGAGGCAGATGAGCCTTTTGAGGGAGGAAGGGAATTTTGTTCAGAAATGCCCAACTGATAATGACAGCTAAACCGAACGTGAATCGGATAGCAGCTGCAGCAATCGGCTTGAAGACCATCAAGCTGAACTTAATAGCAGAAGTGTTGCCGCCCCACATCAAAGCTAAGAATAGGACAGCCAAGATGATGCGAAGCGGAATTTTAGCCGGTTGAGACGTCGTCAATCCCTCTTACCTCTCCGGGTTCAATGCTACTGCCAACCTGCAACTGGAAGGAGAAACCGGGATCCAACAACAAGATCTATCGACTCCACCAATAGGTGAACTTGGTCAGTAGTGTCGATTCCAATGACCTAGTGTTATCGTCTTTAGGGGTGACGGTTTGGTTAAGGACTAAATAGACGTCACTACCCGGGCGGTAGATCCAGTTGAGCAGGAAATTGTAGCTGGAGACATTACTTTCGCTGTTCCATTGGGCAAACAGTTTCGCAAACAGAGTCGTTGTCACCGAATAGACAATTCGAGAGGAAATGATGCTGGCATTAAAGGCACCAGCGGGGAGATCGATTCGATTAAATTGGTATTCCGATTCCAGGATGAAGTGCCCATCTGTTTTAATATTGACATCAATACGCGTGCCATAGCGAGAACCGTTATAGAATTGCCCTAGATTCCCGCCGATCCCGCCGGAAAACATCCGGCTTTCAGGCATGTCAATCATGGCTCGAAAATCGGTAAAGTGATACTGCCCTTCTGGAATGATGACATCTTTTCGGATCTCGAAAGAGTCCGCTAGAACTTCGGTTGCATTCTGAACCTGAAACCCGGACCATCCCCCCCTAGTCCCCTCTACTCGTCCACCGAAAGAGAGGTTACGAGTTTCTAACTGATTATCTTGATTTAGGATCAAATCTACCTCCGGCCCCATCCAAATTCGGCGAATCCCAAACTTGCGAACCCAAGGTGTAAAATCCACATCACCCGTTAACCTGCGGATGCCTGTCTGTCTAACAAAGCCGACTTCAGGGTTGAAATTTTGACTGATATTGGCCACAGATCCATCAACCTGAAATAAATCACCTCGCCAGCCGGACCCAAGATACCAAGCTTGTCCAGCTTGCTGTTCCGGTTTGTCTAGTGAAGCGGGGTCAGTGGTCATGGCCCACATGCCTCGAACTTGTGTTTTATCGTTGGGTCGATAGGCAAAGTCTAAACCACCTGTGCGGTTGGTGGATTCACCATTCTGCTTATTAATGGCGATTAAGCCAATGTTAGACCCACTCGAAATATCACGGGTTAGTCGCATGACCGAAAAATTGGTGGCAGGAACTACTAAAGCCTCCTCGTCATTCTCCAAGTTTCTCTCTGTTGCCTCATCAAACTTAAGCGTTTGTGCATTAAGAAGACCGACACCGTATGGCCCCGATTTGCCGGTAATTTTCCCACCTGCAAGGATAGGAATAGCATTTCCACCCTCAATGCCAATCCGACGACTGTAAAAAAGCAACAAAGGGGGCGGACGACGATAACTGGTGCGTGGAATACCGACATCGAATAAACCGGCCCCCTCTAAAAAGAAAGGTCGCTTCTCCGGGAAAAAGAGGCTAAATCGTGTTAAGTTCACCTGCTCTTCGTCGGCTTCGACCTGCGCAAAGTCGGTGTTGATCGTCAGGTCAGTAGTCAGGTTGGAGGTAATCCCATACTTGAAATCTAAACCGACCTTTCTTTCCATCTCCACATTGCCGTCAATGAGGCTTAGGCCCGGTAGAATATAGGGTAAGAGTTCCAAGTTTCGGCTAGGGCTAATGTTTTCCAAACCGAACAATTGTCCCAGATTCTCGGTTCGATACTTAGCACGTCCTCCATAGGAAGATGGGACAGGCACCCAGGTTGACTCTTCCTCATTCCGACTTAGTTTTCGTGCCAGATTGATTCCCCAACTCATCTGGTCACTCTTCTTGAATCGGAGTTGACTAAAAGGGATGGCAATCTCACAAAGCCACCGATCTTGCTCAATTCGACTGCGGCATTCTACTACTACATCCCAATCCCGATTGAAGCTATCTCCATTATTGGTAATAGCCGTATCCTGAATTCCACTCAGCGCATTGAACCGAAAAGCGAATCCGCTACGCCGATCGTTGTAAGTATCTAGGATCAGAAAAACGTTGTCGTTTTCGTGAAGGTTACGGGCGTCGCGTCGCATTTCATTGGCAACCAATTTCGAAATGTCGGTATCGAAACAGGTAAAACCAAAATAGAGCTGTTTATCATCATACAAAATCCGCACTTCTGTCTCTTGTGTTGAAGGTTCTCCCGGATTAGGTTCAACCTGTATAAAATTCCCAACAGGCTGTACAAGTTGCCAATCCGGCTCACTGAAATAACCGTCAATTTCAATTTTTTCATACGTTCGATGAGCCTCTATCCGATAACCTTTTTCCGCTTGAGAAGAGAAGAGAACCAATAAAGACAATAACAACCAACAGACAGAATTCCGTAATAATAAAAGTGAGGCCAAGTGTTCCTCCAGTATTTTCTCAGANCGCGATGTAAGATAGTAAATTCGACTTAACGNGTTTCTTAGACAGATGATTAGACTCCGGGTTTAGCCACGACCCATAATTCTCGAATCCGCGTCCAGATTTGCCTGGTAACTACTTACTTGAAGGCTTATTTCGAACAGGAGTTAATGTTATACTATTTAACGCTATCTGGATGATAATTATGAGCTTGATAAGGAGCAGATTAAATGCCTCATCAAACGCTTGAAGCTACCTATCAACATTATACGACACTCCGCAGTGAAATGGATCGCTGGTTGAAGCAGAGCATGTTATTAGATCCACCTGGTAAAAACCAGGGCGGTGAAGATGAGGCCAATTACGCCTTAGCCTGGTTTGATCACTACGCCGTTACCCAAGATCCGANTATCCTGCAACATTTTTTTGATCTTCGTTCAGCTTTGATTGGCTGGGTCGAGCGTGAGTGTTATCACGGCTATGAACCTGTGGCAGAAGCCCATCACGGGACAGAACCGTTTATTCTTTTTTTGCCACGTTATATTNGTCTACAACCAGAGGACCAGCGTGCGATTGAGATTCTGCTGGATGCCGCCGAACACATCGGTAACTGGAGCGGTGTAATCGAGGATTGGTATGACTATCAACGAGATGNTTTTCATAGCTTTCAGATCGGATCTAAAGTGGTGCGAAAAGAGACGAGAGATCTTTACGAATTGGGCGAACATTTTCGCTTTATCCTGATGGCCTTGGCCGCTCACCGTGTATCGGGCGAACAACGATACCTGGACTGGTCGATTCGCTATGGTCGTAAACGGGCAGAACGGATTCTGCTGAGAGAGGAGATCCCGCTATTGTGGGACCTGAGCGGCAATCCGGTCGATGAGGCTGAGATCCAGCGACTGGGCATCCAGTCGCTGGCCAATTCGCAACATCATAAGTTAGGCAACCCACTGGGCGGCATCGAAAACCTATTATCCTCCGGGGCTGTTTACGCCTTTGGCGACCTGTATCGGCTGTCAGGAGATCAGATCTTCAAGTCGGCAGCCCGCCAAATTGTCGCCCCATTGGTTGGAACCCTCAGTGACCCATACAACGAGCCAGCAGCGGCGGCACTCAGCTACTATCGCTCGACTTTTTCAGACGAGAGTCTAGATTCAGAGATCTTATTGCAGATCGAATCCTTTCCGACAAATCCACCCGATGAGTTGGCCTTGCTGTTTCCTCAGATCTACGCTATTCGGGAGGGTGGGGTTGGTAAGCGTGCTGATATGGTTAGATGGGGTGAATGGACAGAAGATGGTATAATCAAACCGATTCAAGAGCCGTCACCAGCCACATTCACATTGGCCTTTCAGGTAACGGGTAATCCTCTCTATGCTGAACGAGCGTTAAAAAATGCATCAACCCGTCTAATGATGGCCAGACGTGTTCTACGAGGAGGACGAGAGCACGCAGACATGGGTGGAGCCATCTGTTCAGTGGCTGCTGGGCACGGACGCAATTGGGGAACCGGTTCCGTAACCGGTTGCTACGGTCCATTAATCCTCGGCTTAAAACAGATCCAAAGCCAAATGGTAACGGAAGTTGAATTCGAGACTGGATCTGTCCCGGACGGACTTTTGTCGTTAGTAAGACCAATGCCGGACAGGCCCAATCCTGAAATGACCTTTTACAATGCCGGGCAAACGAAATTATCGTTCCGGTGGCGATGGGCCCAATCAGAATGGCAAGCGGTCGACCTACCCGTCCGAACTGCAATATAATACACCTCATAAGGAAACGTAGAATGGGGAGATTGAGAGTCGGTGTCATTGGAACCGGAAATCCTGCTCAAGGTGCAAGCCGTATGGGGTTTGCGATGGCTTACCAACACGCTAACGCCTACGCCAAATTCGACAACTGCCAACTGGTGGCTTGCGCCGATATCAAAGCAGAAAGTGCCGAGACCTTCGTCGAAAAATGTCAGGCACCTATAATATCTATCTATCACATCAGGCAATGCTAGCGCAAGAAGATCTAGACCTAGTTACGATCTGTGTTCGGCCACATCTGCCGCCCAGATGGTAATTGACGCGGTAGAAGCAGGAGTTCGCGCTATTCATAGTGAAAAACCGATGGCTGACGCCTGAGGTAATGCCTGGTGAATGGCCGGTGTGGCGGCTGAAAAATCGGTTCAACTGACTTTTACGTCGATTTGGCCAGCCTACATGGCAAGGGATCTGCTGAACGCCGGCGAGATGGTAGACCTAATTCGGCTGGAGGTGGCCTGTGGTGACATCTACGCTTAGGGTACGCACTATATCGATATGTTCGCGGTTGCTATAATCAAGATGAAACCGTATATAGATACTGTTTCTCCAGCCAAATGGGTGATGGGACAGATAGACTATCGAACGGAGAGTCTAGCTCTTTGGGGCCACGGTCGAGACTCAAGCCATTGCGCTCTGGGAGTATGAAAACGGGGTTTTTGGCTTGATCGCCACCGGAATAAGCAGTCAAGCTATTGGCGTTCTCAACCGTCTGATTGGGACGAAAGGTGTCATCGAAGTTAGGACGGGTAATGTTCATCTTCGTATTCGTCAAGACCGGAGGGAATGGGAAAACATCGATACCGCCGGAGAGATCTGCACGACCCTGGATACATCGATCGAGCTATTGCCGATGTGGTAGCCGAATCCAGTCGACGGCGAGGCCGAGTGGATCTACCTCTCAACATTGGAGATAATCCACTGGTGGCAATGGTTGAAAATGGGGATTTACAACTGAAGTCCTAGGTTAGTTTGGACTTAGAGGAGGCAGATGTCTCAACCAAATATCCTTTTTCTGATGACTGACCAGCAACGCTGGGATGCACTGGGTTGTACCGGTGGCTGGGTCAATACGCCGAACTTGGATCGCATCGCCGGTCAGGGCGTTTTGTTCTCTAGATGTGTTACCAATTCACCTGTCTGCATTTCCGCACGGCTTAGTTTAGCCACTGGACTCTATCCACACAATACCGGTGTTTGGAACAATATGAACCACACGCTGAATCCAGAAACACCAACCTGGATGCAAGCTGTTCGTTCGGCAGGCTACCGTACCAGTTTGTTTGGTAAGACGCACCTTCACCCACATAGCGGTGATCTTAGGGATCGAGAAGATCTAATACAGGTCTATGGATTGGATGATGTCAATGAAATCGGAGGGCCACGAGCCAGTGCGCGGNTTTTGTCGCATATGACGGCAGACTGGGAGCAGAAAGGANTATGGGAAACCTATCGTGCCGATTATGCGGAACGATTTGGCAATAAACCGCATGTTGTTCGTCCATCGGTCTTAGGACTAGAAAATTATGCCGATGTATATATCGGTCAGCAAGCTAAAAACTACCTAAAAACCTACCAATGGGACCACCCCTGGTTCTGCTGGGTTAGCTTTGGTGGACCACATGAACCGTGGGATACACCAGAACCTTATGCCAATATGTATTGTGCTGAAGATATGCCTCCACCCATTCAGCCTCCGAGTATGGACGGATTAGGTTTGCCCGAAAACTATTTAGATCGACGNCTGAAAAATGGGCCTCAGCCTGCTATTTCTCCCCAAGAAGCACGGAGACTACGAGTTGATTATGCCGGTAATATTACGCTCATCGATGATCAAATCGGTCAGATTCTGGATACTATCGAGGCGCGTGGTGAACTCGATAATACAGTGATCGCTTTTGTTTCGGATCATGGCGAGATGAACGGTGACTATGGATTGATCTATAAAAGTAATTTCCTCAATGGGGCAGTTCGTGTGCCATTAATCGTTCGGACGCCTGAAACGGCAACAGTAGATCTACCAAACCGCATCTGTGATAGCCCTGTCGAGTGGATCGATATTGGTCCAACGCTAGTAGAANTGGCCAATGGCACCATTAATTACGGCCAATATGGGAAATCGCTGTCGTTGGTGCTAAACGATCCCGACACGGACCACCGAACAGAAGCGATTTCAGAACTGGAAGGGGAGATCATGTTGCTGGACCGTGAGTGGAAAATCGCCCTTAATAGCGAAGGTGCCCCTTACCTCTTATTCGATGTCCAGCGAGATCCAGACGAAATCAATAATTTAGTAACCGCACCAGAGATGCAGGAAACCGTTAGTNGGTTGAGATTGAGAATTCTCGAGCGACTGATGCAAACACGGACACAAAAGTGAACGGACTCAAACCGATTATTTCGATTCACTATAATCCACTATACATTGTACTCTTTTTGTTTTTGATGGCTACCAGTGGGGTCGTATTCCCTGTAGAGGAACCGCCAGCAGAAGTAGTGCCATCGGAAGATCCACCTCTTTCTCGTAAAGATAAAAAAGCGTTGCTGCGCGACTACGGCAAGACGATTCGGTCAAAAAGCAAACATGCAGAACGTCATCGTGGTCTGGTTGCCAAGTGGGGAAAAAAAGGCCACTTGTCAAAGTTGATTCAGCTCTATGAAGCCGACACTCGTAATTCCGAAAACATAGATTCAGCCCAGGTGGCACATCTGCATTACGGCTTAGGCTACGCTTACATGTCTGCTGAAGAAGGTTCTTCAAAGGACCGGGATTTCTCGTCAGATGCGATTACTCAGTTTGAGCAGGCAGTACAACTGGATGCCAATCATCTGCTGGCACACTANGATCTCGGACGGCTCTACCAAAGACGGAAGCAGTATGATCAGGCGTTAGATGCCTTTGAAAGATGTTTGGTTGTTAATCCGAACTATTACGTCGCCCAGCAGAAACGAGGCGAGATCTATCTATCCCAAGCAGATTATCAGTCTGCGCTGCGCGCTTTTGAAGCCACTATTAACATGAATCCGAAATCGGCCAGGGCGCACTATGGACTAGGACTGGCTTATTGGGCGCAATCCAACAACAATTTTGCCCGAGAGGCATTCGACACAGCACTAGCGCAGGACAAAAAGTTTGCGCCTGCCCGTTATAAATTGGCTCAGGTTTTAGCCAAGGAACAGTTCTTTGATGACGCTCTGGCTGAATACGAGAAAGCGAGCAAATATCAACCAACGACGGCCGAACTTTGGTTCCAGTTGGCGGTCTGCTTCACTGAGGCAAACGCTGAAGTCTCAACGGATATATTGGCATTAACTATCGAACTTTTCCAGAAGGCGTTAGCACTAAACCCACAACACGCCCAATCTCATTTTCAGCTGGGTGAAATTTTCTACTCAACCGATAAAGAGCAGGCCCAATATCATTATCAGCAAGCGGCGACTAACGATTCAGCTTTGAGTAGTTTCTTTATTGACCAGGTTCCAGAGTACTATTCGGGGCAGTTGACCGCTGATCAGGCACGGCAATTATTGGATAAATCTTTGCTCCTGAAGGCAGAAGACCCACTGGCCTATTTTTACCTGGCGCAAATTGAAGCTGATCAAGGTAACGTACAATTGGCAATTGACCACTATAAACGGGCAATTGCCTTGGATCCAGAATATGCCGACGTTTACTTCCCACTNGGCGACCTTTATTACCAGATCAATGATCGTCAGAAAGCCAGAGTGGCCTATCGTCAAGCCATTGCCTTGGATCCGGATCTGGAAACCCATTTTTTCGAACAAGGAAAAATCGAGTTTGCCGATGAGTCCTACGCTGCAGCCATCATCTCTTTTGACAAGACGGTTCTGATTAGGCCCGGAAATATCGAAGCTACTTATCTCCTGGGGCGTAGCTACGAGGAAACCGATAATCTGGAACAAGCCTTGAACTCCTATGTTCGTACCGTTGAACTAGATCCAACGCACCGTGACGCACTTTATCGAGCGGCAACGATGTACCGGGCGCAAGGTGAATATCGCCCTGCACTGGAGATGCTGGAGAAACTGATCCGGGCTGAACCTGAAAATGTGGAAGCACACTACCTGTTGGGGTTGACCTATTTGGACTTGGATGAAACAGCCCCGGCCTTGATGGCGTTTATAGAAACAACACGCTTAGATCCCAAACATGTTGATGGGCATTATCAATCTGGACTAATCTACCAGCAACAAGGAGACCTGGATCAGGCCGTCGATCGGTATGAAACCGTCATCTCACTGGATCAAACCCAAGCGGATCCNTTTTTGCGATTAGGTCAGATCTACTATGATCAGGGTAAGGCAGATAATGTAATTCGGGTTTGGGAACCTGGGCTAGAACTATCCCCCAATCATCCGCAAAAGCAATACAATTTAGCCGCTATTTTTGAAGATCGAGATTGGCGGGTTAAAGCGATCAAGCATTTCGGCTTAGCCAACCAATACGACCCCTCGCACTACGATTGGCATTTTCGTTATGCGCGCCTGTTAGATCGTCATGCGCAAACGGTGGAAGATTATAATCACCACGCACACCTAGCAGTGGAAGCCTACTCGGCGACCATTAAGCTGAAGCGTTATGCCCTGGCTTATTTTTATCGAGGACTAATTATGCGTCGCTATCGGCAGATAGCTGATACATTGTACCTCTCCAGCGAGGTGGCNGCAGACTTCAAAGCGGTAGTCGAGATTGAACCTAAAAATGCTGACGCGCATTATTTTCTTGGCTTGACCTACCTCGACATGGATAATCGAGATTCAGCGCGTCAATACTTCGTCAAAACACTGAAGTTAAAATCGAATTATGTTGGTGCTAATTTGGAGATTGGCCTGATCGAAGAGTGGTTACAGAACTACAAAGCCTCCATCCAATTCTACGAAGAAGAGCTATCTATCCATCCAGATTCGGTCAGATCCTTACAGCGGTTGGGTGATCTTTATCGCAGTTCAGCTATGGATTTTGGAAAAGCCAAACGGACACTAGAGAAGGCGATCAAATTAGATCCGAATCACGTTCCAACGCTTTTACATTACGGTAATACTCTCTTTAATTTGGATCAATTAGGTCAAGCCAGTGAGCAATTTGAACGGGCATTAAAGCTAGATCCGACAGACCTAACTGCCAACTACAATCTGGCACTAATGTATGAATACGGCCAAAAAAGGCAATTGGCAATCTACCGTTGGAAGAGATTTCTGGAGTTGAATCCACCAGAGTCATGGCGCGAGCAGGCAAAAGATCATTTGCGGCAACTGAATGCCTCAGTAGACACCAAAAATAGCAGGTCGGATATAGATTAATCTAGCCTGCATTAGGACGTCCGACCTACGGTCGGCGTCCTCAACTTGACTGAGATTCTCAAGGAAACATGGTCGAAACTGCCGATTTTGAAAATTTTGATACAGGAGCGGAAAATAGTGGGNTGGAAGATCTAACGCCTGATTCTTCCTCAGCTAATCCAGTTGTTGAAAAGAATAATGCAGCAGCATTAGTTACAACTGAAGACGGTGAGATTACACGCCTGATGGTTCCTTTCGTCGCCAAGACCCCGGACGATCTTGCGGATACAGTCTCGGTTAATAAACAGGTGGCACGCCAAAATATCCACGACCCGGTAGCCTTCTACAACCTGGGTTCAGCCTACTTTTACCAGAAAGCGTATCAGCAAGCGATTGCCTGTTTTAAACGAGCTATCAAGCTAAAATATGACTATGATCGTGCCTACAATAACTTGGGGGCTGTCTATGACCAATTGGGTCGGGAGTATCAGGCCTTTAATGCCTACCGAAAAGCATTACATTTCAATCCGGATCTAGCTGATGCTCACTATAATGTTGGCCGGATGTACGAGAAACGAAAAGATCTATCAGCCGCACAAACTGCCTATGAAGCCACGGTCCAGATTGACCCCAACTTCTACCGGGCGTACTATCGATTAGGAAAGTTACACCAACAGAAAGAAGATGTAATTTTTGGGGAATCGGAGGTTGNTCCGGCCGAGGGAGTTCTTACCCCTTTCTCCTCCGACTCTAGCGATTCGGCTCTCGAAGCCTATCATCGAGTTCTCGAAATTACCAGCCAGTTGGATTTAACACTGTTCCCTGACATTACTGATACTGTTTCTCAAGTACATTTTCAACTCGGTAAGCTATATCTTCAACAGCAGGAATACGATCAAGTCATTACCCATATGAAGCAGATCGGATCGAAAAGAGAAATGGTTTTACCTTCAACCCAACTGACCGGGGTACAATACGGTTTGGGCGTTGCCTACCAACAGACAGATCAACTTGAGGAAGCCATCAAAGCCTATAATCGTGTTCTTCAACTGCAAAAAGACTCACCCATACCTATGAAATGGTCGATCGTCAACTTCTATCTTGGCCTTGCTTACAGCCAAACTAACCAACACGATCTGGCTATTAACGCCTATAAAAAGGCGTTAGCTCATTACAAAGGCAATTGGCGAATCACCTTTCATTTAGGTTTAGCTTACTACCAACTCCGCAATTTCGCTTTAGCATCTAAATCATTTGAAACCGCCGCTAAATTAAAGCCTAATCACCCTCCAATTTTGAATAACTTGGGGACTGTCTGCAATGCACTTGGTAAGCAGCAGCAAGCGATTACCCATTATCAAAAGGCAATCTTATTGAATCCAAGTGACCCGGTTGGACACAATAATTTAGGGGTCGCTTACCTGGCAGACAGCCAATTTGACAACGCTCTAAAGTCGTTCAATCAGGCGCTGGGTTTACAAGACAATTTCGCTGATGCGCACAATAATCTAGGTTTGGGTTACTCCAATCTGTTTATGTTTGAAGATGCCGTCACTGCCCATCAACAAGCCTTAAAATTGGAGCCCGACCGGGCCAAATATCACGCCGATATCGGCTTAGCCTACAATATGCTCCAACAGTTCGAACCGGCGACTACTCACTTTGAGAAAGCATTAGAACTGAACCTAGAAAACGCTGCGCCTATACACGAAAATTTGGCGGCTATCTATGAGAGGAAAGGCGATATTCAACAGGCAATTACCCACTATCGTCAGGCTATACAGTTAGGTGCACAAGGTGTTGACGCTGCTGATCGAATTGGCAATTTCCATTTCAATAGAGGTGAATATGCGGAGGCCATTGAGTTTTTGCAAAATGCTGCTGATGCCAATACAAGGTCCATCGAGTGTCAGACCAAAGCTGGAATTGCGTTTTATCAAACTCAACAGTACGAATCCGCGATTCGGTACTTATCACAAGCACTGCAATATGCCCCCAAAACACCTGATGCTCTCTTTCATTTAGCCTTGTCTTATCAGTGTCAAGAGAGACAGCCCGAAGAAGTTATAAAGGCATTTCAAGCAGTTATTGCTGAGAAACCAGATCACTTAGAAGCACTCAAACATTTAGCACCTCTCTTTGAAGCGCAATCCGAATATATGTCGGCTATTCGGCATTATGAAACCGCCATTCAAATAGACTCTAAAGATTCAGATCTATTTTCGGCACTCGGCAAACTTTATCGCGCGACCAGCCAATTCGAGAACGCAATCATCGCTTTCGCCAACATACTCCGTCTAGACCCAACAAACGCCGAAGCGTACGCTTTGATGGGCGAAGTCTACTACTATCAGGGCGAAACACAAAAGGCTATCGATGCTTATCAAAATGCAATTACTCAAAATCCCGACAATGACATGGCTTGCTATCATCTCGGTATTTTGCATCGAAGCCGTGGGAATCAACAATTAGCAGTTGAAGCCTATCAACGTGCGATAGAGATTAATCCACAAAACGCGGGTGCCCACAATAATTTGGCCGTCACCTACTATTATGCCGAACAATACGATCTGGCAGAAGAACACGCTCATANTGCNGCCCGCTTGGGGCGCAATATGGTGTCCTTATTCAACCAAATTAGCCGGCACAGAGCGAATAGTTGAGCACCGATTAATGGGTACGGTGTTCTAGACCCACTCCTCCAGCTGACAAGTCGGCCAGTTTGTTAGCGAAGCGGTCTTTACCCCCAAACCAGCGAGTGTCCCTTCGTCCCAATCTNTCGGTATGTCGCGACAAGAACTCGAAGAGGCTTCGGCTCTTGATCCCTGCTTTAGCGGAAATGGAAGGAGATATTAAAAAGATGTTTCAAGAAAAAAGAGGTGAAACTTGCTCTCAACTTCACGAAGTCGGGCATCCTCGATTGAGAAAAAGTGTAAGTTCGACTTGGAAAAACAGGCTTTGGTCTTCGTCCGAACTTGGTCGAGGTCTATCCGTATTGAGTATACTCGTGCTGGTTTCTGCTTGCACGGAAATTACACTCCCGGCCAACGAATCTNATGGCATCCACGTTTCTGGATCTAGTACTGTTCAAGCTCCGCCAGATATTGCCACCATGCAGGTCGGTGTCCAAACATTCGCGGCTAAGGCTGAAGAGGCAGTCGCTGAAAATAATGGCAAGGTCGAAGCAACGATTGCTTCCTTACTCGAAAAAGGGGTTGCAGAGGCAGATATTCAAACCGATTCATTTAACATCTCACCTCAACGTGAATACAAAGCTAATCGCCCCCCAGTGGTGATCGGCTTTAATGTTAGCAATATGTTAAGTGTGAAGATCCGCAATTTAGATCGAGTGGGTAAGATTCTACAAGCGACCATCGACGTGGGAGCCAATAATGTGTATGGATTGACCTTTTCTATTGAAGATCCAACATTACTTAAACAGCAGGCCCGCAAACTGGCGATTGAGGATGCGCAAGCACGGGCTGAAGTCATGGCCACAGCGGCCGGCGTTACAGTCGGAAAACCGATACGAATTCAGGAGACTTCCTGGGGAGGTCCAATCGTTCGATCGGATAGTCTGGAGAAAGCCGCAGTAGCAGCGGATGTGCCAATTCAACCGCCCGGCGAGATTGACCTGACTATTAATCTGCAAGTCGTATTTGAAATCCGCTAATTTNTTGAGAGCACGTACAAGTAGGCGACCAAAGTTGGTGTCGATCGGTTCATCTGGACCAATAAGTGTAGGGGCCAAACAGTGCCCGCCCCTAGTCGGTGCTATCATTCAATCAGAGATCAGCGAGTACAGGTAATAGCAATGAAAAAATTTGGNCTTGGACTTATTGGATGTGGCGGAATGGGAAGAAGTCTAGCCACTAGTGCAAATCAGATCAAACAGGTGAAGGTTCATCCTCAACTTGTTAGCGAATCGACCTTGATCTGGGGATCGTCCACCGGTCCAACCGAAAGTGTTAACTCATCCCCAGATCGNGAGGGGCCAGATGCAGAGTATAGCGACGTCGAATACAATGTTGGGGTAATCGCTGTTAGTGATCTGGANATTTCTCTCGCAAAAAGTTTAGCTTCTGACATTGANGCTGAGTTTACTGATGATTATCTCGATCTACTGGTCGATGACAGAATCGACACAATTTTAATCGCCACACCACCTCTTCTACACGCGGATATTGCCGTCGAGGCGGCTGCAGCCGGCAAACACATTTTCACTGAGAAACCGATGGCAACTACATTAGTCGACTGTGACCGAATGATCCGTGCGGCTGAATCAAATGGTGTTCAACTAGGAGTTGGGTTGGTCTGCCGGTTTCACGCCGTTCACTCAACGATCCGTCAGTTGGTGCATAGCGGAACGTATGGTCGTCCGATTAGTATGAAGGTGCATCGGACCGGTGGCCCTTGGGCAGGTGAACCGTCCCATTGGCGGATGAAGCGTGACCAATGTGGTGGCTTTCTGATGGAAGTGAATGCCCACGAGATCGACTTCATGCGTTGGACATTAGGCATCGGAACTGAGGATCGAGTTTCCAGCGTNCATGCCTCCGGTGGCATTTATCTTCAGCCACACACTGACTATGCGGATCTGGTTTTCCTGACCATGCGGTTTACCAACGGTGCAATTGGCTTCTTGCACGCAGGTCAAGTCTCCGCCCTTGGGGGATATGGAGGAGCGGTGGATTGTGAGAAGGGATCTCTCCATTTTCCAACTATTTGGGGAGAAAACTCCCAAATTCAGATCCGCACTTTTGACGGTCAAACAGAAACCATTCCCGCCACAGAAATCGCTGGATCTCCGCCTGTAAAAGCGGAAATCCAGGCTTTTATTGAAGCGATTCTGCAAGGTCAGTTACCTCCTGTCACAGGTACTGATGGTAGGGCTGCGACAGAAATTGCCCTGGCCGCCTATCAGTCAATTAGAACCGGTCAAGTTGTCAGCTTACCACTCTAAGTTGACCGTTTCCCCTTGAATCCCCAGATCAAAGCATCCTCGCTACAAGGCCGCTTCACGACCAGGTTGAGGACACTGACCGTAGGTCGAACGAAGCGCCAAGTGTACAAACCTCCGGTCGTGGCCGAGGCTCATAAGTCCGATGCTCACCGGNAAACCTAGTTCTTCCACTCAGACCAATCCCCAGTCTCANATTGAGTTGAAGNCCCCGATCTCATCAGATCAGGTCTCTACAGTTGGATCGAGAACGAATACGGTACGTGCGGCCGGTATTGTCAGCATTGCTGTGATGGGATCACGGATACTAGGATTAATTCGAGAACAAATGATTGCCTATCTCTTCGGTTCAACTGCCGTCACTGACGCTTTTTATGCGGCATTTCAGATTCCAAACCTGATGCGTGACCTGTTTGGCGAAGGGATTCTCAGTAAAGCCTTCGTCACCACGTTTACCTCGACTGCAGTCGAAGATAGCGAAGAAGCCGCATGGGACTTGGCCAATCGTGTTTTTAGTGGAATTGCCGTTTTGCTGGTTATAATAACGCTGGTCGGAATTTTAGCTGCCCCCTATCTCATCAACCTAATTTACCTCGGACAAGGATTTAACCTAGCCCTAGAACCCAACAAACATTTTGGTTTCGCCAGCAAGCGACAGTTAACAATTTTCTTGACTCGGATGATGTTCCCTTTTCTATTATTGGTTTCCTTGGCTGCCATCGCTATGGGATTGCTAAATAGTAAGGGACGGTTCGGTATCCCCGCTGCAGCATCCTCTTTTTTTAATCTCTCTACCATTTTGATCGGCATTACTGGATTTTTCCTGTTTCCCAAAATCGGTTGGCATCCTGTAACTGGCTTGGCACTAGGTGTGTTGGTTGGNGGTGGCTTNCAGTTTCTGGTCCAANTNCCCTCTATGTGGCAGGTTGGATTCCGTTTCCGACCCGTTTTCAATTTTGTCGATGCNCGAGTTCGTCAGGTTATAGGNCTAGTGATTCCTGNCATCTTGGGAGNCGCTGCAGTTCAGATCAACGTGATGGTCAATGGAATGTTTGCTTCAGTAGGTGAAAACTGGTTATCATGGATCAAGTGGTCTTTTCGATTAATGCATTTGCCAATTGGTGTTTTCGGGGTTGCGATTTCTACGGTCTCGTTACCTAACTTTGCACGTCATCTGGCTGAAGGACGAATAGATCTATTCCGCCAATCGTACCGAAAATCACTGGAATTGGTACTGCTGTTGACCATCCCGGCTTCAGCGGGACTTATGGTCCTGGCCGAACCGATTTGCCGATTGATCTATGGTATCGGGAAAAATGCAGATCATACAACGCCGATTGCAACGGCATTGTTTTTTTATNCTTTTGGCCTTTGCGCGTACTCTGCCCTTAAAATTACCACTGATGGATTCTATGCCCACAACGATACCAAGACGCCTGTCTGGGTTAGTCTATTGTCGGTTGTGATTAACATCATTCTCAATTACGTCTTTATTCTCCGATTGGGTCTAGATCACCGTTCTCTGGCTATTTCTACGGCCTCTACGATCACGCTTAATTTTTTGTTACTACTCTGGTTGCTTAATCGTCGAGTTGNTGGACTCGGATTGAGAAGTCTACCCTCCCTAGTCCTAAGACTTTTACTGGCAGCAACGGTGATGGGGCTTGTTTGTANATGGTCCAACCACTGGATCGAATCGCTAATCGGTATTGAAGGATTGACGCCTCGCTTAATCGGTGTCTTTGTTCCGATTGGTCTGGGATTAGTAATTCTGTTGATCATCTGCAGATTGCTCAGGATTGAAGCGCTTGACGACCTATTACAAGTTTTACGAAGGCGATAATGAAGAAATTCTACTCCAACGAGTCAACCGAGACTCAACCGACTGAGGAAATAACTGTTTCGGAGACAAAGTCCCAACCTAGAACGCGGCAAAAATGGCTGCTCATTGCTCTCGCGGCAGGAAGCGGCCTACTCTCTATTTTGAGTAATTCAGGTGTTGGGATTTGGCCGCTGGCATGGGTTGCCTGGATTCCTCTTCTCCTCGCTTTGAAAGAGGTAAAGACTTGGAAAAGTGCATTTCTACTTGGTTATGTGAATGGGTTGATTCAATATCTCGGTACTCTCTATTGGATCGCGCTGCTGGCACCTTTCGCTGAAACAGGAAATATCTTTACCAATTGGCTAACTACGGGTATTGGCTACCTTGCCATGTCCGGCTACCTGTCGCTTTACCCCGCCGTATTCTGCCTATCCTTCCTCTTGACTTGGCAGAGGCCGAGAAGTAACTCTACAGGTTTTATTCCTCGCAGTTTGGTGATTTTCCAACTGGCGGCTGTTTGGACGGGTTTGGAGTGGATCTCTGAATGGATGATGTCGGGTTTCCCCTGGATGAGCATAGGCTATACGCAGTGGCAGAATCTACCTGNCATCCAGATNGCCTCCGTCTTTGGTGTTCATGGCGTCAGCTTTATACTAATGCTTTTTAATGTACTTCTAGCCACATTGTTTGATCCCAACTGGCGGGTTCGAGTTCGGGCAACGATTCTGCCGTTCTCTGTGGTTTGTGCCAGTCTGGTTTTCGGCTGGATTGTTTTAACACAGCCAGCACAAGCAACACATCAAGTCAAAATTGGTCTGGTACCAGGCAACATTCCGCAAAGTGAGAAATGGAACCCACAAAACTTTAAATCCATCTTTCAACGCTATTTATCTTTACTGAAAAAGGCCTGTTCTACTCAACTGGATGTTAAGACTGAAAATCTAAGGGGAGAATCTCAATCTGTCTTAAGTCAAAATCTCGATTTTTTGACATTACCCGAAACGGCATTTTCTAGCCCAATTTTTTCTGGTACAACAAACGTCTACGCCTACCAACTGCAACAGCTATTGGAANGGCAAGAGACAAACTTACTGACTGGGATTCCACACTACGTCTACGAAAGTCAGGAGGGAAAACCCAAGCCTGTTAGAAAAGCGTACAATACGGTTTTTTTGTTAGATTCCGAGGGAAAGAAACTTGGGGCTTACTCGAAAANCCATCTGGTACCGTTTGGAGAATACACTCCTTTCGCTGACGTTTTACCAGATCTAATTCAATTGCCAACTGGGTTTTCACCTGGCAGAGGATACGAAACTTTTCCCATTCCCAACTGGCCGGAACTGCGAATGGGTGTTGCGATCTGCTTTGAATCNTCCTTTCCAGATCTAGTGCGCCAGTTTGTCCTAGAGGGAGCCGATCTGCTGGGAATTCTGACTAACGATGCATGGTTCGAAAATACACTGGCCCCACTACAGCATTTTGCTATGGCACCGTTTCGAGCAGTTGAAAACCGTGTTCCCGTTTTCCGTTGCGCCAATGGCGGCATCTCATGTATAATTGACCGGTTCGGNAGGCAGATCACGCCAACAATTTGGCCTAGTGATGAAGCTGGCGTATTGGTCCATCAGTTGCCTCTGATTGCCGATGCTAAACCGACGCTCAGCACTCGCTGGGGGAACTGGTTTCCACTTCTCTGCTTTTTATTAAGCGTTGTTCTTATGGCGGTTCAGGCAAGAAGCAGAGGCATAGGGGCTCTTCGGTCCGATCGATAGTCCCACTTTAGTTCAAATATCGGTTCCTGACCGGAAAATCACAGTGGTGCGAATTCTGATAGCTGAAGTTGGAACAAAGACGCCAGANGTGGATGTGCGGTTCACATCCGTGCAAAGCGCCGATGCGTCTATGTACACATCGGCTCAGGATCAGATTGAGCTGATCAGACAAATTGTATCGGATGTGTTCCCGGACGGCGAGATTATTACTGCTAGTGGTACGATTCAGGTAAGTCAGTTGCTTTCGTCATCGCCAGACATTATTCTGGCTAATTTTGCAGATCTAGTTGACGGGCTGTCAATTTGCCAATCCGTTAGGNAACAGGCCGTTCCACATACTTTTACGATCCTAATACGGCAATTGATCGCAGATAGATCTGTCAGCACGGTAGACTGGAAAGTCGATCTTTTGGAGGCCGGGGCGGATGTTTGCATTACCAGTACCGATGATTATCAGTTGCTGCGTGCCTATCTACAAGTTGTCAAGCGGACGGCCAAGGCTCAGGCTCAATTACTCGCCGACTGCCGGTTATTTCAGTTTCAAGCGACACACGATCCGCTGTTGACCAATCTGCTGAATTATAGTGGGATCGTTGGTTGGCTTCAGAATCAGATTGATTTCTCTCTCCGTCACAGTACACCGGTCAGNTTGATAATGGCTGATGTTGACAACTTCAGACAGGTCAACAATAACTACGGTCACTTGGCAGGAAATGCTGTGTTGCATCAGGTGGCTGAGCGAATGTTAACTTCAATTCGGTCTGAAGATGCCATAGGTCGGTTCGGTGGGGAAGAGTTTCTAGCTGTTTTGTCTAATTGCGACGCTAAACAGACAATCAAATTGGCAGAACGGATTCGAGGTCGAGTTAGCCACCCACCAATTCAGACGGCTGAAACCTCCGTGTCTGTTAATTTAAGCATCGGAGTGACGACTATCCTCGGTGAAATTGAAGCAGAAGAGGCTATTAAACAGGCAGATACTGCCCTTTATCGGGCCAAACAATTGGGCAAGGATCGGGTNTGTTCTTACGACAGACAACCGAATTTATCTAGGCTTTAGCTAACGCTCATCACATTCCCACAGATTCCCCGATCGGGGCCGAAAGTAGACGAAAAAGCAATAGAATAAGGTATAGTAACAACGAGGTAGGTATGTTCACCGATTTAAAAGTTGATTTAGAGTCCGCTATCCTGCGATTATCAGATTTGCGAGGTTATCTTTGACTTTGAAAGCAAAAGTNCGACGTTAATTGAGCTAGAAAATAAGGCNGCCCTACCCGATTTCTGGAATAATACTCAAGAGGCACAGAAAACNTCTCAACAAATTTCCAATTTGCGGACTGAAATCCAATCATATCAGCAAACCGCCTCCGAGTTAGAAGATCTTCAAATNCTGTTTGAGTTGGCAATGGAAGAGGAAGATCTAGGGGTGGGTGATGAAATTATTGCAGGNCTGGACCACCTCAACCGTAGAATCGATAAAATCGAATTGTCGGTTATTCTGAGTGGGGAGCGTGACCGTGATAATGCGATTATTAACATTCGGCCGGGTGCTGGCGGAACAGAGTCACAAGATTGGGCAGCCATGTTGATGCGAATGTATCTACGGTGGTGTGAAGGGAAAAGTTACCAAACTGAGATGATTGATCTTTCGGCTGGCGATGAGGCTGGGATTAAAAGCGCCACTATTCTAGTCAATGGCGATTTGGCTTACGGTTATCTAAAAGCTGAAGCCGGCATCCATCGGCTAGTACGTATCTCTCCTTTCGATTTCAACAAGCGCCGACATACCTCTTTTGCCTCTCTGTCTGTCACCCCCGAAATTGACGATAACATCGAAGTCGAACTTAGTCCTTCAGAGTTGAGAATTGACTTCTATCGTGCCAGCGGCGCAGGTGGACAACACGTCAATACAACCGACTCTGCTGTACGGATAACACACATTCCGACAGGNATCGTAGCNCAGTGCCAGAATGAACGATCACAACACAAGAATCGGGAATTGGCAATGAAGGTGTTGAGGTCTCGGCTTTATGAACACCATCAGTTGATACAGCAAGAGGAAATCGCGAAACTGAAAGGCGATCAAGTCGAGATCAGTTTCGGCAGTCAGATCCGATCCTATGTCATGCATCCTTATCGTTTGGTGAAGGATACTCGCACCAATATTGAAACAGGAAATGTCGATGCAGTTTTAGATGGCGAAATCGACCGGTTTATTGAAGGTTATCTTAAGTACAGGGCAAATCGCCGACCAGCAGATGATCAAACAGCGGCTCTCGCTGAGGCCTAAACTTCTAGTGATGTGCTTCTCGTATCTGTTAAAGGACTTTAAAATAGAGTGGAACACACTAATGAGCTAATGCGTCAACGGATTGATAAGGTTCAAGAATTGAGGGATCTGGGCATAGATCCTTATCCTTACCGTTACGATCCCGATACGACCGCCAAGCAGATTTTAGAAACTTACGCTGAAGCCGGCAACGAACCGGATGAAGATGATCCCGTCTGTGTATCCGGTCGAATAATGACCAAACGGGATCATGGGAATTCTGGGTTCGCACACCTACAAGACCACACAGGTCAGATTCAGATCTACATCAGTAAAAAAGCGGTAGGGGCCGATCAACACCAAATCTACAAGAAGTTTGATGTCGGCGATTTAATTGGTGTGGAAGGCCCCGTTTTTCGGACTCGAACAGGCGAAGTAACCGTAATGGCAAATCGGTTTCAATTACTGTCTAAGTCGATTCGGCCGCTACCGGAAAAGTTTCACGGCCTGCAAGATATTGAAACCCGGTACCGACAACGCTACGCTGACCTCATTGTGAATCCGGATGTCAANCAGGTNTTCATCCACCGAACGCAGATCATTCAATCCATTCGCACCTACCTGAATCAGAGGGGATTTCTGGAGGTCGAGACACCAATTCTACAACCGATTTATGGCGGTGCCAACGCCCGGCCGTTCATTACACACCACAATACGCTCGGGATGGATCTTTATCTTCGGATTGCTAATGAACTGTATCTGAAGCGACTGATTGTTGGTGGTATCGATCGAGTTTACGAATTCGCCAAAGATTTTCGCAACGAGGGGATGGATCGCGATCATAATCCGGAGTTTACCATGATTGAGCTCTATCAAGCCTTCGCTGATTATCAGGACATGATGCGGCTGACAGAGAACCTGGTTTCACATGTGGCGCAGACTGTTTTTGGACAAACCGAGATCCAATATCAAGAGACGGCCATCTGTTACGATCCGCCTTGGCCACGGATGACTATGTTTGAAGCTATCAAAAAAGTGGTAGGAATTGATGTTAGTCAGCAAAGCCTGGCAGAGCTAGCGGATCTGCTGCAATCTACGGGAGACGACNCCGACCGTAAGTCGGCTTCTGGTACTGAGAAACGAGGTGAACTCATAGCAGAAGTGTTTGCCACCTTCGTTGAACCAAAGTTGATTCAACCGACTTTCATCTACGACTATCCAGTTGAGGTCTCTCCACTGGCGAAGAAAAAACGAGATGATGATAGTTTGGTAGAGCGATTTGAGGTTTTTATTTACGGAATGGAANTTGGTAATGCTTTTAGCGAACTGAATGATCCAATGGATCAGCGTGAACGGTTTGTAGATCAAGCGAAAAAGCGGGCGGACGGAGATGAAGAGGCCTTTTTAATGGATGAAGACTATCTGAGAGCGCTGGAGTACGGTATGCCACCAACNGGTGGGCTTGGTATTGGCATTGACCGTCTAACGATGCTCCTGACAGATCAATCCTCAATTCGTGATGTGATTCTCTTTCCCCAAATGAAACCCGAACTTTAGAGTTTGGAGTGTGAATAGAAATAAGCGCCATTAGCTGAGTCGCTCATTTCGATAGGCCTCTAATTTAATTATTTATGCNCTTTGAGCGATTTGTGGCGAGACGGTATTTAAAGTCTCGGCGAAAACAATCCTTCATTTCGATTATCAGCTTAATTTCGGTAGGTGGCGTTTCCCTTGGTATCGCCACCGTGATTCTGGTAGTTTCGGTAATGAACGGATTCGAGCAGGCACTAAAGGACAAATTGCTAGCCAACGAAGCTCACGTGTTTGTTCGCTCGATGAATGGTTTTTTCAAAAACTACGATCAGATGATCCAGCAGATAAAACAGGTTGATGATGTGGTTGCCGCCTCGCCGGTGATTTACAGTCAACTGGCACTTCAGCCCAAAGGATCGAAGAAAATCGAAGGAACAATCTACGTTAAAGGGATAGACCTAAAGCANGAGNACAGCGTAACAGNGTTTTCAGAGTATGTGANNGGATCAGTTGATTTTGATGATCCTNAGCTAATATCCGCTGCGCAAGAGAAGTTATCTAAGCGGGAGACACTCAAAGGGGGCATTATCTTGGGTTACAACGTCGCCGGTCAAAAAGGACTATTCACCGGTGACATAATTAGACTGATATCCAAGATGGAACCTAATCCGGCTAATCCCAGTACCTTCTTCGCCGATGTCAGCAACTATGTGGTGGTAGGCCTGTACCAATCGGGACTCCACACCTATGACAACGCCTTTGGCTTTGTTTCGCTGCTAGCCGCACAGGACCTCTATAATCGCAGCGGACAAGCCAACTTGATTCAGGTTAAAGCCTCTGCACCGGAGATCGCCGAAACCGTTGCTAAACGAATTCGAGAGCNNGTTAAGTTTCCAGGTGGTGGGTTGAAAGGTGTCCCTTTAACGGATACCTGGATGAAGCAGTACGCACCTCTTTTTGAAGCAATGAAACTAGAAAAGATAGTGACATTAATTATCGAAGCTTTGATTGTCTTGGTCGCGGCTTTCAATATCGCCAGTACTCTGATTATGATGGTAATGGAAAAAACGCGGGATATTGGTATTTTACGTGCTCTTGGCGCCTCCAAGCGTCAAATCTCTAAAATCTTTATTTCTCAAGGGATTTTAATCGGTATCTTGGGTTCAATGATTGGAACAGTACTCGGCATTGGACTCTGTTTCCTCCTAGATCTAGAAAATAATCGTCCCTCATACTGGCTTTCGCTAACGATTATCCTACCTGTTGCCTTACAGGTCTGGATGGCAATTACCCGTTCGACTAAACCGGTTCGCTCAACTNCACTCATAAATGGGCAAGAGGACAACTTCGTCTCCAAGATTGGGATTCCGATCTTCTGGGTTTTGATTGTCACATTTGTTCTCTACTGTGTGGTCCGCCCAATTCAAATCGATAGTCGTGTTTACCAACTCAGCCAACTAGCGGTAGAGATCGACTGGGTCTATGTCCTGTTCATCAATTTCTTGTCGTTTTTCATCTGCTTGGGGGCAACGCTATATCCAGCCTGGCAATCTTCCAATTTGGTTCCTGTTGAAGCCTTGCGGTACGAATAGGTCAGATAAGTGCAGCATCATAGTATGATTCGTATCGTTGATATTCACCGTACTTACACTGAGGCAAGCAACGAAATCAGAGTGCTACGAGGCATTAACTTNGAGGTTAAAGCGAGCGAAATTCTAGCAATTGTCGGGACTTCCGGGGTAGGTAAAAGCACCTTGTTGCATCTGATCGGCGGCTTAGATCAACCAACATCTGGCACCATTTTTTTTGGCAATCAGAATATTTTTGATTTCGAAGACCGAGAGTTGGATCACTTTCGGAATCAGGAAATCGGATTTGTGTTTCAGTTTCATCACCTGCTATCCGAATTCTCCGCTCGGGAAAATGTAGCATTAGGTGCGATGATCTCCGGTACCCATAGCATGGACCAAGCCCTTCAGCAGGCTGACGAACTTTTGGCGTACGTTGGGCTAGACGATCGACTCGATCACTACCCGACGCAACTTTCTGGTGGAGAGCGTCAACGGGTTGCAATTGCTAGAGCGTTAATCAATCAGCCACGTGTGATTCTGGCAGATGAGCCGACAGGTAATTTGGATCGAAAAACTAGCAGCGGTGTCTTGGACTTACTTTGGGATTTAAACGACCGGTTTTCTCAGACCTTGGTATTGATTACACATGACCATACATTGGCGCAACGAGCCGACCGCCGTGTCCATCTCGTTGATGGTAAAATTTCTGCAGCCAAACAGATTATGGAGTGAGTTAATATGCGCAAGTCGATGGTCAGAATCCCACAATCAANCCTCTCAACTTTGGTTTTTGGTTAATAGATGTCCGGCTCGAACGAGTTGGTGGGATCGGATCTTCCTCTCCGGGTAACAATTTATGGAAATTTATATTGATGGTCAGTATTACGTGCAGGACGAGGCCAAGATTTCGGTCTTCGATCATGGGCTGCTTTATGGCGATGGTGTTTTTGAAGGAATAAGATCTTATAATGGCCGCGTTTTCAAGCTGAACGAGCATCTAGAAAGGCTTTACGAATCAGCATGTGCCATTCTGCTCACCATACCAATTTCAATTACGGAGATGGAACAAGCGGTTCTGACAACTTTACAACGTAACCACCTGAGGGACGCCTATATTCGTTTGATAGTTACTCGTGGCGTAGGCGATTTAGGGTTGGACCCAGACAAGTGCCCAATCCCTAGCATAATTATTATTGCGGACACAATTGTGCTTTATCCAGCCGAATACTATGAAAAAGGGCTAGACATTATCACCGTGCCGGCCCGTCGCAACATCTCAGAGGCTGTCAATCCTCGTATCAAATCACTGAACTACTTAAACAACATCTTAGCTAAGATTGAAGGGAAACAGGCTGGAGTCGTCGAAGTTTTGATGTTAAACGTAGACGGTCATGTGGTCGAGTGTTCGGGCGACAACATTTTCTACCTAAAAAAGGGCGAACTGGTGACGCCGCCAACATATGTAGGCATCTTAGAGGGCATTACCCGCAATGCTGTCATCGACTTGGCAGAAAAAAGACAGATTAAAGTGGTGGAGAAGGTTTTTACCCGCCACGATCTCTATATTGCTGAAGAGTGTTTTTTAACAGGAACGGCCGCAGAAGTCATTCCGGTGGTCAAAATCGACAATCGAGTCATTGGAGCAGGAAACCCTGGGGTTGTAACGAAAGATCTAATTCACGATTTCCATCAATTGACACAAACTACCGGAACCCAGATCTACTAGGATTAATGGAGGGGNAAATTTTTCGCCCCTACTCGCCGACCGGAGGTCGGGCATGATCACGATCTTTTCGCGAACTCATTCCATTTTATTTGTCGTTTGCTTGACGGCTATTTTTTTCTGTTTGCCACTCTTATCCCAAGAAGAATCCTNTTCCCCAGAATCGGTTTTCCAACCCCGGCCAGGTCCTGACAAAACGGCAGCGAAGGATCCGCAAGCAGAGACAACAGAAATNANCCCTTTAAGTGTTCAAAACATCCGCTTTGAAGGTGTAACAGGTGAAGAGGCGTTGCTGCGTTCTATCATTCAGACGGCTGTCGGTAAAGAAGTAGACCCCGACCAGCTNAGCAAAGATATTAAAAATATAGTTAAGGATACTGGGTTATTCTCTGATATTTCAGTCGATGTTGAACCCTACNAAAATGGAGGCCTCGAAGTTATTTTNCGACTGACTGAAAGCTCCAAAATTGAAGGGATGGAGATCATCGGTAACGAGAAGATCCGGTACGGTAAAATCAAAGAAGCCATCAACTTCAAGACAGGTGAGATTTTTACCGATTACCTCGCCTGGCAAAATCGACAACAGATCCTCAAAACTTACCGTAAAAAAGGATACTATTTAGCAGAGGTAACCACCGAACTTGATCTTGACGAAGATAATAATACGGTTATTTTAACTTTTAACATTAAAGAAGGAAAACGGATCAAGATTCAAGAGATTAACTTCGTTGGAAGTAAAGGGTTGGCCCAAAAAAAACTGGCTCGCCAACTCAAAACCAAGGTTGGAAAATACTTCGATGAAAATGTGCTGGAAGAAGACCTAATAACTCTTAACTACTTTTATCAAGATAGCGGGTATGCCCAGTCACAGGTACTTGGCTACGACAAGCGTTTTAATGAGGATAANACAGGTTTAATTCTCGATATTAAAGTTGATGAAGGGGTTCAATATAGCGTTGGCGAGTATAAAGTCAAGATCCGTTTTTCGGAGAAACCAGCTTTCCAAGAATCCAAGATCAGAGAAATGATGGATCCCGCAGAGGGCGAAATTTTCAACCGTGGCAAATTTCAGAAATCGATTGATAAGATTACTGAACTGTATCAGGAGGAAGGCTACCTGCTAGTTGAANTAGATCCGGCCCCTAGTTTCGACGAAGAAAGCCAGATTGTCGACGTTATTTTCAACATCAGCGAAGGTGATGTAATTATCATCGAAAATNTCAAAATTAACGGACTGCTTAAGACTAAAGAGAGAGTCATNAGTCGTGAACTCGACAGGTTGAATATCAAGACCGATGAGTTCTTTGATATCCAGAAAATTCGGAAAGCTCGTCAAAGACTATTTCAACTAGGATCAATTACCAATGTTGATTTTATTCCTAGTGAAGAGGAAGGTCAACGTCGCGACCTGATTGTCAACGTCACTGAGCGGGATAAAATGGGTATGTTCAGTGTTGGAGGAGGGTATGGGAGTGAAGGAGGTCTGTTCGGCATGGCGGAGGTCAGTCACTCCAACGTTCTGGGTCGGGCTTACCGAGTTCATCTAAAGGGTGAAGTCGGTACTCGCTATCGTCAAACAGCAGAGTTCCGGGTCAATACCCCCTGGATCTTGGGAACACCAACCCGACTAAACTTCAGTTTGTACAACAATCGGCGTCGTCAATACTACACTCGAAGCATTTTGTCTCGCTATGGATATGCTAACTGGCCGATCTACGAACGGAAAGGGGCTTCGGTTACGATTGGTCGTCCAGTCCTAAATGACTACGATCTATCAATTCGTTTCCGAAACGACAAAACCCATACTGAGATCGACTACCTGAAGAGAGAGGACAGAATCTATGATCGCTGGACTCGAAGTTTAACCTTCTATCTCTCCAAAGATACACGAGACTACCGGATGAGCCTTAACTACCCGATCAACGGAACCTACAACACTGTCTCCTACGAATACTCAGGTGGGTTATTGGGAGCAGACAGCCAATTTNTTAAGTATACGGTAGATTTGAGCCAATACATCAAAACCTGGAAAAACATGGTCATCGCCCTCCATCTTTACGGGGGTTACCTACAATCCAGGGCGGATGAGAACGATTATTTCCTGTTTTTTGAACGATATTTTTTGGGTGGGATTGAAACGGTTCGCGGCTATCAAGACTTTGAGATCCTCCCGTTCAACAACGGTGTACCGTCTCTGAATGGAGGAGACAAGTCGTTGTATGGTAACATCGAATACCGGATTCCGATTGCACAGCAGTTTACAGGGGTGGCCTTTTTCGATTTCGGGCAAGTATGGGATAAACCCTGGGGAGAATTGCGTCGAAATGACTTGACCTTCAAAACAGGAGCTGGCTTTGGAGTTAGAATGGATCTACAAGGAATGCTACTACGCGCTGAGTGGGGATATGGATTTCACCGCGATGATGGCACAGGTGGACGNGGAAAAGGTGAGTTTCATTTCACTATCGGCCCCAGTTTCTAACGTCGACTTAGAAGATGTTGCTGACTTAGGCAGGTCTACTTAAGTTGNGGCGACCTTTAATCACAAACTTGGTAACGAAGTGGCAGTCATAGTAAAAAATCATGGTATAGGGAGTGATTTAGTGAACAAGTTTTTTAGTCGAATCTNATTGTTGTATGTATGGATCAGTTTTGTTGCGCTCTGCGCCGACGCGCAGGATTTTAGGTTAGGAGTCATTGATACTCAACGGGTAATTGAGGGGTACAAAAAAGCCAAAGAGGCCGATGCCGAGCTAAAAGCGTTGGAAGAGCGACTAAAAACCCGACTGAAAGGTCTGGAGGACGAAATTGTCGTTTCGGAAGAGCGCCTAACCAAACAGGAACTTTTCCTCGACGATGATGCCGTCCGAGCGGCAAGACAAGATATTCGAATCAAGCAAGAAGAATATCGTCAACGGCTAGAAAATGGGCAACAAGCACTGATTGAGAAGCAAAAGGAACTTCTAGAACCCATCATCGAGGAAGTTAAAGTACTGATCGAGGAGATCGGTAAAAATGAGAACTACAGCTTAATTTTGGATCAACGCCTGACCGTCGGTGCTTACTCGATACCGGTTGCGCTCTACGTATCTCCTAAATATGACTTGACAGAGCGGATTATCAAGACATTGAACGCTAAGTACGGTCAGCCCAAGAAGAAGGAATCAGCGTCGGAAGAGTAGAGACGTTGCATGCAACGCCTGACAGACTAACTCATGATTCTGACCTTAGATCAGATCCACCAAATTATTGGTGGTGTCATTTTCGGCGACCGCCAGTTAGAGATTAACGGGATTTCTAGTCTTCAACAAGCCAACGCCGGGCAGATTACGTTTTTGGCCAACCCCAAGTACCGGAACCAGATCGACCAAACCTCGGCTTCCGCTATCATCCTTGGCCAAGATATTGAACCGACGGAGCAACTGGTTGAAAGCGGTATTTGTGTGGCTGAGCCCTATTACGCTTTTTTGCAGGTCCACAAAACTTTCGCCGATGCGGCTATTGCGGATCCGATTGGCATTGATCCAACAGCTCAAATTGGGGAACAGGTAGTCTTGGGTGAAGACGTTTCGGTTCAAGCCAATTGTATCATTGCTAATGAGGTACAAATAGGAGACCGAACCGTCATTTCCCCTTTCACTTATATNGGTTCAAAATCGAAAATCGGTTGTCATACAAGGATCCACGCCAGTGTTACGGTGCGAGAAGAGGTCAGTATCGGAGACCGAGTGGTTGTCCATAATAGTGCGGTGATCGGCAGCGATGGTTTTGGTTTCGCTACTTTTGAAGACCAGCATCATAAGATCCCACAAATCGGCACGGTGGTTATCGAAGATGATGTCGAGATTGGTGCCAATACAACTGTAGATCGTGCTGCGTTGGCTAATACNGCAACAGTTATTGGCCAAGGNACTAAAATCGATAATTTGGTGCAAATTGCTCACAATGTCGAAATTGGCAAACACTGTCTTATTGCAGCACAGGTTGGGATTTCGGGCAGTACTAAGATCGGCAATTATGTAACTTTGGCTGGGCAGGTTGGAATCGCAGGCCACCTAACAATTGGTGATCACAATGTTATTCTGGCTAGATCGGGTATCACCAAGAGTATTCCAGATAACGCTGGCATAATATCAGGATTTCCAGCGCGTCTGCATCGCGATGAACTGAAGGCTCAGGCTCAAGCCCGTCGATCAACCCAAATTAACCGAGAACTTCAGGATCTAAGGCAGCGAATTATAGGACTCGAGGCTATCCTCAAACAGAATGGAATAGGGAATTAGGAACCAAAGGTTACCCTTGGTTCAGCCGGAATATCCGCTTACACATTCGCTATCCCCTGAGGTTCCAGATTCTAATAGATCCACATGCAAAAGTTCGGTCAAGCTGATAACCATTCGCTTCTCCGATGGTTTGACTATTTGGCTGTTGTTCGCCCGATGTTACTTTTGCCTGTTTGGACGCAGGTGATACTCGGTTACTATCATGCAGCTTTGCAGCAGGACCCCTTGTCGGCGGTCATACCAATATGGAGGCCACCGACGCAATTAGTTGAGACGCTGGTACTATACAGTTTACTGGTCGCCGGCTGTTATATCGTCAACCAGATTTCAGATCGGGAGACGGATGCTGTCAACCAGAAACTCTATTTGGTGGCTGATGGTCTCGTCAAAATTTCTATAATCACGGTAGAAGCGGTGTTGTTAATCAGTAGTGGATTGTTATGGGCAATCGNGCGGTTCAGCGGACGAAATCCGATCCTTTTAGCCTTAATCGTCAGTTCTGCAGTTTTTGGGTTGATTTACTCACTACCACCAATTCGGCTAAAAGGAAAACCTATATTTGATCTGTTGGCCAATGCGGTTGGTTATGGCGGAATCGCTTTTTGGGTGGGCTGGACATCCACCGCCTCATTTTCCATGGAGGCGGTGACTCAATCGTTGCCCTATATTCTTTGTGTGGCTTCAGCCTTTATCAATACAACCCTTCCGGACATAACTGGTGATCAAGCCAACGGGGACCTAACTACCGGGGCTTTGTTGGGAAAACGGAAGGCGGGTCAGTTGAGCTTGGCGGTTTTGTTGCTTTCAATCATCAGCGCTTATTGGCTACAAAGCTGGTTTGCGCTGGTGACGACACTTGTTTGTTTGCCTTTTTTTGTTCGGATGAACCTGTTACTCAGCTCCCAAGACCGTTCGGAAACCATATTTTCTGATGCAGATCCTGAGCAGCCGAACGCTGAAGTCAACGCGATTGTTTTCTCTACCCGGATCGGTATTCTGACCTTTTCAGTGATTGTTAGCGTGTTGCTACCAATCTATGCGGTGCTATTTATCGGCATAATTTTACTGCTGCGATGGTACTATGCAACTCGGTTTGGAATCAAATATCCTTAATATTAGTGCAAGGCCAATTCCACTAAGTTGTATTTCTAGCTTTGTGGAACTCTGCCGACCATTGAATGGATTGATCGCTTTTCTGTCGGTTTGGTCAGGTGCGTATATCACCGACGGGTTACTCCTGACCTCTGACCAGAGTTGGTGGCAGTGGTTTGATGTAAATCGATCGGTTTGGCTAGTGGCCGTGGCTGCGTTTTTAGCCCTATCAGCCGGTAATAGCTTGAACGATTTTTGCGATGTTCGAATTGACCGGATTAACAAACCCAAGCGGCCCATTCCGTCGGGCCGGGTCAGTCGCCGGCAGGCCTTGATCTTCTCACTGATTCTGTTGGGGNGCAGTGTTCAACTCGGCTATCGGGTTAATCAAACCGCATTTTTAATCGTCGTTGGGGTAGTGTCGACTTTGGTGGCCTACGCTTTTTGGCTCAAACGGACGCCTCTGATCGGTAATCTAGTAGTTGGAAGCTTAACCGCTTTGACATTTATTGCTGGCGGGGTGGCGAAAGGAATCACTCGAGAGGTTTTTCCACTGGCGATTTTCGCTTTTCTCTTTACGACTGCAAGAGAAATTGTAAAGGACCTTGAAGACTTACCAGGTGACCGGGCTCAATCGGTAGCAACTTTGCCACTGTTGTGGGGGGAACGTCGGGCAATCTCTATTGCGTTGTTGCTGATAGGAGGTGGAATCATTTTTAGTCCCATCCCCTACTTGTTGAACTGGTACTCCTGGATCTATCTGGTATTAATGATTTTTGGTGTAGATCTAGTATTGGTCTATCTTGGGTTTCAACTCTGGACTAATCCAACACAACGTAATTGTGCGCGTATTCAAAAATGGATGAAGTGGAACATTTTTGTCGGTTTATTGGCGGCTTGTCTAGGCGCAACGGTTTGACACCCCCTCGGCTCCCCAATCACCCCCAGATCAAAGTCGCTTCACTAACAAGTTGTGGACAGGCTTAAGTTTACCTTCGAACCAACTAAGGGAGCCGACTTCNCTGACCTTCGGCCTGGGCCTGATGCGAGGGAGATTGCTGACTGGTTCGAGCCGGGCATTACTAATCAAATTGAGGAAAAATTATGATTCACATCTACAATGAACTCTGTAGCTACTGCGGTTCTTGTATCGCTGTTTGTCCAGAAAACATCATCGAATTGGTGGATCTTCACTTGGAGATCGATCAACCACAATGTACGCACTGTGCCAAGTGCATCAAAGGATGTCCGGTCGGAGCGTTAGCAATGGAATACCGAAATAAAATTTACTATCCTGAATACGAGGGGCGGGGACTGTTCTAGTGATTCATTCGGATTACGATATGATCGTGGTTGGGGCCGGACCGGGGGGGNCGATGGCGGCTAAAGTGGCTGCAGAAAGTGGACTTCGGACGCTGGTGCTGGAGAAACGGCAAGAGATCGGTACACCTGTCCGCTGAGCAGAAGGGATTAGCACAGAGGCTCTGTGCGAATTTATTGAACCGGATCCAAGCTGGGTTTCTCAACCGATTAACGGAGCGCGTATTTTCTCACCAAGTGAAATACCTGTTCAGATGGATGTGCCTAATGCGGGTTATGTCTTAGAACGCAAAGTATTTGATCGGGTTTTNACTGAAATGGCTGCCAATGCAGGGGCTGATATTATTGTTAAAGCTAGAGCAACNGGTGTGAGGAAAGATGATAATGGATNNGTAAATGGGATTGTTTTTAGACATTCGGCTAGAGACTATACAGTCAAAACTAAAGTTGTAATTGCCGCTGACGGTATTGAGTCTCAGGTAGGTCGATGGGCTGGGATTGATACTACTCACGATCTAAGAGATATTGATGTTTGTGCCCAGTATCTCATATCTAAAATCGATATCGAACCTGAATACTGTGATTTTTACGTCGGTAGGGAAATAGCACCGCGTGGTTATATTTGGGTTTTTCCTAAAGGTGCTGATATTGCCAACGTNGGTGTTGGGATAGGTGGAGCAATCTCTGGTAAAGGGGGAAAATTAGCTATTGACTACCTTAACGAGTTTGTTAAACGGAAATTTCCTCGAGGTAAAATTATAGGTCAAGTTATCGGTGCAGTTCCCGTTGGTGACAGTTTGCCGAAATTGGTTGGTGATGGGATTTTAATTGTGGGGGATGCGGCTCACCACAGTGACCCAATTTCGGGGGGCGGGATTGCCAATGCCATGTATTCAGGTATGTTTGCTGCTGATACGGCCGTAGATTGTTTGAAAAAAGGGGATGTTTCAGCAAAAGCTTTGAGTATCTATGAAGGTCGTTGGGATCGAGAAATTGGCAAGCATTTTAAGCGGATCTGCCGAATTCGAGACGAAGCGTTAAAATTTAGCGACGAAATGTTTGATCGTTGTGCCNCCGTACTTAACCGTATGCCCCCAGAAAAAGTAAACATGCCAACTATTTTCAAAACAGTTCTTAAGCATCAACCCCGATTACTACTAGAACTTCGACACCTTATTTTNGCTGGTTGGGTTTAACTACATTGCGCTTTACCCATGACCGTATTTGAACAACTTCAAGCTGTAGGTGAGAAATATCAGGCCGGGTACTTGGTTTTAGTTGATCCTGATCGATTAAAACAACACGATATTCCTCGTTTTGGCCAACAAGCCCAAAGCGCGGGGGTTGATGCACTTTTATTGGGGGGCAGCTTCCTAACCAACGATTTGAGCTTAATTGCTGAGACACTTCAAATTTCGACTGATCTTCCCATAATCCTTTTCCCTGGGTCAGCGATGCAACTGACCTCGTATGCCGACGCAATCTTTTTCATGAGCT
Source organism: Candidatus Poribacteria bacterium (assembly GCA_002699335.1). The sequence continues at coordinate 35,204 of PACG01000159.1, forward strand.
TGATTAGTGGCCGGAACCCAAATTATCTCATTAGTGAGCAGGTGAGAGCCGCACCCCTGATTCAGAAACAAGGGCTAGANCCTATTCCAACAGGTTACCTTCTAATCGACGGTGGCACACAGACTTCCGTTAGTTTCATTAGCAATACCACCCCTATACCACGTGACAAATTTGAAATTGCCTGGGCACACGCACTCGCTGGTCAATATCTTGGCATGCAATTAATTTACCTTGAGGCTGGCAGTGGAGCCGAAATTCCCGTACCGGATCTAATGATTTCATCGGTCAAAAAACAGGTTTCAGTGCCAATTATCGTTGGTGGTGGGATTAGATCTCCAGAAACCGCCCGGCAAAAGGTAGAAGCAGGTGCCGACTTCATTGTTACCGGAAACGTGATCGAGAAAGATCTATCTCTAATGTCAGCTTTCGCTGAGGCGATCCACGGCTAATCGGATTTTCATGGACCATGCTGTTGTGCCCCAACTGAGGCCCACCTGGCTACTAGCAGACACCATCATCGGTGTGGCTAAGCAAGGTGCCAATGTTAGGACTGGTTAAAGGCAAATTTGGCTTAACTGTTTGAAACAGGCTACGAACCCAAGTGGGGCTTTGAATTGTTGAGACCTGAGCAAACTGATCACACATAGAGTCAGTTGGAATAGTTGGCCAACAATTGGCAATTATCAAGCTATTGCTAAGTAGCTTCCAGCCGAGATCCATTTTGCTCCGCCTGATGCCCTTGGGCCAAGTGGCACTGAACAGAATAGTAATTGCTCTAGGGATCAAATTCCTGTGGTGCNGGAAGGATTGAATTATGGTGCTGGAAAATGGCTAGACTTGCAAGCACTTGTTGTGGTATTTTCTTAACTACCTGATTGCACTTGATACTTTAGTCTAAGCTACAGTTGAGCATCGGNCCCAAGCCAAATGAAATAATTATTATCCGGTTTGTAGAGTGTTTTGAGAATAGCGTGGTTAGGCTGATAAAACCTCCGCCAGTTCTCTAGCCCCCCGCGAATGTATACGCTGTCTAGCGATCGGGTACATTCGCTCCCCCTAGTAAGGGGAGAACTGAAGTGGGGCAAACTCCCCTGAACTACAACATAAGCGATTTGACTATATCCTTCACCTTCATAAACCAATTGACCAAAAGGAGAAAGAATGGCAGATATTCAAATTCGAGACCATCTCGACCGTGATTATCCGGATGTCTATACCCCTGAAGTTTTAACTGCACTGAGTTCTTTGTCGGAGCTTAACCACGANCGATTGGCCATCATGCGGAAGCGGATGGATCGTCGCACCGAACGGGGTGAGAAACANCAACCGCTTAATTTTCTTAGCCCTGATGACTATATTCCACGTACCAGCATCAGAGTCCAGGATGCCAGAGACGGTAAATTTATCGGCCCGGAAATCCCGGCTGATTTGCAACGCCAGTGGATCCAAGGTACCGGGCCGGGGGCTAAACCCAATGTTCCTATCGAACGCAGTATCCGCAACGTGGCTTATGCTCTGTTGTCGGGAGCTGACGGTTGGATGTTCGATGGCGAAGATGCACTCGGGCAAATTACCACNATGTCGCTAGACAATCAACGCAACCTCAAGTTGGCCATTGACCGTGACGACGTTTTTATGCAAGCAGCAACACAGGTGGCCAGAGAGATGAACCAGTGGTCAGTTTCATTTTTCGGTCGGGAAACGATCGTTGATTGGGAAGCCCAACTCGACTTTACCACCAAAATCTTTCGAGCGCGTGGTCTGCACCTTGATGACCGTCATGTACGCGACGAAAATAGATTTGGTTACTCGGCCTCACTGGTGGATATGGNCACCTATATCGTCAACAATTATCAGCAGTTACAAGCCACGGATTCTTCTATTGTCTTATACCTGCCCAAGATCCAAACCGCAGAGGAGGCTGCCCTCTGGAATGACATGATCACTACTCTAGAGACGCACTTGGGTTTGCCTATAGGCACGGTCAAAGTCTATGTCCTGGTCGAGCAGTTGGAAGCCACCTTCCAGTTGATGGAAATCCGGGCTGCATTGGGCGAGCATTTTGCCGGCTACAACACCGGGCGATGGGATTACATCAATAGCGTAGCCGATGCCGTAGAGTGGGATCAAAGCTTTATCAACCCCAATATCGAATCGATTACCATGACCTACGGCTACATGAAAAACTACGAAGATAGAGTCCGTCGCGCGGTTAATACGCCCGACCTCAACAGCAACTTTGCCCTCTGGCAGGGAGGAATGGAACCCAACATTCCAGTTGGGACAGTGGAAGGAGTTGCCAACAGCATGGAAAAAGCGGTGGCTGGGGGCAGACGTGAGCAAGAAGCCGGTGCCAGTGGAAAATGGGTGGCCCACTGGAAGATGGTACATATTGTCCGACCGGTCTGGGCCGATATCGGTCAGAACAATCAACTGGGTCGGGAGTTCCTACCCTTGACCTATACACAAGCCGATGCCGATGGTCTAACCGAACTGGAACCTGCTCCCAGAACCATCCGGGGGGCTCGGAACTTGCTGAGTGTTGGCCTCCAATACGGTAACGCGTTTGGCCAAGGCTTCCAGGCGGCCGCCTTAAAGCCGGCCGACTTCTTCGATGACGACAGCATCATGTACCTGATGGAGGACATGGCAACCGGCGAGATTCGGTTGAGCATTCTGTGGGAGTGGTTGCATAAAGGTGGGCGTCTGAACGAAGACGATGCTGAGACAGGTACTAAATCGGGAGACCTGTTCACCGCTGAGTTGTTTGAAAGACTGTTGGAGGAAGAGTACGACAAACTACAGCAAGCCAAAGATAAAGATGTGCATAATAACTCCAAGAGAACTACGCTCCCCATCGCCAGGGAGATTGTTGAGACCTACGTTCTAGCNACGGTTAAAGTACCGTGGTACATTGACCTGCTCAACATCAACCTCAACAACTACGATCTGAAGGTGGCNAAAGAGCGGATTCGCCTCTATATGGAAGCATTCAAAAAAGACGGCACCCGGATTACCGAAAACCTGGACTTTCAACCGATGATTTGATAGAAGAACATTTGCCGTTGGGTTGGATTCTCGTGGAAGCCTTCCACTAAAACTTACCCTCACTTGATCGGGCTGGATAAATCTTGCACCGGAATAAGGAGGCGATACTGAAAAGGGTGAAAATGACGCTCTTCAATGAATCCTAAATGTAACATGATGTTGATCATTGAATGACATTTGTCCATAGAAGAGAGGACTAATAACCCGTATTGATTTTGAAATACGGTAGATAGAAGAATCAATTACCAATGCCATCATCACCCNCATCTACACCGGCTAAGAAAAATGGAAGCCCTTTAGCTCAAGAGTCAAGGATCGACCACCAGNAAATCTGTTGATTAAGCNNNATATTAATCNAAAATTTGTNNCGNTATTCGNCGGTTTATCAGCNAGGAAGAGGTAGAGGTTAAGGGAAATCNGCTGTAAGGAACATGCGAATAACTTTGCTNTGCCTGTACAATACCGGGCNATTCATCGCAATAATCACATTAAAAGTTGTCCGGTGACCAGTGCAACAACTGGTCCGGTGGAAAGAGAACCAACAGAATCGGATGATCGGCCAATATGGAATCGTCCAGTTCGCCGAAAATCAATTGTAAGACCTGTAATTGGCTAAGCGACAGGTTAATGGTTGGAGAATCGGTATTAGATTCAACTCTAATCTGGCGATCACTAACTGTTAGCGTTTGAGTATCCAACTCGTATTGAAGCTGAATTTTCCCCTTCCAATCAGCCAACTCAGACGTACGTAACCGATGTTCCAACATCGGACAGATCTTCTCCAGCAGTGACCGGAAGTTAGTGATCCGAAACATGAAGTGGGTCGTTTCACGGGTTGAAGATTCCAGACCCAAACGATCAAGGAACTGTCGAATTTCGGCGCAGTCGTTAACCTGGATCTGTTCCTGATTAGCCGCAACTCGATTCTGCAGAAAATGAACCATCAACTGAGCCAGCACCCGCACTCCATTCGGCAGATTCAATCGACGCCCGATCTCGAGGATCTCCTTTTCCCCACCTTTCAGATAGGCNACAACCTGACCGTTTTGCCTGGCGACCCAAAATAGAGCTGGATCTTGCCCTCGCCATTCGGGTTGATTCTCCCAATAGGCCTGATTCCGAACGGTTGTTCCGGTTCGGCTTTTGTTGAATTGGTTGTAGATCTCAACTAAGATGGGCAGATCGGTTCCATAATCACACGTTTCGATGGAAAGTTCGGTTGTTTCTGCGGCGAGGTCAAGCTGGGGCCAGTTTGATAAATCTATGGAGCGGAGAGTAACGGGATAAGTCACCCAACCCGCTTTGGCATAGTGGCGATTGGTCCCAGTAAACAACAGCGATAGATCAAAGCTGGCCGACTCTAAATAATCAGCTGTATCTAGCAGTACCTGCGACGAATAGCCCTTTTTGCGATGATCGGGATGTGTACCCACACTACCCAATCCGCCCATCCGCACAACGCTGCTGCCAATGCGCATCGGACGCTCGAAGATCACCACTACACTGGCAACTTGACCGTCAACAAAGCAAGCGCGTGTATTGTTCAGGTCATACCACGGATCGAGTTTCAAGATCCGACTGAAAAAATGGTCATCCGAAAATCCGCCCTCATCACAGTCGAAAGCGCACATACTACAAAAAATCGAATCGTTAAGTTCAGCTATATTTCTAGGAGCCCGATATTCAATCTGCATCTTTTGAAGATNCCACTACTTATTATCGTTACTATCGACCATTCGATCTGATGCCATGACACCGCCATGAGCCCAATGATCCCTCGAAATTTCTTCCACTACCACCATCGTATATTCCGGATTTGCACCCGCAGATCTCGGCCATTGATTCGGTAATGGCTTTTACNAGCCGTTATCTTCTGCTCGGCCGTTCGCCCTTCAAGCATTTTTACATTTACAAAAGGCATCTTAAATCTCCTATTTAGAGAAAACATATGGAATCGCTATTATACGCGACAAGCCTACCGAATTGATAGGGATAAAAATTCCTATAATTTTGCTAAGAAAGCGAGTATAATAAGGTCAAGATAACACTGGACCCAGCAGATAAACTCAGCCTCTGGTTGAGCCCGACCGATTAAAGGGTTATAGGAGTCATTCAAATGAGCAAAGCGACACAACTTCTCAGCGACCAGCAGATGAAAGCCTTTATTCAAAACGGGTATCTTAAATTGACAACCGGTTTCCCGGATCAGGTTCATCAGCAAATCCATCGGCAAGTTGAGCAGATGTTCGATCAGCACGGTAACCTGGGTAATAATATGTTACCCTTGATTCCCGATATTCAGCAAATCTTCGACCATCCAGTTTTACACGGTGCCCTGACCGGTATTTTAGGCTCCAACTATGTGATGCACTCCCATCGGTATTGTCATCTTAACCCACCAGAAAGTAGTGGNCAGTCGTTCCACAAAGATAGCTATGAAGGCGATGTATCAGCCACCCACCACCGCTGTCGATGGGTCATGGCGTTTTACTATCCGCAGGACACTCCAGAAATGATAGGCCCAACTGCTATCTTGCCGGGAACGCAATATTACGATACCAGCGAGGCNGCGCATCGGCAACCTGAACTGGTACTGTCAGGCCAGGCCGGTGCTGTCACGCTGGTTCACTACGATCTATGGCATCGTGCCATGCCAAATTCGAGCCAACGTAAACGCTACATGCTAAAGTTTCTNTTTTATCGACTGGACGAACCAACAACTCCATCCTGGAATCACCAACAAGCGGATTGGGAGGCAATTGCTCCTGAAAACGGTCAGATGGAACACAACCTGATGTGGCGCAAATTGTGGGATTGGTATCGAGGAGAATCATCTCCAGATAATGGATCTACTTCTGGTCCCTTGNTCGGGAGNGAAAGCGAGAGCAAACTTTCCTCGCTAATAAAGCAACTCCGAACTGGCGAGGAAAGGGTGCAACTGGATGCAGCCTATGCTTTGGGGGGCGAACCTGTCGTTTCCGAACTGATAGACCTTCTACCGGATGAGTCGGTCGGTCGCTACGCTGCCTACGCTTTGGGTGCTTCTGATGCTACGGTTGTGCCCGCGCTGACGGAGGCCTTAGCTGATCCGGATGATACCGTTCGCGCCAATGCTGCATATGCACTGGGTGATATTGGCAGCCCTGCACAAACTGCTACTCATCAGTTGGCACAAGCTTTGACGGATGACTCGGCCCCGGTGCGTCGAAATGCAGCAGAGGCGTTGGGCATAACAGGCCAAACCGATGATTCGATTGTGCCGGCTTTAGCCTCGCTGCTACACGACGAGCAGTANTGGGTTCGCGACAATGCNGCACGCNCATTAGCTAAAATGGGGACTGCTGCTGAATCTGCGGTTTCGGCCTTACAATGCGCCCTCAACGACGAAAACCGATACGTTCGCTTCAATGTAGCCATGGCATTGAAACAGATCGGCACTTCCACGGCCCATCAAGTGTTGTTTGACAATCTGTTTATGTCCCGCTGGTGTCCGCTTACCACCAGAGACAGTTCATTCTAATAGGAGAAGCNGAAGCCACGCACAACGCTCACCCCTTGCTCTACGAGTCGCAGATTCGCTTCCTCCGGTCCTCGAAACTATAACCTCTGTCCCGCTGCAACCTCGTTGTAGAGCGATTTGACAAGTAGCTCTGTCTCTGTACGGATTTGCCACTTTCTATACAGTGTGTGCTGTGTTGAATTAGTGATATTACCTGGGCTCAAAAGTAGAACATAAAAATCCATAACAGAACTTACGCCAGAGTCATAGAGATAGATGGTGATAAGTGCTATAATTGACATCCCCCNTGCCCTAAATCTGCACTATCACTGACGGGCGTGTCGCCCGATGAGGGCGGCATAATAGCGGGACAGTGCTAANTTTTGANGGTATACCGTAGCGACGACCATTCGTCTTATCAACAAGGATATTCTGTGGCACAGGACCTGTTCATGGTAAATATTTTTGGCTGATAACGGCTGGTATTGCCGTTTTACCCGCTGCGACAAATAGCGGATACACACCAATACCATAAAGCAAATCGCCAGATGCACCTAGATGCATCTGGCCGTCCAATATAAATCGTACCAACCCACAGGTCATGCTTGGTTAAGCGGAACGATTCTTCAACCCGCGACAATCCCTTGTATTGCCCGAATATCTGTTTGGTCGTCATGTGATCGATATTGGTCATTCCCCCATGCCGACCGTTCCACGGCTCGGCATTTTTGATTTTCTCTTCATCGATACTCACCGATTATCGATCGCAGGTATTTTCGCTAGCCGAAGTTGCTGATAAATGATTCAGCGCTCTTCGAAGCCAGGATTTTCTTCTACTGTTTATTGAGGGCTATTTGCCGGTCATGAGCATCTTTCCTGGCACGTTGTTCCGAGTAATTTACCCACAACCGCTGCTCATCGACCCGGCTATTTCGTTGACTACTGTCGGCTCATCCTGTTCATAATTTGATACCTTCAGAGCAATTAATTCTTCAGCCGTGTGGCGACAATGTGCTTCTTCTTGTAGTGCTCCAGTCGATCCAGTTTCCACTGAGAGCAACAACCCACTATCAGTCACAAACACTACCCACTCAACCGCGGCCATTCTCTCTACATATGCCAGTGCATCGGTGATGCGTATGGTCTTCAAGCTTACACCATTATACACATGATATCCGAGCGGAAGCCCTTCCTTGGTGAGCAGTAAGGCCAGCAACACCTGGCTTGGATTGAATTTTATTCCTTGCTGTACCTCTTGCCGCGAAGCTCATCCTCGGCTATCGACTTCAAACACAGTGTGGCGCAGCTATACAACACGGCATCAATTTTCTTCCTGAACAGGCCGGTTGACCGCATCCCATGCTCTGCGCTGAACCAAATCTAGGCTCTCTTCATCAACATAATCCAGCGACCGGCACACGGCATTCAGATCAAGCTTGAGACCAAAATTACGCTCCGCCGCTGGCCGGCAGGGCTGGTAATCCCCTTACCACCACCAAGTGCTTGATCGTTTGGTCACCTTAACTCTCCGCGTAGGATTGCCGGCTGCCCGTATATCTCATGAATACCAACTACCACACAGCTTTCTTCCTGTAGCTTTTTCAGGGCGGCGACTTCAGCCTTTTTGCCACCTTCAATGGTCACCTGGGCCAATTGATCCGGCTGGAACAAAGATGGCGAAACTTGTTCTTCAAGGCCTGACTTGATGTATTCAAGTTCCATCATCTTCAACAATTCTTTCTCGCTCAGAGCAACATTGGCATAACAAACGATACACTGTTTGGTGGTATCACCAATGCGTTGGTTGGTAATAAACTGCACCAATTTCCGTGGTAAATTCAGGTATGTTTTTCACTCGGACAAACATCAATGGCCTAGAGAAAGGTATGAAAAGCTTTACTTGGTAATATAACAGGAATAAGCAAGGAAAATGTCTTACTAGGTTCTCCACAATGCGATGCGTGCACAGAGTAGTAGGTGCCTTTACCATATTATATGCGTGAGATCAGNCCATTACATACGCCTTCNCATATTATTNAGTCAATCNCAAGTCGGTTAACTTCNGATTTAGNNGGGGCCGGAAATTACCCTATTAAATAATATTTGATGCTANTAGGNATANACAGCTNTGTCAAGAAAGCCNAGTTACACTATNNCTGTGAGGTGGATGTTGTTAGCCAATAATTATAAGGCTAATTTATCCCCACCTATNCATNGGACAGCATACAGATCCTGCACTTCGTTCAAGATGATAAAAACACCTCCACTNTTATTCTGGGCGTCAGCGAAGAATCTCACAGTTTCACTTGGCAGTTAACCTCACCCGGTAGGACGGGGAGCATTACTCCAGTGATTGGATAGATCCTGGCCTCGGGCAATGATGGTGTTTCCGTTCCAACCAGTCAACGCCTTGACATCGGGAGAAATGAATCGCATGGTCAGGCCACATCGACGCCGGTTGGAGGTATTGGGTTCAGAACCGTGTAACAGTAGATCCGAATGGAGGGAAATTTGACCAGCTTTCATTTCTAAGGNTACTGCAGCATCACCGTAANCCTNCGGCTTTAATACCGTTTGTCCTAATACATTCTGTTCCTGGCTGGAACTATGTTCAAAAGNAATTTGACCGTGTAAATGAGANTTGGGAATGATCTGCATAGCCCCATTTCCCAGATCCGTGTCATCAACGGCCAACCAGACCGTCACTGTCTTACTAGGTGTAATCGGCCAGTAGGAAGCGTCCTGGTGCCAGCTAACCCGCGTGATGTCGTTGGGCATCTTACAGAAATAGTGGGTACCCCAGCAAATCAGATCCGGTCCCAGGATATCTTCCAAATAGTCCAGGAGCCGGTAATCGGTGACCAGATCATAAATCTCAGTACTTTTGCTATGCCACCCATTAATTGAATAACCGTCTCTGCCTTGACAGAGTGTTTCCTCAATCAGTTGATCGAAATANAGNCGATGGGCGTCTATCTCCTTNGTTGAAAAGACATTCAAAGGGGAAATATACCCTTTCTGATTGTAATGGTCAATCTGAGCGGTGCTCAGTGTCTTTGGATCAGGGTTCTGAACGGGGAAAAACTGAATCATCCGATTCAAGTCAGGCATGGCGTCGTTAATCGGCATTTTACCCTCCAGCGTAGCGATTACGCTTATATTAGCATATTATCTCTGATGTGGGCCTTGAGATGTTAGGCAGAATGTTTAATTGTCGACGAAGGAATATTTTGGTAGAATATCCGAAGTTGGATTCCGTTGAGATCAGATCCCACTGGAAGGCAGGTAATTACTATTATTTTATCGACATCTCAAATTGAACAATACCATCAGCAGGGGTATCTGCTGGCTTCCGGTTTAATATCGGAAGAAATCTCGGAAAAGGCAGAAACTGTGTTATGGTCACTTCTGGAAATGAGATCGGACCAACCGGAGAGTTGGAAAACTGTGCCGTCTCACGCGAGAGTCCAGACTTACAGAAACCTGATTGATGTCACCACCACTGAACCTGATTTACTAGCTTGTTGNACCGCCGAATTTATGCAGAGCATGGCACAACTACTGGAAGACCCCGAGGCCATAGCACATCGCCCTAATGGCATCAACACCATCAATGTCTTTCCTACNAGCGAATGGTCGATGGGCAAGGCACACATCGACGGTATTGAGTTGGGCGGGAAGAAACACCGCACAACCTTCCCCGGGCCGCTGCGGATGGTAGTGCTCACCTTTCTNAGTGATACTGAGACTCAAGGAGGCGGAACTATGGTCTGGCCGCGCTCACATCGTCTGGTTCGGTCATTGGCTGAATCAGACGGGAAAAAGTATGAATACTTACAGGATCTGCACAATGGGTTGCATGTGTTGAAACTGGGACAACCCATAGAACTGCAACCTAAGCGGGGTGATGTANTGTTCTTCCAGCACTTATTCGCTCACGCAGGCACGGCCAATGTCACTTCCAAACCGAGATTTGCTTTTCGCTATCTATGCACCTGCCCGGCCTGCGATAAGTGGAAGCACTCAGCCGACTGGAATTTATGGAACCCCTAAACATCTGTTCGGTCTAGTGCTGGCCAGAGTTGTGTTACACCTACCCATACTTGCCTTCAGCCACATACGTGTTAAAATAGGTGCTATACCACAAATCACCCACCACCTGTTGGAGGAAATATGACTGCTCCTAATCAAGGATCTGATCCGACTGACATCCAGGGATTCGCTGATATCGACTCAACTGAGCGACAAAAANAGGCCTGGGAACCGGTCTNAGACCGCAAAATCCGTATGGGGATTGCCGGCTATGGCGTCTGTCGTTTCGGGGCCTCATTCGGGTTCCAACACCATCCCAATGTAGAAGTGGCCGCCGTCTGCGATATTTTCCCCGACCGCTGTGCTGAGTTGGCCGCCGTCTGCAATTGCCAAACCACCTACTCCTCTGTAGAAGAGATGGTCAAAGACACTTCACTGGAAGTCATTTTTCTGGCTACGAACGCACCCAACCATGCCCGTCACGCCATGTTAAGCCTGAACCACGGCAAACACGTCGGTTGTGCCGTACCCGCTGTCTTCGGTTCGCTGGAAGAGGCCGACGAACTCTACGAAACGGTCAAAAGAACCGGCCTGGAATACATGATGTTTGAGACCTCAGCTTATCATGCGGCCTGTTACGCTATGCGGACGCTCTATAAAGCTGGTGCCTTTGGCAAACTCGTTTATTCGGAAGGCCAGTATTATCACTATTTCCCCACACCGTTAGCCGCTTACCAGGAGTGGCGTACCGGAATTCCGCCCATGTGGTATCCAACACACTCGACCGCTTACTACGTCGCCGTGACAGGAGGAAGTTTCACCGAAGTCTCTTGCCAGGGATTTAGAGGCCACATACCACAGTTTCAGCCTGACGCCAACCATTTTCAAAATCCCTTCGATAGCGAGGTGGCCCTATTCCGGACTTCGGAAGGCGGTTCCTCGCGCATGAGCGTTTGCTGGGGAATGCGTGGATCAGGTGGCGAAACCGGTTTGGTACACGGCGAACTGGGGTATATGAATGGAACGGAATTCTACCCGGAAGAAGACCGGCCAAAACTTCCCAACATAGCCAAGCCCCAACTGCCTGCCGGTATGGATGCCGGCGGACACGGTGGCTCACACGGCTATCTGACCGACGAATTTATCACTGCGCTGTTGGAAAACCGGCCGCCGTTGATCAACATTGCCTGGTCTCTAAATATGACCGTTCCCGGTATCATCGCCCACCAATCGGCGCTCAGAGATGGAGAACTGCTCAAGGTGCCCCAGTATAATTTCGACTTTCGGTGAACATCAACATTCCGCCGCAGGATAACCCTACTTGAACTGTTTCTCCTACCCCAAGCAGGAACAGCTTAGTATTCCCCTTTATCTAGTGCCTTATCATAACAAAGACTATTCAACATGAAGCCGCGACCTAATATTTTACTAATTGTCTCTGACGATCACGCAACCTCTACCATCAGTTGCTACGGCAGCCAAATGAACCAGACGCCCAACATTGATCGTATCGGTAACCAGGGCATGCGATTCAACAACGCCTTTTGTACCAATGCCATCTGTACTCCGGCCCGTGCTTCTATCCTGACGGGAAAATACAGTCACCGCAACAACGTTTATACCTTAGGTGATGTCATCGATCAAACCGAACAACCAACGCTACCTCAGTATTTACACCGCACCGGTTACCAAACGGCTGTGGTGGGAAAATGGCATTTGGGACTGAGGGAAAAGAGTAAACCGGATGGATTTGATTACTGGTCCGTTTTTGCCGGTCAGGGGCGGCATCTAAATCCAGAGATGGTCGAGATGGACACGCCGAGATCCTTTGACGGATATTCAGCCGATGTGATTGCAGATCAATCCCTGAATTGGTTGCGTTCACGACAGAAAGAGCGGCCATTTTTCCTGATGTCGACGTTCAAGGCCACGCACGATCCCTTCATTCCCAATCCGAAAGACCTAGATCTCTACACCACCGATGTACCGGAACCATTGTCCCTTTTCGACGACTACCAAAACCGGGCTGCGGCGGCTGAAATGAGCACCCAAAGAGCCG
>PACG01000160.1 GCA_002699335.1 Candidatus Poribacteria bacterium
CATAACCCAATGTACCCTCATACATCCTGTCCAAACCAGTAATGACGAATACTCACTTCTACTTGACTGTCGTGGACAAGGCAAGTACTCTTTTACACCACTTGATACCCAGTGATTTCACTCTTTGCTTATTTAGCCTTAATGCTACGCGGAGGCCAATGACAGTCCACTCGAGGCCGGATTGCAATTGAATGCTTAAGCATGGTAAAATCCCTTCGTTTTAAGAGACCTGCCGCTGGGCTAGTAGAAAGTTAGAAGTCCCCTACTGGGGCTTTTAATGCGATAATCCGACATCTCCCTTGAGCAGCCTCCAGTGAAACAGAAACCCCTAATCACGAGGTTAGGAATTCGCTGTATTTATGCGGGGGAGGAGTCAATTACAGCAGAAGATATCGATTCGCTAACCGATCCGATGGGGCCGTTTAATCCCTTGAATGGTACCGTTTTGAAGAATGTTCTTGTAGTGTTCCTCGGCGCTCTGTTCGGTATTAACTGTGTCGTTAGCTACCAGTCAGAGGAATTGTCGTATTTCGGCGAGAGGCCAACGCATCTCTCAAAAGACAATAAAGTGCCAGGAACTTCTCAGTTTAATGCCCAAAAATACCGATAGGCTAGCTGTAAGAGGAATTCAAGCCAGTTAATAGAGTAACTCAACTCATTAAAGGAAAGATTAAGGTCTATAAAGTCATCTAGGGGGACGATCATGTATAAATCCGCATTTTTAGGTTGTGGCGGGCGAGCGCGTGGGCACGCCCAGGCGTATCAGCATGTAGAGGGTGGCCGAATTGTTGCCATCTGCGATATGAATGAAGAACTTCTCAACTCTTTTGGAGACGATTTTGGTGTCTCACAGCGCTACACAGATTTCCAGCAGATGCTGGAGAGAGAAAGCCCCGACTTACTGCACATTGTCACCGCTCCCACACTGCGCGGCACAGGTCAACTGATCCGTCATTCACTGATGAAGGTTGCATCGGACCATGAAGTGCCTGCCGCTATTGTGGAAAAACCGATTGCGGTCGCTGCAGAAGATTGGAAACAGTTGGCAGAATTGTGTCAGAACACCAAGACCAAATTCTGTGTCAACACACAACTGAATTTCCATCCACGAAATTTAGAACTCAAAGCTGATGTCACCGCCGGAAGGATTGGTGATATTAAGTTCATCGATGCCAGCGCCCGTTCGACACCCATAGATCAGGGGCCACATGTGCTTCAGCTGGTGTCTTCATATATCGATAACTCGCGGCCGGCCAAAGTTTTTGGTCAGGTTGCAGATGGAAGCCAATTGGATGCCGTACAACCGTCTCCGAGACACGCAGCGGCCTCGATAACTTATGCCAATGATGTTCGTTGCCTGGTGACTTTTGGTACTGAAGGAGCCACCATCGTCGCCGGCAACGAGAGCGTATTTCACCATAAACGAATTGCGGTCTTTGGCACCCGCGGCTTTGTTCATTGGAATATGTCTGGTTGGGAACGTAGCACACCAGAAGGCGGGTATGAGAGCGGTTCCCACGGTTACGGCGAACAGGACCTCTTAGGTCAGGCTGGACTAACTGAAGCCGTTTTTGATTGGCTAGACGACGAACAAAAGGTGCATCCAACCCATCTGGCCCAATCACTAGCCGAATTCAATCTGCTGATGGGAATTTATCAGAGTGCCCTAACCTACGCTCCAGTAGAACTCCCGTTCGATCCACCGGATGGGTTGATCGACTCGATGAAGGAGACTCTGCTCTGACCCGTTGAAAGTCAGTCCTGTAAACAGGTCGTTTGAATTGGACGCCACTTGATAACAAGAGTTGATCTGCGTTTTGTCGGTCTTCGGCTATAGGGCTACTTTCACCGGTGTTATGGCTGAAGACCAGCAAATATGAGTAAGAATGCTAGGAGTCATTCACCGAAAAGCGAGGGTTTTAGACCTGGTAGTCCTGCAAATAAATGAGATTGTGTTCGCACTACTAAATCGGTGTATTATCTGCTTGTTCACGGACGTTCTTAATAGAGAAACACATAAACACAAACATTGAAAATATGAGAAAAACACATTCATTCCATATTCCTGTAATGGGAATTGGGTTTTCCATAGATACCCCATTCAAGGTTTCCCAATACGGCATTGATTCTGTAATTTCTTTAGTTGATGATATTCTTCTTGAAAAGTTAAGAAAGATGTACTGTGATAAGTTTGAAATTCCGTATGATGAGATTACAAATAAAACTGAAGATTTCAGAGCAAAAAGGATTACGTCCTATCTGAATTTAATAAATGACTTAGCAAGAAAGAAATTTGAAGAGTTAAAAAGCGCTAGTCTTGAGAAAAGCAACGAGATAAAAGAGTACCTCGATATGTTGCCTGACAGTTCAGCAATAAAACAGAAACTCAAGAGTTTAATGGCAGAATGTTCCGATGTAGATAAAATTGGAACACTGATAAAAGACAGCTTATCAATGGGTAGTATTGATGCAAATATTATGACCAAACTTGATAAGGAGAACCATATTAAGAATGAAAAATTGCCTGTAGAATACAATGATGCTCATGCTGCGCTTAGAGGATATGCCAATAGCGATTTAACATCCTCCATAATTCTATCAGCAGGGATGAATCCAAGATTGTACGGCTACTTGGATCAATTTGAAGATTTCTATCCTGACGAAAATGGAGCAATAAAAAAGAAAATTGTTTTGAAAGTCAGCGATTACAGGTCTGCTTTTATCCAAGGTAAATTTCTCGCTAAAAAAGGTCTATGGGTTTCAGAATATAGAATTGAATCGGGACTTAATTGTGGCGGACACGCCTTTGCAACAGATGGATATCTTCTAGGTCCCATATTAGCTGAATTTAAGGATAAACGTAAAGAATTAATTCATGAAATTCACAAAATTCTTGTTGGAGCTCTTTTCAATAAAAAGCGTTCAATACCCAAAACCGAACTGCCATTAAAAATTACTGCTCAAGGTGGTGTTGGCACGGCTGAAGAGCATCAATTTCTAATCGATTATTATCAAGTTGATTCGGTTGGATGGGGCACACCTTTTCTTTTAGTACCTGAAGCAACGACAGTTGATAATTCTACTTTAAATAAATTAATTAAAGCCAAAGAAGATGATTTGTATTTAAGTAATATTTCTCCTTTAGGTATTCCTTTCAATAGTCTTAGAGATAATACTAAAGACCTTGAAAAGTTATCTTTGATTGCGAAAGGAACACCTGGTAGTTCCTGCCCTAAGGGATACCTTGTTTCCGATAAAGAATTTTCCGCAAGAAACATTTGCACAGCTTCACGCCAATATCAACGTCTAAAGTTAAAAAAACTAGACGAGGAAGAAGCATCTACTAATAGATACCAAAACAGGTTTGAAAAAATTGTTGACAAAGCATGTATTTGTGTGGGATTGGGTACGACTGCATTATTAGTGAATGATTTAGATAAGAGGGTTGAAGGTAGTGGGGTCTCTATTTGTCCGGGACCAAATATGGCGTATTTTTCAAAAATAATGAGCTTAAAAGAGATCACCGATCACATTTACGGTAGATCTAACGTAATCACAAGAACCGATCGTCCAAATATGTTTATAAAAGAGCTGAAACTCTATATTGATTTTCTGAAAAACAAAATAGAGGAAGCGGGAGTTTCTATGACTGATAAAAAGGAAAAATATCTGTTAGCCTTTGCAGAGAATCTAAACGAAGGAATCAATTATTATTACGGGTTATTTNCTGATTTGAAAGATATATTTGAAGATACAAAATCCGTTATTCTAAACGATTTAGATGCTAGTAGGNAAATGTTACACNTTTTAAATTTAGAAATAGAAAATCTGTCGAGAATCAATAGTGTAGATTCCTTTGTCAAGGAGACTGTAATTCCATCAAATTAAGATAAAANTCCTTTGCTATAAAAGCTGTATCACCCGTTCTTGGAGGCTACACAATGGTATCAATTTTGTCGAACTCAAAGCCTCTATCCTCAGGCGCCTGGTTACAGATCGCATAATCCTGNCCCTCCCCATGCAGGTCTCTCTGGTGATCTTCCCCTTGAAAAACTGACGGGGGGATAGCGGTTGTCAAAGTCAAAATNTCGTTGCAGGCTCTCTCGTAGTTCTTTTACGCTATCGTACTCCTTGGTGTAGATCTCTTCCTGCTTCACGCTACGCCAGANCAGTTCCACCAGGATATCGTCCANCACTCGCCCTTTGCTATCCATGCCAATGCGGAACTGATGGTTTTGTCGCTCCTCTCCATCGACACCATGTTGCCAGCTCTGTCTACCATTGCTCAGGAATTGGGNGCTCATCACCAAAATGATGCTTAACTGGTAATCGCCATGATGTTCGCCGGTTTTTCGGCCGGGCAATTACTCTATGACTTATCTCGCCANCATCGTCGGTCGCANAAGTNCTCTTCACCTTGGTATCGACATCTTCATTGTCGGCTGCGCAATCTCCTCAAGCCACCAATTTTCCGACCATGTTGGTTGGACGAGCCCTACAAACTGCTTCTGTTTTATGTTATCGCTGTTACAATTACCAGAATCCGCGCTGAATTGGGGCTTCTAGTTCACGATTTTGAAAGGATGGACTCCCGAACAANCCTTCTGTTGACATTTGGATTCNGCAACCTGGGTGCCAGAAATTTGGCTTCAAGTATAATGTTCAAACGGGCAGAAACAGGAGATCTTAACCCTCATCCCATGCCACGCCACATCAACTCAAAGGAAAATGGTTGGCCAAGATCATGCNGACCGCCGACGTTTTATGATAGGAATGCTCATAGCCGTTGTTTTGAGTTGTCTTATAACGTTATCTTTCGACATTGANGACGTTTTACAAAATCGGTGCTAATTCATCCTATTTAACACGATGGTATGGAAGTGATCCACTCAATACGTTACATCGATCATCACCCTACTTCAAACTCCGAGCTGGCGAGCGATTTCTGCGATGGGAATTGGTGGAACCATTGGTTCTTTACTAATGGTTTTACGAGCAAAATTAATTTGGTGNCCTTTTTACGCACTCGGTTACATTTTGTCTGACAGTTGGGCCATGTATAATTTGNGGAGTTGTGTTTTGATTAGTTGGTTACTAAAATGGGTGGTCTNAAACGAGGTAGTTTAAAAGCTTTCCAATCAGCACTACCTTTTTTCGGGGATTAATTCTCGGAGACTTCATTATAGGAGGTAGTTGGCTAGCAATCGGCATAATTCTTGGCCTCAGACAAATTTACATTTTCTACCGATAACATGGGGGTTATAAAACCACGGGAGGTTTACGGAATCCGTCATATACTGGGTTTAAGCCGTTTTCGCCAGTTTTTTGGTACTACAATCATAGCGGAAATAATCCAGACAGGAGGCGAGTCGATCCTCAATACCTCGCCAGTGCGAGGATATTAGCNNCCACAAAAAGGGGAAAGGCCGAGAAAATCGAAATTAGTATGGCCGACAACGATACAGATGCTGACAAGAAGTCGGAAAAGGATAAATCGTCAGAAAACTCAAGCTAAAAAAACAAGGAGTAAGGTAATTATGCAAAAGGTAAATTTGACTGAAGTAAAGGACGAATTCTTTGCTTCACCCAAAAAAGTCTACCAGGTACTTCGCAAACAGATCTCACGTTGTCTCCGTCAACAAGATGACGAAGATCGCGAAGCTGCATTTGAAATAGAGCATGTGAGGTTGCCGCCAGGAAAGAAAAACTTCCCCTACCATCAACACGCTACCTGGTGGGAGCTTTACTATATTCTGAGTGGGCAAGGCAAGATGCGGACTCAAAGCGGTTTAACCAAAATTGAGCCTGAAGACTGCTTTGTCTTTCCTCCTGGAGATCCGCATCAAATCATCAATGATAGCCAACAAGATCTGGTTTATTTGGTGATTGCTAACAATACCTCGTTTGACCAGTGCTACTATCCCGACAGCGATAAGGTTTGGTTTTCCGGTACTGTGGCGAAAGGACAGGCGGTGGGATTGACGCAGGTCAAGCCTGGTTTTACCACTAACTACTGGCAGGATGAAGAGTAGAACTATTCTGATGAGCGCGTAATAAGGTAAATGAACCAACTACTAATTTAGTGGCTGGAAACAGCCAGATTTCAGAGGGGATGACGGAAATCGTCAAGTTGTTATATCGGCTCAAATTCGATGCTAGTAAGGGATTCTGCTGATTTTTATCACTTTAGATTTCAGCGTAGTCAGCGCCGGTCTTATCACCGGGCGCGACACGGTTCAGGCCGGGAGATATACTTTGGCATTTTTAAAAGAAAAATTTCGAGACTCAATGCTCTTCCCCAGACCAGTAGATGGCATTTCAGTAAACGTGACGCCGCCGGGATGGCGTGGTTACCGGCTGAAAGCGCATCGGTATACCATGTCGAAATTGATAAAGAAGGTGTCGGCCCAGTCTATAAAAAATGGTGGGCCTCGATCCGGTCCATCTGCCAGATCAGGAACTCGAATCAAGGAATTATATCTGNGATGTACTTCCTTGGACGAAAGGGGCATGAAGCCACACGCCGGGGCCAACAACGCTTACTATTCCCGAAAATGCGCCCGAGCTTCCCTGGCCCGACATCGATGATCTCCTTGCTGGGGTTCCCCGGGAACATGCCCGGTTGCTCTATCCAAGAGCCGATTTATCGGNCATTCTCATCCCCTTGNACCACACGAAAACGCTCCTGGAAAGCGNGCCTGCGCGCTGCANNCCAGGCCCCAACCTATTACAAAACACAGGACGCNCAACAGAGTACCTCGAGTACGGCGANTACTTCAGCTATATTCGCGGATANATCGACAGGAAATTAATGGATCTGTCGCTTGCGTTTCTCATGACTGAAGCAAACAGATATGCCGATGCAGCCAAACGGATCCTTCTCGAGATCGTCTCCTGGCCCACTGACGACGACGATGTCACTTCTGTCAGCGCCCGCTGGGGAGATGNACCCNGNCTCAGTTCTTCCAAATGCGCTCACTTTGCTTACGACTNGTTCTACGATGCTCTGAATGGCGGTGAAAAACAGATTGTCTTCAAGATGTGTGAAGACCAGGCNCGGNAAACCTACNGCTACCTTACCGCGTGAACTACCTCACCAACCNCGACAGCTGCCACGACGGCCGTCTCACCTCNCCTATCTCACCGATAAGGCCATCTCTATGGCCAGCGAATCAGAAGGCGCAAAAACCTGGTTCGAAATACTCCCTCAAAGCTATGACCACCTTCCACCTGCACTGAGCAGATTATGAAGATGGTTGGGCCGAAGTCACCTCCTATGGCCTCTGGTACAAAGGCTTNGACATTCCCNCCTGAATGCCTCACCGGCTTCGACCTATGGTAACGTCCCTTCTTCAGCAGCATTCGCCACTTCTTTTTCTATTGCATCTCGGTGCGCGGCGAAATCCGCCCCTTTGNCGACAGCACAGAAAACGGCGGTCNAGGCACCAGAGGTGGCAGTGGATACCACGACCTCATGTGACACCATGCCCACC
Organism: Candidatus Poribacteria bacterium; assembly: GCA_002699335.1. The sequence goes on from PACG01000160.1 coordinate 7,494, forward strand.
GCTTCAACGACCCTCACGTTGGCTAGTGGGTCAATCAGATTCGCGNCTGGAGCGGTGACAGTGGGTGCACATCTCTCCTCTTTGACGACGACATCCCTTCCAAAGATCCCATAGGTATTCCCAACTCACGCACTTCGACCGCATNTCCNCTTTCTCCGTCCCGTCTCATCCTCATCCTCGATGATCTGAAAGCACCATCAGTATCTACCTACCGGTGGATGCTCCACGCGTTTGAAGAAATGGAATTGGGTGAATCTCAGATCATCTCCCGCCGAGAAAACACGACGCTTGATGCCCACTTCTCATCGCCATCTGGGTCACTTTGAGCCAGACGGACCGGTTCGACACGCCTTGCAATACAAACATTCCCAAACCGTTTCACCGAGACATGNCCAACGACTACCCGTCACTGCTGAAACTGACAGAACAGCCAGTGCTACACGCATTGGCGCAAGCTTGGGTGTTTACAGTAGAGCCGAATCCTTCAAAACCACAATCCTCGTCCACGAAGGCGGGTTTGGTGTACGAGCCACAGGCGACTTTGGCACCATTGAAGTTGGGTACAGCTCATCGACATGCACCTGGTCCGAATGGTTTTGGTGACACCGTAACCAGCGGAAACACAAGAATCTTCGGGCGTGACCGAAATGGGGATATATTTGGCATCTGATTTTGTAATGCTTGGCCTCGAAAGGGTAGGTTACCGCCTGATCGCAGCGTTTCTTGGTGGTATCTCCCTGGACATCGACTCCGACAACCGGTTCTATGAGTAGACGAGCAATGAGGTAGAAAAGCTGGATAGAAAACACTTTACAAGGGTTTGATTGTATGATAATTTGAAGTTACCCAATTTAATGTTTGTAGGTAGGGCTGAGAATCGGGTTCGAGAAAAAAGATTGGTANCCCTCAGAATTGATCTTAGCCCGCCTGAACTCAGGTTAAGGATAAATTATGGGAACAAGATTAGCCAACAAAGTAGCCATCATTACTGGTGCTACTTTAGGTCTAGGTAAAGCCAGTGCATTATTATTCGCTCAGGAAGGCGCTTCAGTTGTCATTTGCGACCGGGGTAGAACGCCGGAGAATGCGCAGAAGGTGCTCCAGCAGGCCGAAGGCCTAAAGGGCGAAATTATCTATAAAAAGTGTGACGTGTTAAAACCGGAGGATATTACTGCCTTGGCTCAATTCTGCCTACAACGATACGGAAAAGTTGACATTATGGCAAACAATGCCATCATCGAAAATCCGGCCGGCCTGTTGGAAGAAGTGAAGCTGAGAGACTGGGAAGACGGCTTGTTTTGCCACCTGACTGCTCCCCTTCTGTTTTGCAAAGAGGTGGTTCCTTCGATGATTAAACAGGGAGGAGGAAGCATTATCAATGTCTCATCCAGCAACGCCCTTAGCGGAGGGACCAGTATCTCATCCTACGGTCCAGCGAAGGCAGGAGTAATCAATTTTACCAAGAGTCTAGCCGTCACATATGGCCCCTATGGGATTCGGGCTAATACGCTCACCCCAGCCCGCATGTTGACGGAGAAAAAACTGGAAATGCTCCAAGGGAATCCGGCGGAGGTTAGGAGACAAAAAATCGTCTATCCGCAGGGCAGCCCCTCTCGGCCGGAACAGGTGGCGCAGGTCATGCTTTTTCTGGCTTCCGATGAATCGTCAGCTATCACGGGTCACAACCTGGTAGTTGATAACGGTAGTACCGCCTTCAATCCGCTAAATATACCCGGACGACTGGAAGCAGATATCCGGCAGGAGCTGGAAGCGCAAGGNTCAGAATGGATTAAAGGTGAAATNTGAGGCAGAGACTGAAGCCAGTTGCAAAAATAAGCTTTAATGAAACGATGTAGCTGGTGTGGAGAGGGTGCTCTCTAGGTGGTCTACCACGATAAAGAGTGGGGAGTGTCCGTTTATGACGACAGGAACCTTTTTGAGTTCATCACCCTCGAGGGCGCCTAGGCTCGGCTTAGCTGGATCACAATCCTAAGAATCGGGAGGACTGTTTGACCCAGCCAAGATCGNACGCTATGATGAGAAGAAGATCACGGCACTGATCAGTAACCCAGGTCTCGTGAGAAATCGCCTCAAAATACGCTCCACTGTTAGCAAGGTGCGAGAAGAATTTACAAGCTTTTCTGACTACTAGTGGCACTTTGTCGATGGCCNCCCATCCAAAACCGCTGGCAGAGCCTTGCCGAAGTACCTGCGANTACANTTCTCTCTGATGCCTTTAGCAAAGATCTCAAAGAACGTGGTTTACGCTTTGTCGGCTCNACTATCATTTATGCCTATATGCAAGCTGCCAGNATGGTAAATGACCACACTCTAGACTGCTTTCGCCACCAAAGGATGGTGATTCTGAAGTAAGAGTTTTAAGTNGCTAGGCGGTCACTGATACCCGCGCAAAAGATAACTGGTGTACTGGGTAATCAGGCGGGTATCACTGCCCTAGCCTTTTCCTTCTCTCCACTAGTTTCTTCTTCTCCCGTCACACCGAATAATACATAGACAAACAACCCCGACCAACTGCGGTCTAAGACTACCNGGGATTTATCTTATCCTAGGTAGCAACAGGTTATGACCAACGGGGAAAATAAAAACGGACGACTGTGGACCAACTTTTGGTCGTTGTCACTAAAATTCGCTATTTTGAAGGAGCGGTCAGAGGTTTCATTCAATAGGGAAAACTGGCCGGCCTCGTTCACCTCTCCACTGGTCAGGCAGCCATTGCTATCGAGGTTTGTCAGGANCTGCGGCCAGATAGCACTGGCGCTTCTACCCACCAAGTCCATGGCCAATAGCTAAGTGAACTGATGTAAGTCGTAGTGTTTGCTGAGTTCCTGGGCCGAAACCACAATATTCGCAAATTGTCGCCTCGGTGTGACCCATTCTAAATGCATCGATCGNATAGTACTCAGGTACTGGTTAGTTACCGTCTCCACACTTCGTCCTCTCTCCGCTTGATCTCGCAGTTACAGTGGATAAACTGGACATAATCTGGCAAATCNGTATAAACTTTAGATTCAGCACCTGACGCACAGCCCTTAAAGACAGAACGTGTAAATACTCGATTAAAACCAGTTGGCGGCTTAAAATTCGCACGGTTGNTTTTAACCGTTGATGGATAGATTTAGGGAGTATTGTAGGAGATGGGCCAAATACTTAGCCTAGGAATATGCCCTTCTTACCTGCTCCACTACCAAAAGATTTAAAAGGGTAATAATATCATGAATTTACCGGAAAAACGGTCAGACAAAAAAGTCCGAATTGCTCCTCCTCAAAAGCGGGGAAACTCATTATAATGAGGCCAAACATCAAGAGGAAGGCCAAGACTAATGTTCAATAGAACTCCTTTTTTACGTTTTTTGACTTTTTTGGCTCTTTATCTTTCCAAACCGGCTTTTGTATTTTGAGTGTTTTCCGAGGACTCATTNTAATAGTTGAATAAGGAGTATCACAATGCTTGGNGTAGCTATTCAAGGGGCTGGTAATGTTTCAACGGAACATATTAAGGCCTATCAAAATAATCCAAATACCCGATTAGTTGCTGTCGGTAGCCGTAGCCTGGAAAGTGCGCAAAGAAAAGCACAACAACTCAACCTAGATTGTGATCTTTTCGATGATTATGCGAAGTTACTACAGCATCCAGAGGTCGACGTTATTTCTATTTGTACGCCTCCTGACCGCCACGCTGAAGAAGCTATCGCAGCAGCCAAAGCAGGTAAGCATCTGCTGATAGAAAAACCCGTTGCCATCAACAAAGAAGAACTACGCGCAATGCATGTTGCCGTATCACAGGCAAAAGTCAAAACTGTCGTGAGCTTTGTCCTGCGCTGGAATCCGCTGATTCTATCGATAAAAGAGGTAGTTGCCAAAGGTTGGGTTGGTCAGCCACTGCTAGTACAGGCNGACTACTGGCATGGTCCAACTAATATCAGTCCCCGAAGGTTTCATAAAAAGAGTTGGAACCCAACGGATATTGGAGCGATAGTTCATGGCGGCTGTCACGCTATGGATGCNGCACGCTATATTCTGAACAACGATGAGATCGTGCAGGTAAGTGGTGTTGCCCCTGNGTATTCAGTACCTTCGCATGTTATTAAACCGCTAACCATGGCATCGGTAAAATTTGCCANCGGTACAATCGGCAAGATATCGGGTTCGACGGCCTTCTTCATGCCTTACGTGTTTAATATCGAGGTGTTTGGAGATGAAGGTGTTATTCGTAACAATCAATTCTATTCAAAACAGGTGCCCGGACAACGGGATTTTGGATCGTTTCCCACCATCTTGCCTGATAGTGGCTCAGTTTCACATCATCCTTTTCAAGAAACGATTGATCATCTAATCGACTGTGTCCTGACTGACACGGAATCGGACGATAGTTTGGCTGTTGCAGTGAACACTCATCTTGCTTGTTTCGCAGCTGAGAAATCGGCTACGAATGGTTCCACTGTGGTTCAGATCACTGAGAATTTGAGTGACTGAAGATATTGGGGACTCGATCTCGTTCACAGTCCCTTCTTAGCGAAAAGGCCTGTGCTGCGTCAGTTAATAGTTGACAAGGGAATCTACCTCAGTATCGGCGATGAAATCCCCTAAATCGCTTGCTGTTCCTACCGTTTAGTCGAAATTATATCCCCCTAAGAGATGACCGTTTACCAACTCTGTTACGATTTATATCGATTCCTCTAGATTTCGNTAAGGGTTAGTCCTTGAAAAAGCTNCATCCATTCGTTAACCTGTTGGAACATGAGAGGNACCCTATGAGTCTTCAAAATAGTGAAATTGAGAATAGCAAACTTNAGAANTATACTTTTGGGAGAGAGAAATCATAACCTGAGGACTCTGGATATTTTGGAAATACCGGAATTTTCCAATTGAGGTTGTTCAAGAGAGGAGGATAATTGTGGAAACTGTACGCTGGGGTATTGTAGGATGTGGAGATGTCTGCGAGGTGAAGAGCGGGCCGGGGTTTCAGAAGGTTGATGGATCAAATCTAGTGATGGTGATGCGCCGGGACAGGGAAAAGGCGGAAGATTTTGCCCAACGACACAAGGTACCAAAGTGGACCGATCAGGCGGAAACAGTGATTGAGGATCCGGAGGTGGATGCGGTTTATATCGCCACACCGCCATCCTCTCATTGCGAACTAGCGTTGAAGGTAGCGGATAGGGGNAAANCTTGTCTGGTGGAGAAGCCGATGGGGATGAACCATGCGGAGTGTATGCGGATGGTAGAGGCCTTTCAGGCGAAGGATGTGCCGCTTTTTGTAGCCTACTATCGGCGAGCATTACCACGGTTTTTGAAAGTGCGAGAATTGTTGCAGGCAGGGGTCATCGGAACAGTGACGTCGGTTCATATTGTCCACTACACTCCCCTGGCAACAGGAGAAAAGGCCAAGGGTTGGCGGTACGATCCAGCAATTGGAGGGGCCGGTGTGTTTCTGGATCTGGCATCGCACGGGTTGGATATTCTGGATTTTCTAGTAGGGCCGATTCGGCGAATCGAGGGGTTTGCCGTGAATATAGGTGGAACGTATGAGGCAGAGGATGTGACAGGTGCATGTATTGAGTTTGAGTCGGAATGTATTGGAACTGGTATATGGAATTTTCATGCCGATCATTCGGGGGACCGGATTGTGTTTACAGGTTCGGAGGGTGAATTACAGACTCCGGTGTTCTCGAATACGGATATTGTTCTGAAAAAGAGTGGAAAAGAAGAGGCAATTTCGGCACCGAATCCGCNGCATGTCCACCAGCCGTTGATCCAGACGATTGTAGATCAACTGAGAGGTACCGGTTGTTGTGATTCAACCGGTGAAAGCGGGGCCCGGGCGTCGTGGGCGATGGATCAGTGTTTAATGACGTACTACGGGAGCCGGTAAGGTCNCGACCTGCTGATAGCCTCCGATGATTGGATTTTAAAATGAAGTAGTTGGNTTCATACATTAGTTTTCTAGTAGAAACATGTCGTTTTATAATGATTTGGCTATAGGTGTGGGNAACCCGGATCGGAGTTTATTTAGCTAGCAAGGTAATAGATCGGCATATAATGCCAATTGCACACGCAGCAACCAGTGGCGAATTGGTTTCTGTCTGCCAGGTTACCGATTAGTCAATCAGGGTTCATTACCTGATATAGCTGATGTTTTGCCGGCCAACTGGTGCCTGTTTTATCCTTTGTTAGGCGCGAATTGAGAATCGCTGTAGAGGTGAAGATTATCTTGTGCTACATCTGATTTTGTACTAGGGTAAGTAAGATCCAGAATCTATGGTCACATTTCTATTTACCCAAAACTAAGCTAATCAGAAAGGAGGTTTAGCTATGAAATCCCTATCTCTTCTAATTAATGCGTTATTGTCCTTACCTTGGTAGTGAATCACGACACGATGGCGATAGACAACTTTGCCATTGAGTTTAAGGGAGATGGTAAAACAAGAGTCATTGCTCCAGACAGTAATAGTCTCGATATCACAGGTGATCTCACAATGGAAGCCTGGGTTTTCCCGACAGCAACGTCAGGTTCAGCTATTATCGTTAACAAGGAAAATTCCTGGGAATGCGCGCTCCAGAGCAATATTCTGAAAGCCGCTATCAAGGCGGCCGAGTGGGCCTGGCACGGTGGAGGTGAAGTTCCACTCAATAAATGGACTTTTGTGGCCGTCACCTTTGATAAAAAGGAGCATCATACATTTGTCAACGGTAAGTATGAGGCTTCAAGAGCAAACCAGGGCAAGATCCAGCCTACTGATGAGGCCTTTCATGTCGGTTGGCGACCGTGTTGCAACAATGAGCCATTTACCGGGATTATCGACGAGGTGAGAATCTCAAGCATCACCCGCTACCAGAAAAACAAGAACTTCGCCATCCCAGATAGAGAGTTCACCCCTGATGACAACACAATTGTGCTTTATCATTTCAATGAGGGGAAAGGGCAGAAGACGAAAGACGCCTCAAAGTTTAAAAACGATGGAGAGGTAGACGGCGGGGCTAAGTTCGTGAAATCAAAAGCCCCTATCAAATTCGCAGCCGTTGAACTAAGAGATAAGCTCACAACGATGTGGGCACAGACCAAGGCTTATCCCTAAATTTGTTTCCTGCATAACCAGTCAGTGGAGAGAGGAGTGAAATCCCTAGGAGGTTGACGGAAATGGAACGGTCTCGATATTCGTTCAAACCCAATGTTGGTAAGGGGTTGAACAGATTTATTACAAACTTCAATATTGCGGGCGAATTCGACCTGGCAGCATGGTTGGCAATAGTACCTCTCGCCTCTACCAGAGAGGGTGCCCTTTTGGAAAAAGGTAAACAAGATAAGGATCACTTGAGAATGAAACAAATGACAATTTTGGTTTTGGCTATTCCACTGATGACTGTTTCAGTTTTTGCGGCAGACGTGGTTAACAAGCAAACGATCGCTTACTGGTCTTTAGATGAGGGGAAAGGACAAAAGGTTAAAGATGCGGCCAACGGTAATATCGGCGATATACAGAAAGCTGAATGGGCCAAAGGCATTTCGGGATCAGCGTTGAAATTCAACGGTAAAGATGCCCGTGTGATGGTTCAAAATAACAAAACCCTACACTCGGAGACAGGTGATCTAACTATCCAAGCATGGGTCAACGTAACGGGCAATCCGGGCAAATGGTCGGGAGCCGGTGGGGTAGTCTTCAAGCAAGGAGCTTACCAGTGGTGCGTCAAAAAAGAGGGCGTATTGTGGTTCGGTATTTGGGGAGCACGTCTTGAATCAGGGGGCGACTTCGACTTTTTGGACAAACTCAACAAGTGGCACCATACAGCCGTCACTTTCAAAGGGAAAAGCAAAGAGACCAAAATTTACGTCGATGGCAAACTAAAAACTAAGGGAACGGTCAATGAAGCAGTTGATCCGACTGGTGACCCACTCTATATAGGTTTCAAAGGCGATGGCAACCACTACTTTGAGGGCTTGATCGACGAGGTACAGATCTCTAACGCAGTTTTAAGCAAAGACGAAATTGCCGAAATGATGAAAATCACATTAGCCGTTGAGACTGAGGATAAACTACCAATTAAATGGGCTAAGCTGAAAAATGCTAACTAATCCAGATAAATACTGCCAGATAGTCCATCATTCCGATGGCTACGATTACGAACTAGGTGAAGCCTTCGCCTCTGCTTAATTGATCACGAATACAGCATAGGGCTGATCCAGAG